>JAGXRF010000001.1 GCA_018335925.1 Flavobacteriales bacterium
GGACACTATACATTGGAGTTACCGCAGCAATAGATGATCGTATGGAACAACATAACACAGGAGAAGGAAGTAAATTTACTGCAAAATATAAATTAAAAAGATTGGTATACATTGAGGAGTTCCAATATATAAATGAAGCTATCGCGAGAGAGAAACAATTAAAACGATGGCATCGCGATTGGAAAATTAATCTAATAGAAGAATCGAATCCCAACTGGGATGATTTATGGAAGTTACGTCCAAAGGATTTGTTGTAATGTCAATTGTTATATAGCTTGCCAATCAACTTTAAAGAGATTCCGAAACAAGTTCGGAATGACAAACAAACTAGCCTGTCATGCTGAACTTGGTTCAGCATCTATCCTTTTCTCTTAGAGTCACCATCTCTCTAGTCCTGTCATGCTGAACTTGGGTCAGCATCTTAAAATTGCTTTCCGCATTTTACTCACACTTTAAGGCATGAAATTTGTTGAATAATTTTTAAACCTAATTCTTTTTTTCCATGAAATCCATTATATTTTTAGCTTGTACAACTTTGTTCTTCTCTTCTTCATGCAACCATATTAACCAAAAGATTGACGACGAACTCAACCAAATTCAAAGCAAAGCCGATTCTATCGATTCGTTGGTTAACAAAAAGGTAGACCAAGTAAAGCAAATAGATTCCATGATTCAAAAAGGAACCGAACATGTAAAGAAAATTGACACCTTGGTACAAAAAAGCCAAAGCCAATTGGATTCTTTAAAAAGGAAAGGCTCTCAAATGATTGATAAAGTGAAAAGTGCACCATCCAAACCTTAATTTATACTCCATAAATAGAATTTCCTGCTAAGGCAGGTTTTTAATTATTGGTATTTTTGTTTTATATTGAAAATAATTAAAAATTTATTGTTTTTCAATAAATATTTATCTTTATTTGCAGAGTCAAACTTTAAAACTTATTACAATGACTTCTACAAATGCCACTATTTTTAAAACCATGCAAGTCCTTTTTTGGATTGCATTTATCGGATTATGCATCAAAACTGGTGCTTTAATGGTTTCCTTTACCATCAGTTTATTGGTAAATGCGACAGCTGCTAAAGATTTGTATTTGGGCTTAAACTTGTTCGAATTGTACCAACACGATACCGTGCAGTATGGTTTTGTAGCCTCTTTGGTAATTTCCATAATGGCACTCAAAGCCTACATTGCGTACTTGGTAGTAAAACTTTTTATGAAGTTTGATTTAAACAAACCTTTTCAGTCAACCATTACCCAAATGTTTTTGCAAATGAGTTATGTGGCATTAGGAACCGGAATTTTAACCATCATTGCCGAAGGTTACATCAAGCACTTGATAAATAAGGGAATAGCTGTGCCCATAGAAAGCAACGGAAGCGAGACCTTCTTTTTTGCTGGGGTGATTTACCTGTTGGCATTGGTGTTTCAAAAAGGGGTAGAGTTGCAAACCGAAAACGACTTAACCGTATAACATGGCAATTATTGTAAACTTAGATGTGATGATGGCCAAGCGAAAAATTTCGCTCAATGAGCTTTCCGAAAAGGTTGGACTTACTTTGTCAAACTTATCCATATTAAAAACCGGAAAAGCCAAAGCCATAAGGTTCAGTACCCTTGAGGCCATTTGCGAAGTTTTAGAATGTCAGCCAGGAGATATCTTAGCCTTTGATGGTGAGCAAACATTAAAAAATGGGGCATCCGATTAAACCATATATGTTTAAACAAGTCTATCTTTTTATATGTAAAACAAAGGCCATGAGATATATACTACTATTGCTTTTTTATTGTTTCTCTTGTTCAAGCGACCAACCCATCCAACCAATTTCGAACAATGCGTATAGAGTTGTGCGAACAGTTACCTACCAAAATACCAATGTACAGGTAATTATTGACAAGCCAACAAACAATGAAGTAGATGTATTGATTACCTATCATGGCACTGTACAAAGTGACGCGATGGTTTTAAACGCTGCTGAAAACACACTAAACCAGTTCAAAAAAATATTAGAACGAACAGACATGATGTTGGTAAGTGTAGCCCACCCGCAATTAAATATTTTGTTTGGAGATAATATTGTGCAAGCTGAAGCAGCATTGTTGTGGGTAAAACACAAAGCAAGCGAGGAATTAGGAATTACCATAAAAAAGATTTTTTTGGCAGGCCATTCCCAAGGGGGGTATTTGGTAACCCGATTAAATACTATGCATGCAACCAATGGAGTTATAGCCAATGCACCTGGACCATTGAACTTGGTGTACAGATGTGGGCTTGAGGAAATCGGACAAGCACCACCTACCTATGCTTGCAACAGACTTAAAATCGAATATGGTACCACCACTGCAAACTCAAATGCGTATATGCAACGTTCGTTGTTAAACTTTACTAATGGATTCCAATCAGACATTTTATTTGTACAGGGTTTAAACGATAGTGCTATTCAAATGCACTCCTGGCCAGTATTTAAACAAGATGTATTGCAATGCACCAATTGTCAAAACACCCAGTTTGTAGAAATTCCCGGAGCCGGACACACTGCTTTGTTTGAAAATCAAACAGCTAAAAACAAATTCAACCAATTTATTCAAAGTCTGTAAGGTCTTAAAGAGAGTAATGTTTGATTTGTTTAAATACCATAACAAACCAAAGTTAATTGCTTATATTATGATTTGGAATGATTTCGATTTTAATACAAGAAATTTATTTTTTAAATTAGATTTATTATTTGTTAGAAACTTTGTTATGAATTCATCGAGACAAGCTTCACCTTGTTTTGAACTTAAACCATTTACCCTTATCATAGTCAAAGTGTATATATAATTTTATTTACTAGATGATTAATTCTCATTTAAATGCTTTGCGATTAGGGTTTTCTACTAAACAAGCAGATATTATACAATCAGTTGGCTTAGATAAATATCTGCAACATCAACTAGATGCTAAGGTATTGGTAAAAGAACCTTTGTTTATTGCCAATAGTCCGAAAAGTCTTGCAGAGTTTCGTACAATAAGAGAGGCTGTAAAGGGTAACGAAGAAGAGATTCAAAAAATTGTACAATACATTAACCAAACCAATTTTCAGTTCAAAGCATGGGCATTGCAACGGTTTGACGAGTCAGAGTACCCTTTGCTAGAAAAAATTGCGTTGTTTTTTCAAAACCACTTTGTGGTGACTTTGCAATCGGTACGAGTGCCTTATTGGGTCTATCTTCACTACCAAACCATCCACCAACATGCTCTAGGTAATTACAAAACCTTGGTAAAAGAAATGGTGTATTCCAATGCGTTGATCAAGTATTTGGACAACCAACAAAACGTAAAAAATAAAATCAACGAAAACCTAGGCAGAGAGTTATTAGAGCTGTTTACCTTGGGAGAAGGCCACTACACAGAGCAAGATATTAAAAACGTTGCTCGAGCTTTGGCCGGACTATCCTTTGGAAAGGAAAAAGGAATGTATCGTCCGCTATTGAAAGACAATGCTGCCAAAACTATTTTTGGCTCTACCGGAAATTTTGATGCCAGCGATGCCATCGATTTGATTTTTGAAAAACCCCAAGTAGCTTATTTTTTAGCAGAGAAAGTCTTGAAATGGTTTTTTTTCGACCAACCTCCCAAGCATTTGATAGAAAAATATGGCAAAGTATTGTTGCAACACCAATATGAATTAAAGCCGTTTTTTCAAAAAATGTTTACAGAAGAATGCCAACATACCCAAGGTGGCAACCAAATAAAAAATCCGTTGGTATTTTTTTTACAAGTACACCACGATTTGAATATCACACCTAACTACAAATTATTGGCTTTTATTTTAAAAAATCAAGCCATGGACATTTATGACCAACCCAATGTAAAAGGCTGGAAGGGAGGAAAAGAATGGTTGACTTCCCAAACGTATGCAGACAGAAATCAGTTCATCGATTTTTTAATAGATGGCAACGAAATGTTTAAAAAACAACTTGCCAAACGGTTGGAAAGATTTGAAGTAGGAACCATTGATTTGCTTCCGAAATTGGTATGCAATAACCCCAAAAATGCTGCTACCATTTTAGAGGAGTTAACCAATCGAATGATTTTTGAAACCAATCCGGAAATGGTATCAGAATTAAACCAAATCCTAAAGTACGATTTCGACCCCAAATCTGCCAATGCCCAACAAAGTATGTTGAGAGTGTACCAATATTTGGCAAAATCACCTGAATTTCAAATTATTTAAGCATGGAACGAAGAAAATTTTTACAACTTACCGCAACCGGCACCGGAGGTTGGTTGGTTTTGCCACAATTTTTATCGGCATCAAATTGGTTGGCAAATGAAGAGATCTCTTCTGACCAAGTTTTGGTATTTATCCAGCTCAACGGAGGAAACGATGGGTTAAATACGTTTATTCCATATACCGATCCGTTGTATTATGAACATCGTCCGAAGATAGGTATTTCTAAAAGTGAGGTCATCCAAGCTATAAATGGCATGGGATTTCATCCAGCGTTAAAAGATTTGGCAAAAATAGCCCATGATGGCAATTTAACCGTGATACAAAATGTAGGATATCCAAATCCGAATCGCTCTCATTTTAGAAGTCAGGAAATTTGGCAAACTGCATCAGATAGCCACCAGTATTTAGACCATGGTTGGTTGGGTCGTTTTTTAGACATCCAATGTACCAATGAGTTGGTTCCATCATTGAACATCGACCCGATTGACAATTTGGCATTGAAGGCTCAAAAGTCTAACGGACTTACGGTGAAAGACTTTCAAAAAATCAAACGATATCAAACCGATGGTGAAGAATTGAAATTATCTAACAATCCACAACTCGATTTTGTAAGAAAGCTACAATATGCTTCTACAGAGGGAATGGAGGAAATTGGCAAAGCCCTTAAAAAAGCAGCATATTTCAACGAAAGTTATGCCAACAATCCGTTAGCCAAAAATTTAGAATGGATGGCAAAATTAATCAAAGGAGGCTTGCATTCCAAAGTATATTACACCTCTTTAAACGGATTTGACACCCATAACAACCAATTACAAATCCACCAAAAACAATTGGGTATTTTAAATGATGCTATATATTCCTTTTACAACGATTTGAAAAAGAATGCTTTGTTAAGCAGAGTCACTTTGGTGGTTTTTTCAGAGTTCGGTAGAAGGGTAAAAGAGAATGGTTCAGGTACCGATCATGGCACTGCTGGACCTATGTTGATCATTGGAGGCAACAACAAAGGAAAAGTAATAGGTTCCAATCCAAATTTAAGCCAACTCCAACAAGGCGATTTGGTTTTTGAAACTGATTTTAGAAGTGTGTATGCTACTTTGTTACAAGAAAAGTTTCAATTTTCACCAGCTTCTATTCAAATTAAAAATGAGGCTTTGAAAGGGGTTTTTTAGTGAAGAGTGAGGAGTTATTGAGCGAATATACGAATTAGCAAATGGGTTTAGCTATCAGGAGTGAGCAGTGAGTTATAAATACTTGTCATACTGTCCAGAAGCTTCGAGATTGTTTCAGCATCTATCATGTTCGCTTCACTCGGGTCAGTATATCACTATTACTGTCTGCTGAACTTGGTTAAGCATCGACACATATTCCTCAAAAAGTTAAGCTAACCGCTTACAATTTATAGCTTATAGCTTTTAAATCCATCAACTATTATTCCAAAAACCTTGCCTTCAACTCCTTCGTTGGCAACCAGCAAGCTTCTTTTTTGCCATACCAAGTGTAGCGATTTTTGGCAATGTAATCGTAAACAGCATCTCGTATTGAAAGGGGTAAAAGTCTGAAAATACGCAACAGGGAATAGGGGAAAGGGAATTCTTTTAAAATTTCCATTGCAGCATCCGATTTGATAAAATAAGCTACTCCGGGCTCATACAAAACAATGCCATCCATTTTTTTGGTGTCGATGCCCAAATATCGCAAAATGTCTTTTCCGATTTCCGATTGTTGCGAAGCAAACATAAAAGCTTCGTTTTTGTCGTGTTTTATAATCAATTGCACACTGCTTTCGCATAAGTTACAAACCCCATCAAACAACACAATTTTTTTATTTGGTAGTTCCATCTTACTTGCCTTTTTCTACTAATTCTAACATTTCTAACGAAACTTTGGAGGTAAAAACTCCGTAATTCACCACTGCTTTGTTCTTTTCAATCGAATCGATAGATCCTACAGCCTTGCCATCAATCATGCGAACTCTGTCTCCTACTTTTGGAACATACACCGGTTTTTCAGCTTCTAATTTTTGCTCTTTGATTTTTTTGGCTTTCTTTTCTTTTCTAATTTCTTCCAACTTTGGTGCCACCTCTTTTTGCAACACTTGTTGCTCTTTCTTCTGTATGGCTATTTCTTTGGCAGATGCTTTTTTGCGTTTGGCATTTTCCATTTCAACCACCTTTAGCAATTCTCCAATCAGCACTTTTTTGTTGGCATTGTTCAGGTAATTTAACGACAAATCGTCTAATTTTTGACCTAAGTACACCAAGCGTTGGTTTTGGTCGTACAGCTCTTGGTATTTGATTAGTTTGTCTTTGATTTTGTCGTTAATCTCCTTCATTTTCGTGCTTTCTTCTCTTGCTTTTTGTTCTTCTTCTTTCAAATTGGTAGAAGTTTTTTCCAATTTGGCTCTTTCTTTTTGCAGAGTGGCAATGGTTTTGTCAAAGCGAACTTTGCTGTGTTCAATTTTCTTTTTGGCTCGGTTGATCAAACCATACGGAATGCCGTTTTTTTGTGCTACCTCAAAGGTAAACGAACTTCCGGGTTGCCCTAAATGTAGTTGGAACATTGGTTCTAACGAACGTTCGTCAAACAACATATTGGCATTGATGGCATAAGGCAATTCATTGGCCAATATCTTTAAGTTGGTATAATGGGTGGTGATGATGCCATAAGCCTCGCGATGGTAAAACTCTTCTAAAAAAGTTTCTGCCAAAGCACCTCCTAATTCCGGATCGGAACCCGTACCAAATTCGTCAATTAAAAACAAGGTATTGGAAGAACACTTCTTTAAAAAGTAGTTCATGTTTTTCAAACGATAACTATAGGTACTTAAATGATTTTCAATGGATTGGTTATCGCCAATATCTGTTAAAATTCGATCGAACAAACAAGTGGTACTTCGTTCATGCACCGGAATTAAAATACCCGATTGTAACATGAGTTGTAAGAGCCCTACGGTTTTTAACGAAATGGTTTTTCCACCTGCATTGGGACCTGAAATCACTATAATGCGTTTGTCGTTTTCCAATGCAATGGTCTGCGGATAGGTCTTCTGCTTTTTGGCTTGGTTGGTTACCCACAAAATAGGGTGGTAGGCATCTCTAAAATACAACCGTTTTTCTTGGTTAATTTCCGGTAAAATGGCATGAATTTGTCTGGCATATTTGGCTTTGGCAGCCACCACATCTATATGGGTTAAAAAAGTTTGGTAGGCCACCAAATCATTGATAAACGGTCGAATTTGTGCACTTAATTTTTTGAGTATTTTTTCAATTTCTTCTTTCTCTTCCCATTGTAAGTTTTGTAGCTCTCTGGTAAATTGGTTGGTCGATTCAGGCTCTACATACGAAATGCTTCCCGTTTTACTCGTTCCTAAAATGGAACCTTTTACCTTTTTTCGATACATCGAAAGCACAGCCAACACCCTTTTGTTGTCTACCACACTTTCTCTAATTTCATCTAAGTAACCCAAACTGTTGTAATGAGACAAAGCGGTACCAAAACTTTGGTTGATTTTTCCTTTTATCAATCCCATTTGGTAACGTTTATGTTCCAAATCAACCGAAGCATTGTTTTTTACTTCTCCAAAAGCATCTACAATGGCATCAATCCAAGCAGCTACCGGTAAAGTGGTATTTAAATGCAAGGAAGAAGCCAACAAGTTGGGGTAGTACACTTCCATTTTTTGTAAAAAGCGAGCCAACTTGATAGTAGTTTCGCAGAGTTCTTTTATTTTTAAAAATACCGGAGCATCTAAGTGACTATTGTCGATGGCCAAAAATTGAAAATCTTTACTCAAATCGTCAAAGCCATGATTTGGCAAAGCATTTTGGTTGGAAAAAGAGGCCAAATATTCATTGGTTTGTTGTAAGGAAGCTAGCAACGCTTCCTGATTGGTATAAGGCTGTATGGTCAAAACTTGAGCTCTACCTGGCTCGGTAACGCATTTTAAAGCGATACTTTGCAAAATGGTATCAAACTCCAGGTCTTGAAGGGTTTTAGTAGGAATGGGTTTCATTTAAAAAGTGCTATATATCTGTCGCATTCGTCAAAGCACAAATGTAAGAAGGCGATAAGAAATCACACTTTTTTTAACCAACTTTTGTGCATTGCATCCCTATAAATTTTACTTTTGAGTCATGACTTTTTATTTCAAATTTTTCTTTAGTGTTGTTTTTGGTTTGTTTGTTGCCTTGGCAGATGCACAAATTAGCATTCAAAAAATACATGCCAAAGTGCAACCTCAAATGGAGAGTAAGAGCATTTCCGGGACTGTACTGGTTACTTTTACCTCAGTAAAAAATGCGGATACCTTGGTTTTAGATGCCAAAAACATGCAAGTAAAAGAAGTGATTTTCCAACAAAAAAACCTTTCCTTTTTGTATGACCAAAAGCAATTAAAAATAGTTGGCAAATGGAAAAAAGGAACCAACCAAGTACATATCGTTTACCAAGCTACTCCTAAACAAACCTTGTACTTTACCAATTATGAAAACCAACCCCAAATTTGGACACAAGGGCAAGGGAAATACACCAGCTATTGGTTGCCATCGGTAGATGATGTTACACAAAAGATTTTATTTTCAATAGAAGTTACTTACGATCATGCTTTTACAGTTTTATCCAACGGAAAATTGATCCATAAAACCACCCAAAACCACCAAACCACTTGGCATTACCAAATGCAACACCCCATGAGCAGCTATTTGTTGATGTTGGCCATAGGTGATTTTGAAAAACGAGAAGTGCAAACCAAATTAAAAACTCCGTTGGAATGGTATTTGCCCAAAAATCATGAAAACTATTGGGAACCAACATATAAAAACGCAGAAGAGATTTTTTCCTACCTCGAAAAACGCTTGCAAGTTCCCTATCCTTGGGGGATTTATCGGCAAGTTCCTGTATATGATTTTTTGTATGCAGGAATGGAAAATACTACTTCTACCATTTTTTCGTCAGAATTTATGGTAGATGCCATTGGGTACCACGACCGACCTTATGAGAATGTGCATGCCCATGAATTGGCACACCAATGGTTTGGCAATTTGGTGACTTCCAAAACTTCGGAGCACCATTGGTTGCACGAAGGATTTGCCACCTATTACGCCTTACAAGCAGAAAAGCATTTGTTTGGAGAAGATTATTTTGTGCAAAAAATATATGAAACTGCAAGTAGCTTACAACGTGCCTCAAAAGAAGATCCGCTTTTGGTGGTTTCCTCTAACGGAAGCTCGTTGGCATACTACCAAAAAGGAGCATGGGCTGTATTGGCTTTAGAACACTTGATAGGGACTGAAGCATTGGATGCATCGGTGAAAAAATTCTTGCAACAATACGCTTTTCAATCGGCTACTACCAACGATTTTTTGAAGATAGTTTCCGAAGTAAGCAAACAAAATGTAGATGCTTTTGCCCAAAAATGGCTGTTCGAAAAAGGCTTTCCGCTAACAGAAGTGTTGGCTATTTTAAAGAAATATTCCATCATGGAGCAATGGTTTATGTTGGTGGAACTGCAATCGTTGCCAATTTCAGAAAAAACAAATGATTTGGAAGAAATTTGGAACCAAAACCAACCTTGGTTACAGGAAGAAATACTAAAACAATTGTATCCTATAGATAGCGAGGAAAAGAAAGTTTTTGTGCAAAAAGCACTTTCTTCCAAACACATCGAAGTGCAACAAATGGCAGCTGCTTTGGGGAATGAAGTACCGGAGGAATGGAAAAGTTTATACGAAACATTGTTTGATGCACCTTCCTACGTTACCCGAGAAATTGCACTACAAAACCTTTGGCAAAGTTTTCCGGAAGATCGAAAAAAATATTTGGAGCAAACCAACCAAATGCTAGGCTTGCAGGACAAAAATATTCGCACTACTTGGTTGTCGTTGGCATTGATGACAGAAGAATTGGATAACAAGATAGCTCATTATGACGAATTATTGCAATATGCAACTCCTCATTTTCCTTCGTATGTTCGAAGAAATGCCATAGAAAAATTGTTGTTCTTAAACCCGAACGATACTAATGTTTACGAACTTTTGGCAGATGGATTGGTGCACCACCGATGGCAATTTGTGCAGTTTTGTAAAGATACCATCCGAGAGCAAATCAAGGTAAAAGCCAAAAAAGAGTATTACCAAAAAATCGTACAACGTTTACCGGAAAAAAATCGTCAAGCTTTGGAAAGACTATTAGGTGAGGTTAAAAACTAAGCAAACAAGGATTTTACTTCTTCATTCAAATAGCTCAATGCCAATCCGCTTGGGGATGCATTTTCCAGCAATTCCTGTAAAATAGCTTCTCTTAATTTATGGGCACTATCAATTTTATCGCTCATGTTAATTTTTCGAATGTTTTGAATGATGGTGTTTTTTGCAGTTTGGATTACCTTCCAACATGGCTCTGAAATATAAATTTGTTGCGATAGATTGTGCTCAAATTCGTGTTCAATGTGAGCAATCAACAAATTTTCGTAATCATTTTTATTGTTGTTTTGAGGTTCAACTCGCAACAATAATTTGTTGGGGTGAATTCTCTCTAAAAACAAAGCCATTCGTTCATAGGCTTGCAATCGCAATGGCAAACTTTGGTGCGATAATTCTTTTTGCAACAAAAAATTTCTGCGGTTGTTTTCGTTTTTCAAAAACTCTTTCACCATTTGGTAAGCGGTAACTCCCACAATAGCAGTAGGGATGGTATAAATAAATATTTCGATGATGCGTTGTTGGTCCATATTTTTGGTTTTGCCCAAAAGTACTAAAAGTTAATAAGTATCCAAATAAAGGTTTGTGAGAACGAACACGTACGCTTATTTTTGTGTTTTTATGAAGGAATGGTATGATAGAAAAGTATATCGATCAACTGAATGATGCCCAAAAAGCTCCGGTATTGCAAATCAATGGCCCAATGATGGTGATTGCTGGTGCAGGATCGGGAAAAACGAGAGTGTTGACCATGCGTATTGCCTACTTGATGAGTCAAGGAGTAGATGCGTTTAATATTTTGGCACTTACCTTTACCAATAAAGCAGCACGTGAAATGCAACATCGGATTGCACAAATCGTAGGGGCAGGGGAGGCCAAGAATTTATGGATGGGAACCTTTCACTCTGTATTTGCCAAAATTTTGCGAATTGAAGCAGACCGATTGGGGTACCCCAACAATTTTACCATTTATGATACGCAGGACAGTGTTCGATTGATTACTTCGGTGATCAAAGAAATGAACTTAGACAAAGATATTTACAAACCAAAACAGGTGTACAGCAGAATATCTTCCTATAAAAACTCTTTGATTACAGTTAGAGCTTACTTTAACAACCCGGAATTGCAAGAGGCAGATGCCATGAGCAAACGTCCAAGAATGGGAGAAATTTACCAAAACTATGTAGAGCGTTGCTTTAAAGCAGGAGCGATGGATTTTGACGATTTGTTGTTGAAAACCAATGAACTATTGAATCGTTTTCCGGATGTATTGGCCAAATACCAAAATCGATTTAGGTATATTTTGGTGGATGAGTATCAGGATACCAATCACTCGCAATATTTGATTGTTAAAGCATTATCGGATCGGTTCCAAAATATTTGTGTAGTAGGTGACGATGCCCAAAGTATCTATGCCTTTAGAGGTGCCAACATCAATAACATCTTTAATTTTCAGAAAGACTATCAGGATGTGCAAGTGTATCGTTTGGAACAAAACTATCGATCTACCAAAAACATTGTACAGGCAGCCAATTCTATCATCGAAAAAAACAAAACCAAATTAGACAAAGTAGTTTGGACCCACAACCAAGATGGCCCTCGAATTAAAGTCCACCGAAGTGTTACCGATAACGAAGAAGGCAGATTTGTGGCACAAACTATTTTTGAGCAAAAGATGCAACACCAACAAAAAAACCATGAGTTTGCAGTGTTGTATCGAACCAATGCGCAATCTAGAGCCATTGAAGATGCCTTGCGTAAGAGAGACATTCCGTATAAAATTTACGGAGGCTTGTCGTTTTACCAACGCAAGGAAATTAAAGACGTTTTGGCCTATTTGCGATTGATTATCAATCCGAAAGATGAAGAGGCTTTGGTGAGAGTGATTAATTATCCGGCAAGAGGGATTGGAGACACTACCATGGACAAACTAACTGTGGCAGCCAATCATTTTAAAAAGCCTATGTTTGAAATCATGCAGAATTTACATGCATTGGATTTGAAACTAAACGGACCTACCAAACAAAAGTTAGAAGATTTTGTAACCATGATCCAAAGTTTTCAGGTGTTGAGTCAGCAACAAGACGCTTTTCAATTAGCTGAGTTGGTGGTTAAAAAAACCGGTTTGATCCAGGAATTTAAAAAAGATGGTACTCCCGAAGGCATTGCACGTTTAGAAAATATCGAAGAATTACTCAACGGGATCAAAGACTTTACTTTAGGACAAAGAGAAATAGATGGAGCAACGGGTTCTTTAACGGAATTTTTAGAAGATGTGGCATTGGCAACGGATATGGACAAAGATATTTCAGATGACGATCGGGTAGCTTTGATGACCATTCACTTGGCCAAAGGATTGGAATTCCCAACCGTTTTTGTGGTTGGTTTGGAAGAAGATTTGTTCCCAAGTGCCATGAGCATGAACACCAGAAGTGAGTTGGAAGAAGAGAGAAGGTTGTTTTATGTGGCATTGACCAGAGCAGAGCATCAGGCTTATTTAACGTATGCCCAATCGAGATATCGTTGGGGAAAACTCACCGATGCGGAACCCTCTAGATTTATTGAAGAAATTGACGATGCGTATTTGGAATACCTCAATCCGGATACAACTTCCTATACCTATAAGCCTCAAATAGATTTGGATATTTTTGGTGATGTAGACAAAAGCAAATTGCGTTTACAAAAACCAAGCAACGGAACTCCACCAAGAGTTGCTAACCAAGAAGTCCCTGCCAATGTAAGAAGATTAAAACCGATGAATACTTCCAACGAAAACGGAGGTAGTTTTGACGTTAAATTAGTACCGGGAAATATAGTAATGCACGAACGATTTGGGAAAGGACAAATCATACAACTCGAAGGTGTTGGAGCTGACAGAAAAGCCGAAATTCAGTTTGAAGTTGGAGGTATCAAAAAACTGTTATTGCGTTTTGCTCGCTTGCAGGTGTTGGAGTAAAGAGTTAATTGTAAATTGTAAATTGTAAGTGATACCATCCAAACTACCCATCAGCCATTAGCCATCAACCACAAACTATCAACTATAAACCATTTTTCAATGAAATACACCCGATTAACCAAAGAACAAATGGAATCCTTACATGAGGAATTTGCTAAGTTTTTAGCTACCCAATCTATTGATAAAAAACAATGGGAAACGTTAAAGTCAAGCAATTCCGTTTTGGTAGATGAGGAGTTAGATTTGTTTTCGGATATGATATGGGAACAAGTATTGGATCAAACCAATTATCTGGAACATTTTTCGCCTAACTTTATCTTTTTGTTTCATAGCAAGCAAGATAAAATGCATTCTATCGTCATCAAAAGTTTGTTGCCAGATATAGATTTGATGACTTCTAAAGGTTTGGAATGGATGGTGCAAAATTTACAATCAGATAAATTGGAAATTTTAAGAGGTCAGAAAGCATACGACAAAGAACGAAATGAAGTATTGTTTGAAATCATCCAACAAGGAGCGATATTAAGCAATGGAGAATTATACAGACAAATTGAACAAATTTTGGTGTAACTATGGATATTGCACAACAAATTACCCAACTTAGAAAAGAATTGCACGAGCACAATTATCGTTATTATGTGTTAGATGCCCCTACAATTTCCGATTTTGAGTTTGACCAACAATTGGCATTGTTACAACAATTAGAAAGCAAACATCCGGAGTTTTTTGATGCCAATTCTCCTACCCAAAGAGTAGGTGGAACGGTGACTAAAAACTTCCCTACAATAGTACATCAATTTCGCATGTATTCCTTAGATAACTCTTACTCTAAAGAAGATTTACAAGATTGGGAACAGCGAATTTTAAAGCAACTAGGAGTAGCATCGGTAGCATACAGTTGTGAGTTAAAGTACGATGGTGTTTCTATTAGTATTTCCTATGAAGACGGCAAATTGGTTCATGCGGTAACTCGTGGAGATGGTTTGCAAGGAGATGAAGTAACAGCTAACATCAAAACCATTCCAACTGTGCCTTTGCAATTGCAAGGAAATTATCCGGAGAAATTTGATATCAGAGGTGAAATTGTTTTGCCAAAAGCAGCTTTTGAAAAAATGAACGAAGCATTGTTGGCCAAAGGAGAAACTCCTTATGCCAATCCAAGAAATACTGCTTCCGGTAGTTTAAAATTACAAGATAGTGCCGAAGTAGCAAAGCGTCCGCTAGAATGTTTGTTATACAATATGGTTGGAAATGCCTTGCCTTTTGCCACACAAATAGAAAGCTTAGACTTTGCCAGAAGTTTAGGATTTAAAGTGCCAACCAATGCCAAAATTGCCCAGAATTTACAAGAGGTTTTTGATTTTATTGATTATTGGGAAGTACACCGACACGATTTGCCATATGAAACAGATGGGGTAGTAATTAAAGTGAACGATTTGTATTTCCAAGCTGAACTAGGGCACACTGCCAAAGCTCCACGTTGGGCCATGGCTTACAAGTACAAAGCAGAACAAGTAACCACCAAGTTGTTAAGTGTTTCTTATCAAGTTGGTAGAACAGGAGCCATTACACCGGTTGCTAATTTAGATCCTGTAAATTTGGCTGGAACTGTGGTTAAAAGAGCTTCACTACATAATGCGGATCAAATAGCCAAACTCAATTTGCACATCGGTGACGAGGTTTTTGTGGAAAAAGGAGGAGAAATCATACCAAAAATTGTTGGAGTTGCCTACCGAGATGTGAATAACGAGCCTATCCAATACCTTACCCACTGTCCGGAATGCAACACAGAATTGGTAAGAAATGAAGGAGAAGCAGTACATTTTTGTCCGAATGAAGAAGGATGTGCTCCTCAAATTATTGGCAGAATCCAGCATTTTGTGAGTCGCAAAGCAATGAATATTGATGGCATTGGTGAGGAAACGGTAGCACAGTTAGTTGAGGCCGGTTTGATTCATAATTATGCAGACTTATATGAAGTTAGGGTAGAGCAGTTGCTTCCGCTGGAGCGAATGGCACAGAAAAGTGCAGAGAATTTGGTTGCAGGAGTACAAAACTCTAAGCAAATGCCTTTTGAAAAAGTGCTTTTTGCCCTTGGAATTAGATTTGTAGGAGAAACAGTTGCCAAAAAAATAGCAGCTCATTTTCAAAACATCGATACTTTGTTGGCAGCTACTTTTGAGGATTTGTTAGAGGTAGAAGAAATTGGAGACAAAATTGCCGGATCTATTGTTCAGTTTTTTAATAAATTGGAAAATCTGGAAATTTTACAACGTTTACGAGATGCAGGACTGCAAATGGAAATGAAAGAGAATACCTCCAAAACTTCTGACACATTAAAGGGAAAAATTTTAGTAGTATCTGGTGTTTTTCAACAATTTGACCGAGAAGAGTTAAAGTTACACATTGAGTCGCATGGTGGAAAAATAGCAAGCTCTATTTCCAGCAAAACAGATTATGTAGTAGCTGGAGATAACATGGGGCCTGCAAAATTGGAAAAAGCCCAAAAATTAGGAGTTACTATTTTATCAGAAGATGAATACATTAAAATGGTTAATAACTAAATGTTTCATTTAGTATACTCCATGCAATAAAATTTAAATTTACGGTTTATTTCATGTTTCTTATATAAATCAAAATGACACTTTTACTAATTTATTTGTTTATAGCACTTTTCACTTCATTTGTATGCTCTATTATGGAAGCGGTGTTGCTATCTACACCAGTTTCATTTTTGAAATCAAAAATGGAGTTAGGAGACAAAAATGCTGAAACTATGTTGGAACTTAAATCTGATATTGACAAACCTTTGTCGGCTATTTTATCTCTAAATACTGTTGCACATACGGTTGGTGCAGCAGGAGTAGGTGCTCAAGCAACCATAGTGTTTGGAGAAGCGTATTTTGGTTTGGTTTCAGCTATTTTAACCATACTAATTTTAGTGGTAACAGAAATTATTCCAAAAACAGTTGGTGCAAATTACAGCAAAGAATTGATAGGAATTTCTGCTAAAGTAATCAAAGGGATGGTCATATTAACCTACCCCTTGGTTTGGCTGTCTTCTTTGGTAACAAAGATGTTGGCAAGAGAAAAGTCAGAATTAACCACCAGTAGAGAAGAAATTTCAGCATTAGCAAGTATCGGTACTCAAGAAGGAATTTTTGCTGACAAAGAAAATAAAATCATTCAAAACCTTATTAAACTAAAAAGTTTAAAAATAAAAGAAGTCATGACGCCACGAATTGTGGTGGTTACAGCAAATGAAGAAATGACTTTAGAAGAGTTTTTAAAGAACAAAGAGTTTTTACATTTTTCAAGAATTCCGATTTTTCAGGAAAACAAAGACAACATCACAGGTTATGTATTTAGAGAGTTGGTTTTTGAAAAACTTGCTGAAGATCAATTCAACTTAAAACTAAAAGACATCAAAAGAGAGATCATTCAATTCCCTGAAAGTATGACTCTTTTTGATGCTTGGGATGAAATGCTTCAAAAAAAAGAACACATTTCATTAATTATTGATGAATATGGAGGAATGGATGGCATTACAACTCTTGAAGATATAATTGAATCTTTGCTTGGTTTTGAAATTGTGGATGAAAAAGATCAAGTAGAAGACATGCAAAAATATGCAATAAAAAGGTGGCAAGAGAAGCAGAAAAAATATCAAATTTTAAAAAATGGTGAATAAAGTTTTTTACATTTCAATTAAAAAAAATGTTTCAAAAATTTAAATGCTATGAAAATCAACAAAAACGAAGTTTGGTTTTATTTGTTTGTTGTAAGTAGTATCATTGCTTCTTTTGCTTTTTTATTTCAAATTAAGTTGCTAGATTATGTGGTTAGACCTTTTGTTTTACCCTTTTTAGCGGTTTATTTTATCCAACAAAAACCACCTAAATTTAGTATGGCATTTTTTGCTACAATTTTAGTGTGTTATATTGGTGACTTGTACACTCTTTATACTAGTAATCCAACAATTTTTATTTCCTCTCCCATGTATTTATTAAGCTATGTTTTTCAAATGAATGCTGGGATTGATGACTTTGTTAAAGTAAGAGAAAGAATGCATACATGGCATAATTTGGTGTTGTTTTTAACCATGGTGCTATTTAGTAGTATTGTGGTATATGTTTCAGACATTATGAACCATAATAATGTTGATAGTTGGATTGTTTTGATTTATGGAACAGTTTTGGTGGTAGCAGTAGCCATTGCCATCATCAATTTTGTGATTGACAATACCATTAGGCATTTGTCTTATTTGTTTATGATTTTGTTTTTTTTGTTTTCTGATTTGTTTTTTATTTTTCATTATCAAATTATTGAATTGCACGTTTTTAAATTCTTTACTGTTTTAACACAATTAATTGCCTATTATTTTTTGATGAAATACTACACCTTTAAAGTCAACAGTATTTACGATTAAAGTTGTCACACTAAAAAAAATATCTATCTTTGCTTGCAATTTAATCAAATTGCATCTCATGAAATCACATACTTCCAAAGTAGTAGGAGAAGGTTTAACCTACGATGATGTATTGTTAATCCCAGCTTTTTCTGAAGTTTTACCACGCGAAGTAAACATCCAATCTAAATTTACTAGAAATATTTCTTTGAATGTTCCAATCGTTTCAGCAGCGATGGATACGGTTACTGAAAGTGCTATGGCTATAGCAATGGCACAAGAAGGAGGTATAGGAGTATTGCACAAAAACATGAGTATTGAGCAGCAGGCTGCAAAAGTACGTAAGGTTAAAAGAGCAGAATCGGGGATGATTATAGACCCGGTTACTTTGCCTTTAGATGCCAAAGTAGGAGATGCCAAACAAGCCATGAAAGAATTTTCTATTGGAGGAATTCCAGTAGTAGATGATCAAGGCATTTTAAAAGGAATTGTTACCAATCGAGACCTACGTTTTGAAAAAAACAATACCAGAGCAATTACAGAAGTAATGACTTCAGAGAATTTGATTACTGCCAAAGAAGGCACAAACCTGACTCAGGCTGAAGAAATTTTACAAGAAAACAAAATTGAAAAATTACCTGTTGTAAATAGCGAATACAAATTGGTTGGGTTAATTACTTTTAGAGATATTACCAAGTTAACCCAAAAACCTATTGCCAATAAAGATAAATTCGGAAGGTTACGAGTGGCAGCTGCCATTGGGGTTACCCACGATGCCGTGCAAAGAGCCACCGCATTGATTCAAGCTGGAGTAGATGCCATAGTGATTGATACTGCTCACGGACATACCAAAGGGGTAGTAACTGTTTTAAAACAAGTAAAGGAGGCTTTCCCGCACATTGATGTAGTAGTTGGCAACATTGCTACAGGTGCAGCTGCAAAATATTTGGTAGAAAATGGAGCAGATGCCGTTAAAGTAGGAATTGGTCCGGGATCTATTTGTACCACCAGAGTTGTGGCAGGAGTAGGCTTTCCGCAATTATCTGCCGTAATGGAAGTAGCAGCAGCCATCAAAGGTACCGGAGTTCCGGTAATTGCAGATGGAGGGATTCGTTATACAGGAGATATCCCTAAAGCAGTTGCAGCAGGTGCAGACTCGGTAATGCTTGGTTCTTTATTAGCAGGTACCAAAGAGTCTCCGGGTGAGACCATTATTTTTGAAGGAAGAAAATTCAAATCGTACAGAGGGATGGGTTCGTTAGAAGCCATGCAAGAAGGTTCGAAAGACAGATACTTTCAGGATGTAGAAGACGACATTAAAAAATTAGTTCCCGAAGGAATAGTAGGTAGGGTTCCTTATAAAGGAGAATTAAACGAGAGTATGGCACAATTTATTGGTGGTTTGAGAGCTGGAATGGGATATTGTGGGGCAAAAGATATTGCAACACTACAAGACGAAGCACAATTTGTTCGCATTACCAATAGTGGTATTAAAGAAAGTCACCCCCACAACGTAACCATTACTAAAGAAGCACCTAACTACTCAAGATAACAACTACACTACAACCCGCAGAATTTTCTGCAAAACCACACAACAACCAACGAAAAAATCCGCTAAAAGCGGATTTTTTCATGATAACTATGTAAGAAAATTAATTCATCGGTCCGGTTTTTGGCTTTTCTAAAACCGAAGTTCTTTCTACTACCTCGCCTTTTATTTTTAGATAAACTCTTCCTTGCTCTACGTTTACTGCATTGGATTCTACCGTAATACTTTTACGAATTGGTCCTAAAGCCATGTTGTATTTTACCTCTATCACTTCCGATTTTCCGGGCATGATAGGTGCTTCCGGTTTTTTAGGAACAGTACATCCGCAAGTAGATTGCACATTGGTAATAATTAAAGGAGCATCACCAGTATTGGTAAATTCAAATTTTCTAACCCCATCGTCTTCTCCTTTGTACACTTTTCCGTAATCAATCGTGTTGTCTTTTGCTTTAAATTCAATTTTTGGTCCTTTTTGAGCCATCAAGCTACTGCTAAATAGTACCAAAACAAATAAGTATAAATTTTTCATGGTGTGGTAATGTTAGTTTGCTAATATAAAAATTTTTAAATCATTCATTTGTTAAATTTTTTCTTCTATTTCCTAGGATAGTTGATAAAATATCCGATAAAAACAGACAAAAATCTTACTTTTGCACTTTCAAAAATCATTCCAAAAGACAATATATTAGATACAATATGACAATTCCAGCCCAATTTGATCCTAAAAGTGTTGAACAAAAGTGGTACGACTACTGGATGGAACACCGATTTTTTCATTCTACACCTGACCACAGAAAAGCATATACCATTGTAATTCCTCCACCAAACGTAACAGGAGTTTTGCACATGGGGCATATGTTGAATAACACCATTCAGGATGTATTGATCAGAAAAGCTAGATTAAAAGGATTCAATGCTTGTTGGGTGCCCGGAACCGATCACGCTTCTATTGCTACCGAAGCAAAAGTAGTTGCCAAATTACAAGCAGAAGGTATTAGCAAAGACCAACTTACTCGCGAAGAGTTTTTAAAACACGCTTGGGAGTGGACAGACAAACATGGTGGAATTATTTTAGAGCAACTAAAAAAGTTAGGTTGCTCATGCGATTGGGATCGAACCAAATTTACTATGGATCCGGAAATGACAGAGGCTGTATTAAAGTCGTTTGTAGATTTATATAACAAAGGATTGATTTACCGTGGATACCGAATGGTACATTGGGATCCGGAGGCCAAAACAACTTTGTCAGACGAAGAGGTGATTTATGAAGAAAGAAAAGGCAAGTTATACCAAATTCGCTATGCTGTTGAAGGTACTGAGGAACATATAGTGATTGCTACCACTCGTCCGGAAACTATTTTAGGAGATACTGCAATTTGCATCCATCCGGAGGATGAAAGGTACCAACATTTTAAAGGGAAGAGAGCCATTGTGCCAATTGCCAACCGAAGCATTCCGATTATTTTTGATGAATATGTTGACAGAGAATTCGGAACCGGATGTTTAAAAGTAACTCCGGCACACGACATGAACGACAAAATGTTGGGAGACAAACATCAGTTGGAAGTGATTGATATTTTTAATGCAGATGCAACTTTAAACAGCTTCGGATTACACTACCAAGGCAAAGACCGTTTTGTGGTTCGTGATGAAATTGCTACAGAATTACAATCGTTAGGTTATTTGGTTAAAGTAGAGGAACATTTGAATAAAGTAGGGACTTCTGAACGTACCAAAGCAGTAGTGGAACCTCGATTGTCTGACCAATGGTTTTTAAAGATGGATACATTGGTAGAGCCAGCTTTAAAAGCAGTATTAGAGACAGAAGAAATCAAATTGTTTCCAAACCGTTTCAACAATACCTACAAACATTGGTTAGAAAATATTCGCGATTGGAATATATCTCGACAATTGTGGTGGGGACAACAAATTCCGGCTTACTACTTCGGAGATGGCAAGGAAGATTATGTAGTGGCATTAACCAAAGAAGAAGCTTTGGAATTGGCTAAACAAAAATCTGGAAATTTTCATTTGCAATTAACAGATTTAAAACAAGATGAAGATGCATTAGACACTTGGTTTTCGTCGTGGTTATGGCCAATTGCGGTGTTTGACGGCATTAGAAATCCTGAAAACGAAGAAATCAAATACTACTATCCAACCAACGATTTGGTAACCGGACCGGACATTTTATTCTTCTGGGTGGCTCGAATGATTTTTGCCGGATACGAATTCCAAGGGGTAAAACCATTTAGCAATGTGTATTTAACCGGAATTGTTCGCGATAAATTGCGAAGAAAAATGAGCAAATCGTTAGGTAACTCACCTGACCCATTAGATTTAATTGAACAGTTTGGAGCCGATGCCGTTAGAGTTGGTTTGTTGTTAAGTGCTTCTGCTGGAAATGATATTTTATTTGATGAAGAATTGTGTGCCAATGGAAGGGCATTTGCTACCAAAATATGGAATGCTTTTCGTTTGATCAAAGGTTGGGAAGTAGCGGAAGTAGCTACCCCTGAGGCTTCTGCTTTAGCTGCTACATGGTTTGAAAATAAATTTCAAAAAACTTTGGTAGAAATTGAAGATCACTTTGAAAAATATCGATTAAGTGATGCTTTGATGGCAATTTATAAATTGGTTTGGGACGATTTTTGTTCTTGGTATTTGGAAATGATCAAACCTGCTTATGGTCAGCCGATAGATTCGGTTACCTTCCAAAAAACCATTGCTATTTTAGAGGATTTGTTGAAATTGTTGCATCCGTATATGCCATTTTTAACCGAAGAAATTTGGCAACACATCCAACCAAGAACCAAAGAAGAAGCTTTGATTGTAAGTACTTGGCCTAAAGTTACTTCTTTTGACGGGACAGTGATAGAGCAATTTGATTTTATTGCTGAAGTGGTTGCCGGAGTTCGAACCATGCGAAAAGATAAAAACATTCCGTTTAAAGAAGCCATCGAATTATTGGTAATGGACACCGAAAATTTTGGAATAAAATGGAATGCAGTTGTGCAAAAATTAGGAAATGTTTCGGAAATGATTGCAACTAGCCAAGCGGTTTCAGGTGCATTTAGTTTTAGAGTTAAAACCAATGAATATTTTGTTCCGGTTGGAGCCAATATCAATGTGGAAGAAGAATTAGAGAAACTGCAAAAAGAATTGGAGTATACCAAAGGATTTTTGGTTTCTGTTCAAAAGAAACTTTCTAACGAAAAATTTGTGCAAGGTGCTCCTGCACAAGTTTTGGAAAACGAACGAAACAAAGAGCAAGATGCTTTAAATAAAATTGCAGCTTTAGAGCAAAGCATTGCAAGTTTAAAAGGTTAAAACTAAAAAACTCTCTGAATTTCAGAGAGTTTTTTTATAGTTAATCTTCGTTATCTAATGCAAAGATTTCTTCCACCTTTACCTCAAAATATCTAGCAATTTTTAAAGCCAAAACCGTAGAAGGCACGTATTTGTTTTTTTCCATGGCATGGATGGTTTGTCGGCTTACCCCAATTTCCTGAGCCAATTGCTCTTGTGAAATCTCTTTGATGGCTCGGTAAATTCTGATTTTATTCGTCATTTTCGGAGATTTTTTGGAGTTGGTATAATTGGTAATGAAAGCGAATAACAAAGAAAAACAAACTAGATACAATGAAAAAGTAAATGAAATTTAAAAATACCATTCCGTATATGGTAAGTGTGGTGATGATAATCATTACGATATTAAAAATGGTTGCCCAAACCAAGCTTTCGTATCTAATTTTGGCTACCATTTCATCTTCGTTTTTGGTTTTGCTAAAGCCTAGAATTAAAGCACCTAGTAAAAAGGATACCAATAATATCTCGTCTAACATTGGATTTTCAATAAATTGAAATGAGTTACTTTTTTCCACCATAAAAAATCCATCTTGATAAATAGCAAATGTTTTGCACAGTAAATATTCATCAATCGATTCCCCAGAAATGGTAAAATACAAGTAAGTTATCGTAGAAGTTAAAAACAAAAGCCAACCAACGACTTTAAGATAATTCGGTAATAAAAATGTTGCTCTCATAGGTAGAAATGTTAAGAATACTTTACAAAAGTAAAATAAACTTTACATAAAGACAAAATTATTTTACTTTTTTATTTAGAAATACTAACCGCGTTAGGGATGGCAGTGGAAATCCTTTGGGGAGGTACGAGCCAAAGATTGCAACGTACAGCCCGACCCACCTTTGGGTGGGGAACGCACAAATAATAAAAAGAGAAAGCTCTACCAATCAAAATTTTGGAAGACCAGTAACTGCAAATTGTGGTTCATTCGGAAATTAAAAGTAGTATTGGATTCAATGAGTTGGTTCATGTAAGCTAGCTGAATAGTAGTGTTTTTAAATTGTACACCTGCCCCAATAGAAATTCGGTTTTGGTCCAACCGAATGCCATCTTTAATCTCTTTTCCGATGTTTACCAAAACTTCATCTGATGCCATTAAAAACCATTTGTAGGTGGCATCTGGTTCTTGGTTTAAAAAGTACCGGGCTTGGAACAAATAACGCAATCTGAAATTAAAGTTGAATTCGTTTTGCAAATAATCATCTATTATGGTCCTACGAAATCTGCCTTCGTATCGCAATCGATGAAAATAGCTCCATGGTTTGCTTCCATGGCTCAATGTGGTTTGTCCCCAAGGTCGATGTTCCGGTCGATACGTAGTTAGGCCATTGGGAGGATATATCATTAAAAAAGCATAACCTACGGTAGTTTTTATTTTGGGTTTGTTCCAAGCTTTGGTTATTCCGGTTCTTACAATACCGAAACTTCCGGGTACCCAATGGGCATCGTTCCACCAACTCCAATGTTGGTTAAATTTGGTTTCGGTTAAATAACCCAGCCAAATTTGTTGCTCTTGTTGGGTAATGAGTCCTTGAGCTTCATTTTTTGTTGTGAAAAATAGCGATAAAAGGAAAATAATTTTTTTCACCTTGAAAAATTTGACACAAAAGTATAGGTTTATTTTTTTAAATTTGATGAGTTATGTCAGGTAAACCTTAAATTTATGTTGGTAAAATTATATGCCAGTGCAGTTTTTGGTGTAGAAGCTACCACCATTACTGTAGAAGTAAATGTAGACAAAGGGGCAGGTTATCATTTGGTAGGCTTGCCAGATAATGCAGTAAAAGAGAGCAATTTTAGAATTGCTGCTGCGTTAAAAAACATTGGATACCAACTACCCGGAAAAAAAATCATCATTAATTTGGCTCCTGCTGATTTGCGTAAAGAAGGATCTGCCTATGATTTGCCATTAGCCATGGGGATTTTAAAAGCATCCGGACAAATTCAAGCAGAAACTTTGGACCAATTCATTATCATGGGAGAACTTTCGTTGGATGGAAGTTTACAACCCATAAAAGGAGCTTTGCCAATTGCAATCAAAGCTTTAGAAGATGGTTTTAAAGGTTTTATTTTACCTTCGGAAAATGCCAAAGAAGCTGCTATAGTAGAAGGATTAGAGGTTTATGGGGTAAGTAATATGGAGGAGGTGATTCAGTTTTTAGAGGGAGATTTGGCTTTACAACCTTTGGTGATAGATAGTAAAGAGGAGTTTAACCAAACATTGGAATTTCCGGAATTTGATTTTGCAGATGTGAAAGGACAAGAATCCATCAAACGTTGCATGGAAATTGCAGCAGCAGGAGGACACAATATCATTTTAATAGGGCCACCCGGATCTGGCAAAACCATGTTAGCCAAACGTTTGCCAAGTATATTACCCCCAATGACTATAAAAGAGGCATTGGAAACAACTAAAATTCATTCGGTTGCTGGCAAAATTAAAAATATTGGTTTATTAACACAACGACCATTCAGAAATCCGCATCATACTGCGAGTTCTGTTTCTTTGGTAGGTGGAGGAAGTTATCCGCAACCGGGAGAAATTTCATTGGCACATAATGGTGTGTTGTTTTTAGATGAACTTCCGGAATTTAAACGTGAAGTTTTAGAGGTAATGCGACAACCTTTGGAAGACAGAGAGGTGACTATTTCCAGAGCAAAATTTACGATTACGTATCCATCTTCGTTTATGCTTGTGGCAAGTATGAATCCTTCGCCTGGTGGGTATTTTAACGATCCTGATGCACCGGTTCAAACTTCTGCAGCAGAAATGCAACGATATTTAGGGAAGATTTCAGGACCGTTGTTAGATCGCATCGATATTCATATTGAAGTGTCTCCGGTACCTTTTGAAAAACTTTCGGAAACCAGAAAAGGGCAGGGTAGTGCAGTTATAAGAGAAAGGGTTATTAAAGCTAGAGAAATTCAGGCAAACCGTTTTGAACATTTGGATAAAATACATTACAATGCCCAAATGGGTGTGGCTCAAATACGTGAATATTGTGCCTTAGATGCTGCTTCTTTACAATTGCTAAAAACAGCCATGGAGCGTTTGAATTTATCTGCGAGAGCGTATGATAGAATATTAAAAGTTAGCAGAACTATAGCTGATTTAGAAGGGAGTGAAGCTATTTTACCGATGCATATTTCAGAAGCGATACAATATCGGAGTTTAGACAGAGATGGTTGGTTGGGTTAAACCGGAAACCATTTTTGAATGACTTCAATAAACAATTGTTTTTGTATTGGCTTGGTGATATAATCATTCATTCCTGCTTCAAACGCTTTATCTTTTTCGTCAACAAAAGCACCGGCTGTTAATGCTATAATTATAGGATTTTTCTCATTATTAATGATTCTAATTTCTTTACAGGCATCAAAACCATTCATTATAGGCATTTGAATGTCCATGAAAATTAAGTCAAATTGAAATTCTTTACATTTTTCAACAGCTTCTAAACCATTTTCAGCGGTATATAAGTTGGCGTGTACAAAATATTTCTGTGTTAATTTTTTTGCCAATAATAAATTTACTGGATTATCTTCAACTATTAATATATGAATTTCTCGAAAGTCTTCTTCCAATTTTTTGGATTTAATGCCGTTTTGAATGATTTGTAATGATTTATTTAGCCACAAATCAAAGTAAAATTCACTTCCTACATTTGGTTCACTCTTCAGTTGCAATTGCCCTCCTAAAAGCTTGACTAACTTGTTTGTAATAGTTAAGCCTAAACCAGTTCCACCAAATTTACGTGTAGTAGAACTATCTTCTTGTGAAAAAGCCTCAAAAATTTTAACCTGATTCTCTGGTTGAATACCAATTCCGTTATCTTTTACGCTAAATTGTAGGTGAACTTTATTGCTGGATTCTTCTATTAAGTCAATTGTAACTATAATATTACCATTGTTGGTAAACTTAATAGCATTGTTAATCAAATTCATTAATATTTGTTTCATTCTTAAACCATCCAAAGAAAGATATAAAGGAATCTGCGGATGATATTGGATAGAAATTTCATTATTTCTTTCTCTAGCTTCATATGAAAGCATTTCAGAAACAGAGTATACCAGTTCATATAAACGCTCTGGATGTTCGGCAATTTCTAGCTTTCCTGATTCGATTTTAGAGAAGTCTAAAATATTATTGATTAATTCGATTAATGATTTGGACGATTGTTCAATGATTTGAATGTAATTTTCTTGATGTCCGCTTAATTTGGTGTTCTTTAGTAAATCAGTAAACCCAATGATTCCATTCAATGGAGTTCGAATTTCATGACTCATATTGGCTAAAAATTCTGATTTTGCTTCACTGGCTGCTATTGCTTTTTCTTTATCTCTATAAACTTTTTCTATCTCTTTTTTCTCATTAATATCTAGTATTATTCCCTCAATATATTGTAATTTTCCATCAACATAAATACCCTCCGTGTATTCTTCTACCCAAACATAATGTCCCTTTTTGTGTAACATTCTAAATTCAGAATGAGCTTTTTGATTATTACTCAATTTATTTAATTGCGATTTAATAGTGCTTCTTTTGTCATCAGGATGAATGATATCTACAAAACTCATTTCTCCTGAAATAAATATTTCTTTCTCAAATCCAGTTAGCTTTTCAAAATTATCATTCAAGTAAATCTTCGTAAATTTTTCATCATTTAAAGATAAGTACACTGTTCCGGGAATGTTTTCTGCTAAAAGACGGAATTTTTCTTGACTTTCAAATAGTTTTTCTTCTGAAATTTTACGTTCAAAAGCAGAAGCAATGTTATTGGCCAAAGTGTATAAAATGTTTATTTCGTCTTCTGACCAATTTTTATATTCAAAACAATTATCATAACCCATCATTCCGTATAATTTGTCATAAACAAAAAGAGGAAAAACCAATATACTTTTAATGTCTTGACTTAATAATAATTCATAAACAGAAGGTTCTGTAACTTGATCAATATGAAAAAAAACATGTGAATTTTGAAATAGAGGATCTACAAAACTTTTAATTGATTCATAAGGGATATCTTGTAATTCTGGATTATCTATTTGCTTTAATTCATCTAGAGTTGTCCATTCATATTTTTGAGAGAATACATTATAAACGTCATCTTTTTCAAAAAAATATACCCTATCAGCTTTTGAAGCATTTCCAATTTCTTTAAAAATATCTAAAATTATAGTATCAATGTCTGCGTTTTTAAGTAATTTTTCAGTAATCTCAGAAACTTTGCTTAAAAGGAAACTCTTGTTTTTTAATTGCTTTTCTGCCAATCTTCTTTTGGTGTATTCAATATTTAAACTTATAATTTCTGCAATAGATCTTAAAAAATTTATGTCTTCATTGTCCCATTGGTATGGCTTGTTTTCAATTTCAAAACACAGAATTCCAATGCGTTCTGAATCTATAATTAAGGGTATGTCTAAAGTTGAATAAATATTTTCTTTTTCAAAATAAGTTTTTGTAAATTCTGAGGTACTTAAATGGTTTCTTGCATCGCTTGCAACAATAATATCTTGGTTTTCAATACAATTAAAATATTTTGGATAATTAACTTTGAAAAGTGTTTCGTTTTTTATCGACTTGTTGTTTTGGTTACTATAAACTATACAAACAGCGTTTGAAGGGTAAATTTTCCAATAACTAGCCCTTGATATAAAAGTGTTTTGTACAACTTTATCAATTATGTAGTGTACAATCATTTCAATATTCTGAAATTCGGAATACTTTTCGAAAGTTAACTTTCTTATCAATTGATTAAATAGTAGTATTTTGTTTTGGCGATTATCTTGTTCTTTTTCAAGCAATTTTTCGTGTGTAATGTCTCTTGAAATCCCGTAATAGGTAAATTGCTTTGAGGTTTCGTCCCATGCTGAAACTACTTTTTGCGACACCCACATAAGTTCTCCACTCTTTTTACGTAATGGAATTTCCATAATTGGATATTCTTTTAAAGTATTATCTGGTTCTAAATAAATTTCTTTTAATTTTTCTTTAAAGCTATCATCAATTAGTTGAGAAAAGTGCATTTGCATCAATTCTTCTTTTTCGTATCCTAAAGTATCAAAACTATATTTATTTATAAATACAAATTGTCCATGATCATTGACTTCAAAAACAAAATCATTTTGCATTTTCAATTAAATTTTGATAACGATTTTCTAAAGATTTTTGCTCGGTAATATCTAGGCCAATACCTACTGTGATATTGTTATTAAATTTTTTATCTTTCCATTGAATAATTTTATAGCTACCATCTTTACATTTCAATTTTCTAGTATACAGACGATTGTCTTGAAAATTTAAATGATATGCCTCTCCAATAAATTCTTTGTCTTTTGTCAAATGCCAAAATTTTAATTTCATCACTTCATGAGGCTCGTACCCTAAAATAGATTGTATATTTTCACTACAATACAAAACTTCACCTTTCTGATTGGTAGCTATGACCAAAGAAGTACCATGATTAACCACTTCATTTGAAAATATAAAACGATCAAATGCTTTTATTATAGAATCATGTCGTGCCAAGTTAATAGAGAAAATAGCTAATTGTGAAATTAAATACAAAAAACCTTCTTTATAGGGCACATATTGATTAAACCATAAAAAAAAGAAAATTAAAAAAGTAGCAATGTTAAAAATTACAAAGTGCTTAAATTTATCAAAATTATTATATGAAAAAAGAATGAAAATTTGAATACCTAAAAGAAGAATTGCTTCTTGATAAAGAAAAGCGTAACTAAATGTAAGAAAGAAAAAATAAGAGATAAAAGTAAACCTAAAAATATGAGGTAAATTTTTTAAGATTGTAGGAAATAGAAAACTTAGTGCCCATATTAAAAACAAAAAAAAGCTAAAACCATATTTAAAATATTGGTTTGGACTAAATTCATACCCAGCCAACCGAATGATAATGTCAGTCAAAAACACACCAATTGCACCAAGCAAAAAGTAGTTTTGATATGTATCAAAAGAGATAAAAGTATCTTTCAAATTTTGAGAAAGATACAATGCATTTTTGTTTCTTCTTACAAGCTTCCATGTAAAATAAGTTAATGTAATAATCAGAAGAAACAAAAAAATTGCTTGTGTTTTCTGGCTTTGCCACATGTAGGTTTATATTAACAAGATTTGGGGTCTTGGAATTAATTTGCAAATTTAATTTAAAAATCAAGTTTTGTATTTGAAAATCATATTTTTAACTATTTTTTGAATTCTTTGAGTTAAAGACTATCAGAGCCAATTTCTTCAATCCAATTTTTTTCTTCAACAGGTGCAATAGCATCATAAATTTGATAAACTACGCAATAATAAAATACTGAAGTGAAGATGATTCCAATGCAAATTGCAAACAATCCTAATAAAATAAATAGTATTGCAACTATTAATAGTCCTAATATGACCCAAGGTTGCTTCAATACCAACTGAATACTATCGGAAATAGCATCAACTCCATTTTTATTGTTAAATAGAATAATTGGAGTAAATAAAAAGGTGAAATAACTAACCAAATAACTAAATATTCCGGAAAAACTTTCAGCTCCATAATATTGTAATAAAACTGAAATAAGAGAGTTTACCGAACCAATTATCAAACCTGCAATGAATAAATCTTTGAACTTAGAAGATTTGTAATGTTGAAATACTACACCTAAACTTAAGGCATTACCAATTTTAGCCTCGTGTATTAACTGAATCAAACCAGCGTTCATTGGTGATGAAATCCCTGATGCAAATGCTAATATTATAGCATAAAGAATAAGGCTAACCAATTCATATTCACTAAAATCAATTTCAGCTAGTAGAACAGGATTGGTTAAACTTGAAAAACCAATCAACATTCCCATAGCACCAGCTGTAAACAAACCAATTACTATAAAAATCAATAAAATAGCAACTCCTCCTGTAGCCCAAGTTTTTTTGAATTGATCAAATGATTTTTCAATTACAGTACCGAAGTCTAATTGATATCCATACTGTAATGCATGCTGTAATTTGTCGTTTTTAATTTCCATTGATTTAGTTTTAGTTTTACATGTACTAATGTATAAAAATTATCCAATCCATGAAAGTAATTTTTTAATCCAAGGAAATTTTTTTCCATAAGGTGCATATCTAATAGGAGTTTCCAACCAAGAATATCTATGTACTATTGCTTTTTTATGGGAAAAAGTTTCTATACCATATTTACCGTGATAGGCTCCAATACCGCTTTCTCCAACACCACCAAAAGGCAAACGATGATTGGTGTAATGCATGATACAATCGTTGATACAACCTCCACCAAAGGAAAATTTTTCTAAGAATGATTTTCCCCATGTTCCGTTTTCTGTAAATACATAAAAAGCTAAAGGTTTTTCAAAAGCAGATATGATTTTACCAATTTCTTGTTCATTGGAAAAACTGATGATAGGCAATATGGGGCCAAAAATTTCTTCCTGCATTACGGTACTTTGTAAACTCGGTTCTAGAACCAAAGTTGGAGGAAGGTATTTTTCTAAAGCATCTGGTTGGTCAAAAGTAATCAATTCTTGATTTGATATCAATCGCATCAATCTTTCCCAATGGTTGGCATTGATGATTCTGGCTAAATCGGGACTTTCTTTTGGATTATCCCCAAAAGTGGAAACAATTTCTTTTTTAATTGCTTGAATTAAATTAAATTTTTCTTTGGCATGTACCAAAACATAATCAGGTGCAATACATGTTTGTCCGGCATTTAAAAACTTTCCCCAAACTATTTTTTTGGCAGCCAATGCAATGTTGGCATCTTCCATTACCACACAAGGAGATTTACCTCCCAATTCGAGGGTAGTAGGAATAAGATTTTCAGCTGCTGCTTTGGCAATTATTTTTCCAACAGCAACGCTGCCAGTAAAAAAGATGTAATCAAATTTATCTTTAAGCAATTGTTGTGTCATTTCAGCACCACCATGTACCACAGATACTTGGTTTACTTCAAAAACATTTTGTAGAATTTTGGTCAGAATTTGTCCGGTATGGTAGCTAATTTCTGATGGTTTTAAAACTACAGTATTTCCAGCAGCAATGGCAGCAATTAAAGGACACATGGCCAATTGAAAAGGGTAATTCCATGGAGAAATTACCAATACTTTTCCATAAGGTTGGTATAAAATGTACTCTTTGGATGGAAAATTAAATACACTAGGCCAAACTAATTTTGGTTTGGTCCATTTTTTAGTGTTTTTAAGGTAAAGATCAATATCGTTTAAAACCACATGAATTTCCGTTAAAAAGGTTTCCATAGGTGGTTTTTTAAAATCTAAAAACAAGGCATCATAAATGCCTTGTTCTTGAATTTTGATTTCTTTTTTTAGCTTTTTAAGCAACCGAATTCTCTCAGAATACGAAATCGTATTTTTTAATAAACTCATACTTTTTTATTAAAATCCAAATTGCAAACCAAAATAAACATCACCTACTTTGCTATTGTTCATTAGTGTGGTTATGGCACTATTGGAACCTAAATAAAATCCACCCAATCGCAAACCTATTCCACTAGTAAAATTACTATCTTGGTTGATGGCTAGGGGTGAAGAAACTTCAAAAGAACCAAATTTTAAACGAGGAATTAAAGCAAAGGTGTTTTGGTTGGCAATTTGCAAATTATTTTCTTGATCATGCAAACTTTGTTGTAAATAGGCATCTAATAAAAAGTTTTTGGTAACATCCCACTGAACATATGCATTCAATATAGTTGGTAAACTTACTTTTACTTCATTGGTATTAGATTGTGGGGTTAAAGTTCCGGAATTAATTAACAATTGCTCCAATTCTTCCAAACTACTAACTCCAGAAAACTGATTTAGATTTAATCCGTTTGGATCTCCACTGTTGTTGGAATTAAATAACCATGTCCTATTAGAATTGTTATCGTTTTTAAAAGTCATCGTACCTATATTTCTTACAGATGCCCCAGCTTTTAAGTAAGTTTTATTGTCTTTTTTGTAGCTGTAGGTAACTCCTAAATCAACTCCAAACCCGTTAAAACCTCCAAACATACTTTTGGTATAATTAGAAGAATTATTAAAGTCTTCTGCCAAAATTCCGGAATATGCAAAATTGATAGTAGCAGTTGCATTACTTAAGTAAGTAATCCCTCCAATAGTATTGATATTCCCTTGAAGAGATTGAATTCCACCATTGCCAAAAGTTCCCGGAAACAATAATTTACCAGTTATACCTGCATTGAATTGATGTTTTTCTGTTTCCAATAATACTCTTGAAATACTTAAGTTGATTTCTCCCCAACTCATCCCACTAAAACGTTGGTTTCCGTTGGCATTAATTGCTGTTGAAGCCAATAACACATCGCTATTGATTACAGCATCTATAAAAGGACTATTCAATTGGTGCATCCAAATATTGGCATTGGTAGCTACATGAGCACCAAATGCCCATTTATTTACTTTAAACGCTACTCCAGGTCCAACAAATTGTGCAGATACATTCGCATTTACATTGCCCTCAGTTGAAAATAATCTTTCTTCTACATTATCTTCAAAAAAATCTTTGAATGTTAATTTGTTGTTGCTTACAATTAAACTAGAACCAAATAGATGAATATCTACTTTGTTATGCAAGTTGCTAAGTTCAGCCGGATTTAAGGTGGAATGAATTACACCAACTCTTCTGCTAGTATTGGTTCCCATAAAATGAGATTGTGCTAACATTGAAGCAGGTAAAAGAAGCCAAAATAATACTTTAGTTTTCATTTTTTGTGATTTTAATGGGTTAATCAAATGTACAAAATTATTATAGGTTGTTACTTAATTTCTGCCATAAAACATCATTAGGCACAGGTGCTGTAATACTCAAAACTTCTTTGGTAACTGGATGAATAAATTCTAATTTCCAGGCATGCAAATGGATGCCTCCATCTGGATTGCTTCTTGCTGCACCGTATTTTAAATCTCCTTTAATACTACATCCAATTTCACTCAATTGTGCCCTAATTTGATGGTGCCTTCCTGTATGTAATTCAATTTTTAACGCAAAATATTTTTCAAATGTATGTACTAACTCATAGCTTAAGGATGATTTTTTGCTATTAGGTACTTCCTTTGAATGAGCCTTTGAAATATTTTTTTGCGTATTTCTGGTTAAAAAATGTACCAAAGTATCAGATGGTTTTGGTGGTATTTGGTTAACAATGGCCAAATATGTTTTTTGCGTGTTTCGTTCCTGAAACATTTCGTTTAATCTGCTTAATGCTTTGCTGGTTTTGGCAAAAACAACAATACCAGTTGTAGGCCTGTCTAATCTATGTACCACACCCAAAAATACATTTCCGGGTTTTTGGTGCTTTTCTTTTAAATATATCTTAGCAATTTCTACCAAAGGGATATCTTTAGTTTTATCTCCTTGAACAATGTCTCCAACCCGTTTGTTGATGATTAACAAATGGTTATCTTCCCAAATAATTTGTATATTTTTAGATGTAGTGAGTACTTTCATATAACATCAATCAATTTCTAAAATTATAAGTTTATTAGAAAAAAAAGACAAAAAATAAAAAAAAGTGTTTTTTTACATAATTCATAAAATATTAAAGATATTTTATATATTCGTGCATCAATGTAGACCTAAATTTTAAATCATGAAAAAAATTATCTTATTAGCCACGTTTTGTTTTTCATTTATTGGATTACAAGCACAAGAAGATTCTGCCAATTCAAAATGGATTTTTGGTGTTGGAATGAATATTATTGACAATACTTCTACTCTAAACAACCAATTTTTTAACTTGAACCAAATGAATGTTGGTAATATAGTTTCACATATTTCTGTGGAATACCAGCCTGGAAATTGGGGAGTTGCTATGGAAGCAAATTACAACAAATTAGAAGGTAATACTCTTCAAAATGGTAATTTATTGGCAAGAGATGGATATATGATTGGGTTTGATGTAAATGGGAAATATTACTTTGATTCTCTTTTTACCGATAGCACCAAGTTTGATGCCGCTTTGGTTGGTGGAGTAGGAGTTAATAAGTTTTTAGGCGAGTTTAGCGGAACAGCTAATGTAGGATTATCTTTACAGTATTGGTTTAAAACCAATGTTGGATTACGTTTACAAACATTAGGTAAATTTGGTTTTGACCAACAAAATCCATTAAATAATCATATTCAACATACAGCTGCATTAATTGTGAGGTTGTAATTGTTTTAACTCAATAAATTTTCACCCCTCAAATCTTTGATATTGAGGGTTTTTTCTATTTTAAATTACTGCTGATTTAAATAAAAGTATTATACATGAAAAATAATTTAATTAAATAAATGTTGTAACTTTATGATGTTATTAACACATTTTAAGAATGCCTTTTTCAGCCACTATAAGCAACGTATTACTGTTGTTAAATTCTTTTCAAAATGATTCTTCTTTATCCGAAGAAACAAGAAGTATTATTTTGCAAAAAGCAATTCAACTGATTACAGAAATAGAATCAATTAATAGTGACTATAATACAGATGTAAACTTTGCCCAAGTTTTTCATATAGCGGAGGAAGTTGCACAATTTGGTCATTGGAGTATTTTTCATGAAACTGGTCGACTTTCTTGGTCAGATGAAGTATATAAAATTTTTGAAATTGAAGACAAGTCTTATATTTTAACGGTAGAAGACTTTTATAAATGTGTTCATCTAGAAGATTTAGAATCATTACAACAGGCTTTTACCAATCATTTACTTCATCAATTAGAATATGATGTAATTCATCGAATCTCTACTTTTAAAGGAAAATTAAAATGGTTAAGAGAAAGAGCTAAAACTGAATACAACACCAATGGCAAACCAATTTTTACTGTTGGAGTGGTATCGGATATTACAGATAGTGTAGTAGCAAAAAATGAAATAGTAGACCAAAAAAATTATATTGAAAATTTGATTGAAGCTATTCCAGACCTAGTGTTTGTTTTAAACGAAAAAGGTGATTTTATTGGTGGCAATTACAATATTTCAAAAGGCATTTGTTACAAACAGAAAATTATTTAGGCAAAAACATACGTGACTTTATGCCTGAGGAACTTTCTAACCACTTTATTAATGCTTTTCAAAGGGTTAAAACATCTCAAAATTTAGAGAAAATTACTTATGAATTTCCTACACAAATAGGGATATTGTATTTTGAAGCTTCGGTAAAATCATTAAATCAAGGAGAGTTTCTGGTAGTTTCAAGAGACATCACACAAAATCATTTATACCAAAAACAAATTGAAACCCAAAATGAATATTTAAAACAATTAAGTGAAATTTCTATTATTGGAATTTGGGAATTAAAATTATCAAATCACGAGGTATATTGGTCTGATATGGTTAGAAAAATACATGAAGTTCCTGATGATTACGACCCCAATATAGAGGATGCTTTGGCTTTTTACTTGCCTTTTGAGCGAAATATTTTACAAAAAGAAATTGATAAATTATTTAAATATGGGATTCCGTATGATTTAAATTTAAAAATAAAAGCAGCCAATGGCAAAATCAAATGGGTAAGAACTATTGGTTTACCAAGTTTTGAAAACGGAAATTTGGTAAAAGCTTACGGAACTTTTCAAGACATTTCAGAAATTAAAGAACGTGATTTGACTATTCAAAAACTATCTATGGCTGTAGAGCAAAGTTTTGCTAGTATAGTGATGACCGATTTGATGGGAAATATTGAATATGTAAATACCAAGTTTACTCAAGTTACAGGCTTTACAAAAGATGAAGTTGTTGGTAAGAATCCTAGAATTTTACGGTCTGAAAAAAGTATTACCGATTACGATGAAATGTGGGCATTATTAACCCAAGGAAAAATGTGGAGTGGTGAATTTTTAAACAGAAAGAAAACAGGAGAGTATTATTGGGAATTTGGAATTATCTATCCTTTGTTAGATGAACTAGGAAATATTGTTAACTACATTGGTGTAAAGGAAGATATAACGGAAAAGAAAAAATTGCAAATGGAGTTGACAGAGTCTGAAATTAAATTGAATAATGTTTTAGAGAGTGCCATTGAAAGTATATTAACTTTAGATTCCAATTATTGTTTGATGTACTTTAACCATGTGTTTAAAGATGATTTTTATGCAAGAAATGGAATTTTGGTAGAAAAAGGAATGAACTTAATTGATTTGTTACCAAGCGAAAAAAAGATATTTTGGAAAAATAAAATTGATACAGTTTTAAACAAAGAAAGTATTAATTTTGAATATGAAGAAGATGCAGAAGGTGAAACACTTTATTATGAAGTTAATGCAAATCCCATAATTAACAATGACGAAGTTATTGGAGTAAGTATTTTTGGTGTTAACAATACTGAGAAGAAAAAAACAGAACGATTTATTAAAGATTCGGAAAGTAAATACCGAATAGTTGCTGAGAATAATTACAATTGGGAGTTTTGGCAAGGTCCTGATGGAAATTATATATATAATTCTCCATCTTGTGAAAAAATTACCGGTTATACCTTCCAGGAATTTAATGAAAATCCGAGGTTGTTGCTTAAAATATTACACCCCGAAGACAAGGAAAAATACATCCACTACCATAAAAATAGGTTGCAAACCACCGGTATTGAAACCAATGTTTTTAGAATTATCAATAAACAAGGACAGGTACGAATTTTAGAACATATTTGTCAGCCAATTTACAACGATGGAATTTACCTAGGAATTAGAGGTACCAATGTTGATGTTACCGAGAAAAACAAACACATTGATGCCATTAAAGAGCAAAACCGTTTGTTGAAAGAAATTACCTGGATACAATCGCATGAATTTAGGGCTCCTTTGGCAAGAATGATGAGTTTGATCGACTTTTTAGATACCAAAGATTTTACTGTTTTTGACGAACAGCAATTAATCAATGCCATCAAACAATCTGCAGATGAGTTAGATATGATGATACGAGTAATTTCTCAAAAAGTATATGCTACCAAAACATTTAAAGAGTAATATAATGTCAAGAAAAATTTTAATTGTGGATGATGATTCGATTGTGCAATTTATTCATCAAAAATTAATTCAAAAAATACTTCCTAATGAAGTAGTTCAAAGCTTTTTAAATACTAAAGAGGCATTAGATTTTATTTTAAATAGCAAAAATGAATCCATCAAATATTTGGTTTTTTTAGATATTAATTTATTGCCATTTAATGCTTGGGAATGGATTGTGTTACTTAGAGAAAATCTAGTTGCCAATCAAGTAGAAATCATATTAATTTCATCTTCGGTTGATCCGGAAGATATGGACAAAGCTGCTCAATTTTCAGAAATTAAAGGTTTTGTTTCTAAACCTTTACGAGTTGAAAATTTAGAAGATTTAAAAGCTGATCAAAATCTTCGCTATTTTTTATAAAAAAACTGCTTTCATAATTTTGAAAGCAGTTTCTGATTAAACTTATAAGTAATGATTAAAAAGCTAAGTTAACTTTTAATTCAAATTCATCATTAATTGCTTTGTCTCCTAAGTTGTCAAAAAAGCTTCCAGAACCATACTTGATATCATATTTAGTTCTGTCAACCATCAATGAAGCAGTTGCTTTGTTTTTGTCAACTGTAATATCAAAAGTAATAGGATTAGTGATTCCTTTGATAGTTAAATCTGCAGTAACAGTATACACGTTTGTAGATTTTTTTGCAATTTTTTTGAATTCTAAAGCAGATGTAGCAAATTTATCTACACCAAAAAAATCATCCGCTTTTAAGTGTCCTTCTAATTTTTCTTTTCCTTTTCCAGCAGCCAAATCCTTTACATTAATAGTGGTCATATCTACTACAAATTTTCCACCTTTTAATTCAGATTTTTCCATTACCAAAGTACCACTTGCCAACTGAATGGTTCCGTCATGAGCTCCGGTTACTTTTTTACCAATCCATTCAATGGAACTTTTGGTAACATCAATTTTTTTGTTTTGTGCGTTTGCAAATCCTACAACTAAGATTAATGCAGTTAAGATTACGTTTTTCATAAGTGTTTTAAATTAAATGTTTATAAATAATTGATTCAATGGTTTTCTAACTTTTGCATAATGTTGGGTAGCATCTTCTTCACTTCTGTAGCCAATGGCTGCGATTAATGAAGCATTTAAATTTTGCTCATTTAACTTTAAAATTTCATTTACCTTTTCCGGTTCAAAACCTTCCATTGGTGTTACATCAATTTTTAGTTCAGCGGCTGCATTTAATAAGTTACCAAGTGCCAAATAAGTTTGTTTTGATGTCCAAATATCTCGAGTTTCTTTTGGCAATTCTGTGATTTTCATTTTCATAAAATCTTCGTATCCTTTAACAGCTTCATGAGGAATTTGTCTGGTTTCTACCAAATTTTGAATGTATGCTTCAATTTCTTTGGCACCAAAATCCAATATATTGGCAAACACCAATAAGTGAGAGGCATCTACAATTTGCGATTGGTTCCAAGCTGCTGGTTGTATTTGCTTTCTAATCTCCGGGTCTACAATATTAAAAATTACATAAGGTTGTAACCCGTATGAGGAAGTGCTTAATTGTATTGCCTCCATTAATAATTGAAAATCGGCATCGGATACTTTTTTGCTAGCATCCATTTTTTTGGTGGCATAACGCCATTTTTGGTCGTTGATAAAATTCATATACAATCGTTTTTTATAGTTCGATATTTAGTAAGTAATTCATTTAAATGTAAAAGTTCTCCGAGTGATAAGTTTTTTGATAATTGTTTTTCCATTTCTTCTATTTCCGGATCTATTTTCGATAACTTTTCTAAACCTTGATTGGTTATCACAATTTCCATTTTCCTTTTATTGTTCGGGCAAATTCTTCGATCAACCAACTTTTTTTCTACTAATTTATCTACAATTCTAGTAGAGTTACTTGATCTTGCAACCATTCTTTCTTGAATTTCACCCATGTTAATAGGTTGCTTTTTTTGTCCTCTTAAAATGCGCAATACATTAAATTGTTCTAAAGTAATTTCATATTTTTTGGTTAACTCACTCAAAGTGGCATAAATTTCATAATAGGTGAAGAACACGTTTAATACGGTTCTTTTCTCAATATTAATGACATCTTTTCCTTGAACAATTACGTTAATCATCTTTTTTATTTGTTGGTACAAATTTAATGCAGATATTTATTTGTAGATACAAATATTGATTAAATTTTTGTTAAATGATACTTTATGGATTGGAAGCACAGTAAATTTATGTCATGAAAAGTTTTTTATTTATTATCGTTCTTACAAGTTTTATTGGATGTAACTCTAAAAATCAAAAAGTAAGGGAAGAGCTATTAACTAAAGTAGAAATATCTTCATACACTTTTGAAGAATTTGCTCCGATGTTACAAACTAATTCGGATACTTTATACGTTGTGAATTTTTGGGCTACATGGTGTGAGCCTTGTATTGAAGAATTACCTGCTTTTGAAGCAATAAATGAGAAATACAAAAATCAAAAATTCAAAATGTTATTGGTAAGTTTAGATTTTAGCAAACAAAAAGAAAAAAAATTGACTCCTTTTGTTACTAAAAACCAATTAAAGGCTCAAGTAATACATTTGAATGATCCGGATGCCAATGCTTGGATAGAAAAAGTAGATGCCAATTGGAGTGGATCTATTCCTGCAACTTTGGTTTTTACTAAAGATAAACGAGTGTTTTTTGAACAAAGCTTTACCAAAGAACAATTACAAAATACTATTGATAACTTTTAATCTATTACTTATGAAAAAGAAAATTATTTATTCCCTCGGATTGCTTTTATCTATCTTTTTATTTACTTCTAACCAACCAATAGCCTCTGGGTATGGTATTGGAGATATCGCTACTGACTTTAGCTTAAAAAATACAGATGGCAAAATGGTTTCTTTAAAAGATTATAAAGATGCCAAAGGATTTATTGTGATATTTACTTGTAACCACTGTCCGTATGCGGTAGCTTATGAAGACCGTATCATTGCGTTAGACAAAAAATACAAATCAAAAGGCTACCCTGTAATTGCAATTAATCCAAATAACCCTGAAAAGCAACCAAAAGACAGTTATGATTTGATGCAAGTAAGATCCAAAGAAAAAGGATTTACTTTTCCGTATTTATTGGATGAGGGACAAAAAATTTACCCTCAATATGGTGCTACCAAAACACCTCATGTATTTATTTTAGAGAAAACATCTAAGGGAAATGTGGTTCAGTACATAGGTGCTATTGATGATAACCATGAAGAGCCAAAAAATGTAAAAGTTAAATATGTTGAGGATGCAGTAGATGCTTTACTTAATAAAAAAGAGGTGGTAGTAAAAACCACCAAAGCCATAGGTTGTTCTATCAAAGTGTAACTTGAGTTACAATCCCCAAAAAATATACTGCACTTTCCAACACGGGTTGTGCAGTTTTTGTTAATTTTGAATTCAAATAAACAATCAAATTATGGAAAATTTATCTCAAGAAAAATGGTGGGAATTGGCTCAAAACGATGCCAATGGAATTATTTTAGATGTAAGAACTTCAGACGAATTTGAAAATGGAATTATTCCGGGTGCCATCAATATGGATATTTATAAAGGGCAAGGATTTATTTATGGAATAGAGGAATTAGATAAATCTAAAAATATATATGTTTATTGTCACGCAGGAGGAAGAAGTTCCCAAGCATGTCAAATTATGGAACAACTAGGTTTTGATCATACCTATAATCTCTTGGGGGGAATTTCCAATTGGGATTATGTGGTAGTTGAGCCATAAAATAGTATATTAGACCTATAATTCAGGTCTTTTTTTATATTCTATTTTTATGAGAAGTGTATTAATTTTATTTTTTCTAAGCTCGATAATTTTTGCTCAACAAACAGAAACTATTCAGGGTGGTTCTTGTTTTCAATTGCAAATTCCGTCTTATTTTATCAAAACTTTTGAGTTAAATGAAGATGCTATTTTGCAATATTATCATCCAGTAAAAGATGCTTATTGGTTGGTTATTGACCAAGACAAGACCATGTTGCAAAGTAGAGGTGTGTATTTTAAAGATGTGAAAGATTACATAGAAAACTTGCTGTTAGACTTTCAAAAAAACGCAAGGAATAGAAATTTAGGTGCTGTTCAATTAGTTTCTTCTAATCAAGATGTGAACATTGCACAATCTGAATTAACATTAACTGATAATCAAGGTAAAGATTTGGTTTTTTATATCGCAGTAATAGAGACAAAGGACAGATATTACAAATTTTATGGTTGGACTTCTGTTGCTAACAAAAGTTTTCTTTTACCTGAATTTCAAAGTATTGTACAGTCGTTTAAACAATAAAAAAAGCAGCTAAGTTTTGGCTTAGCTGCTTTTAATGAAATTATAATTGGGCTATTTTCCTTTTGATAAATTTTTCATTTCCTTTTCAATCATGTCATAAAACTGATCAATTTTAGGCATGATGATAATTTTTGTTCTTCTGTTGATAGATCGATTTTCAGAAGTATTGTTTGGTACCAATGGCACAAATTCACCTCTACCAGCTGCAATTAGTTGAGATGGTTTCACTCCATGTTGGCTAGTTAAAGCTCTAACAATAGCAGTAGATCTTTTTGCACTTAAATCCCAGTTATCAAGTAATACTCCGTTACGGTATGGAACATTATCGGTATGTCCTTCTACCAAACATTCAAAGTCTGGTTTGCTATTGATTACTTTAGCAACTTTAGCTAAGATTTCACTTGCTCTTGTAGTAATTTCATAGCTTCCAGATTTAAACAACATTTTGTCGGATAAGGAAATAAATACCACTCCTTTTTCTACATTTACTTCCACATCTGGGTCGTTTATGCCAACTTCTCTTTTTAAGCTAGTAACCAAAGCTAAAGTTACACTGTCTTTCTTGGTTAAAGCATCTTGCAAACGATTGATTTTTAAATCTTTTTCGGTTAAGCTTTCTAGGAATTTTTCTACGTTTTGAGCACCTTTTGCACTTAAAACCGTTAAATTGTCCACTTGCCCTTTTAAGTCGGAATTACTTTTTTCTAACAAACCTATTTGTTTGTTTAAAGCATCTTTTTCAGTTAAACATAAGTTCAACTTCATGGTGGTGGAGTTTAATAAATCCTGGCATTCTTTGTTTTTAGCTTCCAATTCAGCAATTTTTTTCTTTGCTCCACAAGAAGATAAAACCAAAGACAATGCAATAAAATACAATACTCTTTTCATCTTAATTAAGTTTTAGTTTTGCAAAATTATAGCAAGAAATTTGCCATTTTTAACATTTTAAAGATTATTTAGCTAAAAAAGCAGAAAATTTTTTATTTCCTTTTACATAATAATTGAATATCAAGGAATTGATGTAAAAGTATTTTTTAATTTTATTCTGTTTTCGCTTTTCTAAAGCTATAGAAAAATTTCTGTAATAGCTAAAATGTGCATGTATAATAGCTAAGGTATGTTTCCATTTACCTTGCAATAAAAATTGAATACCTGCAATACCATCCAAGACCAATCTGCTTAAAATAATAAAAGGCAAATTAGTGGCAGGTAAATTTTTTGTAAGCATTAAAAGAGAATTTCTGAAATTCAAATAGGTTTTTTTTGGATTTTGGTTGTGTAAGGTAGCACCACCTAAATGATAAACCGTACTATCGGTAGTGCAATATACTTTGAGTCCTTTATTTTGAGCTCTCCAACATAAATCAATTTCTTCTTGATGTGCAAAAAAAACTTCATCAAAACCATCAAGATCAATGAAATATCTTTTCGACATAAAAAAACAAGCACCTGAAGCCCAAAATATCTCTGCACTTAAGTATTGATTTTCATCTTTTTCTAATTCTTGAAACACCCTTCCTCTTGCAAAAGGGTAACCAAAACGATCCATAAAACCTCCTGCTGCACCTGCATATTCAAAGAATTCTTTGTTTTTATAATCTAATATTTTAGGTTGGATGATGTGGTATTGTTTCTCTTCTAATAATTGAAGGATAGGTTGTAACCAGTTCGGAGTTACTTCAACATCTGAATTGATAAAACCAATATACTCTTCGTCAATATGACTAATTGCGTGGTTGTATCCTTTAGCAAACCCAAAGTTATCATGGTTTTGAATAATTTTTACTTCCGGAAAATTCTCCAAAACAAATGATACACTTTTATCTGATGAATGATTATCGACCAAATAAATGGTTGCTTCTGGTGAATATGCTACTACAGAAGGTAAAAATTGCTCTAATAAATCTTTGCCATTCCAGTTGAGTATTGCTAATGCTATTTTTTTCAATTTGAATTCAATTAAAGTTGGTATTTAGGGAAGTTAGAAGAAAACTCCACTTTATTCTCATGTAGCTTATTTTCAAAAATATGGTGATTTATCCCATTGCTAACCACCATATAATTTGCTTTTAGACTGGTTTGATACTGTTGAATTTGGTCAAATACTTGTTGTGTAATTTCCACCAAGGCTTGCTTGCATTCTATCAACATCCAAAGACTCCCGTTTTTTTGATATACTACTAAGTCAAAACGCTTTTTTCGTTGTCCAACCACAAAAGTCTTTTCTAACGACAACATCGAAATCGGAATTTGTTGAATATCAAGCAAAAAGTACACCCAGTGCTGTCGGACCCATTCTTCTGGAGTTAACAACAAAAACTTTTTGCGAATTCGGTCAAAGATAAAAGTTTTATTTTCCGTAATTTTGAATCGAAAAGCAAAGGTTGGGAAATTTAATTTTTGCATGTGCAAAAATAATTTTTTTGAATGGAAAAAGTTAACCAGATACTGAAAGATTTAAAGAATAAGAACTACAAGCCTGTTTATTTTTTCCAAGGCGATGAGCCTTTTTTTATTGATTTGTTGGTAGATTACATGGAAGAACATGTTTTGGATGAATCTGCCAAAGCTTTTGACCAATTAGTATTATACGGAAAAGATGTTACGATGTTAGATGTGGTAAGTGCTGCCAAAAAATTTCCGATGATTTCTGACAAACAGTTGATTATTGTAAAAGAGGCTGCCAATATCAAAGATACCGAACATTTGGTAGGTTATATTAAAAATCCACAACCATCCACTATATTAGCCATTGCTCATAAACACGGAAAAGTAGACGGGAAAACCAAGTTAGGAAAACAATTGCCTGCTGGTACAGAATATTTACTTTCGGAAAAGTTAAAAGACCATTTGGTAACAGATTGGATTAAGAATTTTGTGCAACAAAAAGATTACACTATAGAACCAAAAGCAGCAAACATGCTGTTTGAGTTTTTAGGTAACGATTTAACGAAGATTAAAAACGAATTACAAAAGCTATTCATTTTAATACCACCCAATACCAATATTACCCCACATCACATTGAAGATAATATTGGTTTTAGTAAAGATTATAATGTGTACGAACTGCAACGTGCTATTGCATTGAATGATAGTACAAAGAGCTATAAAATAGTACATCATTTTGCAAACAATCCAAAAAGTTACCCCTTGGTAATGGTAACTGGAAGTTTGTACAATTTCTTTTCATTGGTATTAAAATACCACGGTTGCAGAGATAAAAGCCCCAAAGCCGCAGCTGCAACTTTAGGTTTAAGAGGAGATTATTTTTTAAAAGACCCAATAGAAGCAGCCCGATACATTCCGATGCGAAAAGTAAGTGCTATTTTAGAATCTATCAAACTAATGGATTTAAAAGCAAAAGGAGTAGAAAGCGGAGGGATGACCGAATTAGATTTGTACAAAGATTTATTGAATTTTATATTTAAAAAGTAGAATTATGGGAATGAATAAAAACACAGTTTTGGGCTATGCCACTTTGATTATGATAGTAATGGGATTATTAATTATTGGTTTAGGTGCCTATAGATATGACGATGTAGCAGGTTGGGGATTTGGTGCCGTAGGCATCGGATTTTTAGCAGTTGCCTGGGTATTTAATGCCTTGAAAGGAAGGGTTTAATTTGCTAATGAGCCAATAAGCTAATGAGTTAATATGAAAACTTTTAGGAAGTGATAAGAAAAAAATTTACTCTTGTTCAAAAAGTTGTATTGGCATCAAATGCTTTGTTTGTAATTGGTTTGATTGTTTTGTTTTTTTACAATGAAAATATTGCAAACAAAAACCAATTTCCAATAATCCTAATTTCAGCCATCAATTTAATTTTTGTAAACTTTGCAGTATTTAAAAATAAGCTTAAAGGATAATTTGTTTTTTTTACTTCCAAACTAAAATCTCTAAAAAGACGAAATACACAAGACAAGCAACGTATAGTCACAATTTAAAACCTTAAACTTCAAATACAAAAAATATGTCTGACGATAAAAAAGTAATTTTTTCCATGTCCAAAGTCAGTAAGACTTATCAAGGGGCAAACAAACAAGTTTTAAAAGATATTTATTTAAGTTTTTTCTACGGAGCTAAAATCGGTATTTTAGGTTTAAATGGTTCCGGAAAATCAACTTTGCTAAAAATCATTGCAGGAGTAGAGAAAAATTTCCAAGGAGACTTGGTTTTTGCACCTGGTTATAAAGTAGGGTATTTAGAACAAGAACCCCAATTAAACGAAAACAAAACGGTATTAGAAATTGTGCAAGAAGGTGCTGCAGAAACCATTGCATTGTTGGATGAGTTTAACAAAATCAATGATATGTTTGGCTTGCCAGAGGTATATGAAGATGCAGACAAAATGCAAAAGTTAATGGATCGTCAGGCTGAGTTGCAAGACAAAATAGATGCTGCTGGAGCTTGGGACTTAGACAACAAATTAGAAGTTGCCATGGATGCTTTACGTACACCAGAACCAGATACTCCAATTAAAGTACTCTCAGGTGGTGAAAAACGTAGAGTTGCATTGTGTAGATTATTATTACAACAGCCTGATGTGTTGTTGTTAGATGAGCCAACCAACCACTTAGATGCTGAATCGGTATTGTGGCTAGAACAACATTTGCAACAATACCCAGGAACGGTAATTGCAGTTACCCACGACAGATATTTCTTAGACAATGTAGCAGGTTGGATATTAGAATTAGATAGGGGGGAAGGCATCCCTTGGAAAGGAAACTATTCTTCGTGGTTAGATCAAAAATCGAAAAGATTAGAGTTAGAAGAAAAAGTTGCCTCTAAAAGAAGAAAAACTTTAGAAAGAGAATTAGAATGGGTCCGTCAAGGTGCAAAAGGCAGGCAGACGAAACAAAAAGCTCGTTTACAGAATTACGATAAATTATTGAATGAAGATCAAAAGGTACTTGACGAAAAGTTAGAATTGTATATCCCAAATGGACCTCGTTTAGGAACCAATGTAATTGAAGCTAAGGGAGTTGCCAAAGCATTTGGAGATAAATTGTTGTACGAAGATTTGAATTTTACCCTTCCACAAGCCGGTATAGTTGGAATTATTGGTCCAAATGGAGCTGGTAAAACCACTATTTTCCGAATGATCATGGGAGAGGAAACTCCTGATAAAGGAACTTTTTCCATTGGTGATACGGTGAAAATTGCTTATGTAGATCAATCACACTCTAACATTGATGTAGAAAAAAGTATTTGGGAGAATTTCTGTGATGGACAAGAATTGATCATGATGGGTGGCAGACAAGTCAATTCAAGAGCTTATTTAAGTAGATTTAATTTTGGAGGAAGCGACCAAAACAAAAAAGTTTCTACCTTATCTGGTGGGGAAAGAAACCGTTTGCATTTGGCAATGACCTTAAAAGAAGAAGGAAACGTATTGCTATTAGACGAGCCTACCAACGATTTAGACGTGAATACGCTTAGAGCTTTAGAAGAAGGTTTAGAAAATTTTGCAGGCTGTGCAGTAATTATTTCACATGATAGATGGTTTTTAGATAGGGTTTGTACTCATATTTTAGCTTTTGAAGGAGATTCGCAAGTGTATTTTTTTGAAGGAAGTTTTTCTGATTATGAAGAGAATAAAAAGAAACGATTAGGAAAAGAAGTCACTCCAACCAGAGTGAAATATAAAAAGTTAGTAAGAGACTAGATAAAAAACCTGAAGCTTTTCACTTCAGGTTTTTTTTATATCAAATGAATTTGTGTTTGGTACCTTTCTATCAATAAATTCATCATACGCTTGTTTAGATTAGAAGAATTTTTGGTATAAAGCAAATACTCAGGAATAGTAAACCAACTTATCATCATTCCTTTTAAAGCATTTCTAAATTTGATGTCTTTTTGAATAGAAGAAGCAATAAATGCTTTTTTTTGATCCTCATTTAATTCCCAAAAATTACTCTTGTGCTTGGATAGGTAATTTTTAAAGACCTCTATAAAAAGGTCATTATGCAATTTTAGTGTTGGACGAAAAACAGCGTTTTGAAAAAACACTTCCTCTATGTCTGAGGCTTGTATACTTCCTAAAGTTTCTCCTCTATTATTTGTAATTATTTGATCTCTGTTCATAGTTATATAAAAGTAGAAAATAAAAAAACCTGTTCAAGCATTTGAACAGGTTTTTTTAAAAATATTCAAGATATTTATTTCACTTTAAAAGTTACTCTTCTTACTAATTTTCTTGCTCCTGAAGAGGCAGGATCAACAGAAGTATCCTCTCCAGCAGAAATAGTGGTCATTCTTCCTTCTGCAATTCCAGCTTTCACTAATATGTTTTTCACATTATTAGCTCTTTGTAAAGCTAACTTATTATTGTAGGTTGTTTTTCCAATTTCATCTGCATGTCCAATAATTTGAACAGATTCAGAAGGATTATTTCTCAAATAAGTTAAGATAAAATCAATTCCTTCTGTAGAAACATTGGTAGGAGTTGCTTTGTTAAAGTCAAAATATGTAGTTACATAACCATCATTGATTAACTTTTTAATTACTTCTTGGTCAGTAACTGAAGATGTGTTAGAACTATATTTAGCCATTTTGCCATCTACATATTTTTCAATTTCATCTGGAATACCATTTTTGTTCATATCAATCATTCTTCCTTTGTTGTCGACCATCACACCTGCAATTGAGTTGTTTTCAGCATCTAAATAATCAGGAATTCCATCTCTGTCTGTGTCTTGCAACATAGTTTCTAAGTCAGCAATTCTTTTTTCTAAAGCCTGTAATTCTCCTGTTTTATCTTCGTAATACCAGTCTGCATGTACAGATTTTTTACCTAAATAAATAGACAAACCTATGGTAGCGTTGTACATATCACCATTAAAAGTTCTACCTTCTGAAACAGGTATTCCATTTTGTGTCAAACTCCCGTCAAAAGTGTAATGTTGGCTAATTAATCCAATATATGAAAAGTCAGCATTTAATGCGATTCTATTGGATAGTTTAACTTGTCCTGTTAAACCAACAATAAAATTACCCATATTATCAGTTCCATTAAAAGCGTCTGAAGTAAATGCACTCCAACCAAAACCTGAATGTAACTGCAAATTCAAAGATTTTGCAAAAGTTTCAAAATTTAAAACTCTTCCTAAATTAACTACTCCTTGTACATTAGTTCGAATAATTCTTCCGTCTCTGTTAGAAGATGGTTGAACCTCAAACTGATCGTATCCAAAATCTGCTTTAACACCAAATTTAGGATTAAACATATAACGAATTCCCAAATCTCCGTGAACAAATCCGAAGGTTTTGGCATAAAATCCAGCATTGAATGGATTAGATGGTTTGGTTAAACCACCATTCAAATCAACAGACCATCTGTTGTATTCTACCTCTTGTGAAAAAGCTAAAAAGCTTACTGAAAACAGAGCTAATAAAGTAAATAATTTTCTTTTCATAATGATGTTTCAAATATTTATTGCAAAATTAACCATAATTATTCAATATAATAGTAACAAAAGGTTGTAAAATGATTATTTTTAGGTAAAATTTAGATTTTTAAATCATTATGAACTTAATTATGGTAAATTATAAAAAAGAAAGAGATATTTTTACCAATCTTCTAAGTAATTGATTAGATATTAAATAATGATGGAATCTGAAGTTTTTGCTTTCACAAAATCAGTTACCATGTAAGCCAAACTTTTGCATAACATGATTTGCAATGCTGGCTCTTCTAAAACAATTCCTTCGCATAAATGTAAGTATTTACAATTAGGATGGTTGCCAAAGAAATGAATCAACTTCCTGACTTCGTTTAATGAAAATCCACTTGGAGTCATGGCACTACTAGGCATCCAACTAATAGCATCTAAATCAATTTCAAAACCAAAATTTGCATCTTTAATAAATTCTAAAGCTTCAATTTGAGCATTTTTTAAGGGAAAGCTTTCCCGAATCGTCATTTCCTCAAAGGTTCGATATTTTACTTTATCTGCTAAACTTTTTAAATTAAGCAATACATTTTTAGATGTGTAACTTTCGTGTAATCCGAAGATGAAGTATTTATTTAGGAATTTTTCATCAAAAGCATAAGAAAAACCATTACCGCTATGTCTGCCCTCCATGATTCTAAAATCAGAATGGGCATCAATATTAATTACATTGATAGGCTTTTGAAATGCCAAAGCAGCTCCTTTAATATTGCCATAAGCATTGTTGTGCCCGCCTCCGATGATGATTGGAATTTTTTGGTATTTGTGAATTAGATAAGTAAGATGTGAAACATCTTTATCAATTCGTTCTACCATTTTAAATAAAAGTTTTCTTTGGCTTTCATCGTTGCTTGAAAATACTTCACTTTCTAGATGTTGGTAATTTAATGACCCCAAAACTAATATTTGATTTGCTTTGCAATACTTGTTATGTTGTAAATTTACAAAGGCTTTAATGAAGGTTTCCCACGTTTTTTTTGCTCCAGGTTTGCCTAAATTGGCTCTTACTCCAAAGTCCTCTTCAATGCCAAACAAGATAAATTTTGCCTCAGTATTTTGTATATTCTGTTCTAGATTTAATCGTTTATCGTAGGTTAACAATTTTTCCCCAAACTTTACCTCACCACTTCTGTGGTTGGTGATTTTTCCTAATTGATAATTGGTGAGAATTCTGAAATTTTCCATAAACAAATAAAATACAATTTTATGTTAATTAAGTCTTTTCACAAAATAAATTATCAATTGAATTGTTTTAATTTTGACACTAAATTTTTAGATCATGGAAAACAAACAAAACAAAAACTTAAAAATCATCATTTTAATATTAAGTCTTCTATTACTGGTATCTGTTGGCTACCTGTTTAAATTAACCAACCAATTGAATACCACTGAAACTGAATTAAGTAATGAATTAACAGAAAAAGACGCAATTTTAAACGATTTAGAAGAGTTAAAAGCCACTTATGATAATTTGTTAAAGGAAAATACAGGCTTAAATGAAGAATTGGAAAAGGAAAGAGCAAAGGTGGAAGCTTTGATTAAAAAAGTAAAAGCATCTGAAAAAGATGCTGTAGCTTTAAAAGACTACAAACGACAAGTAAAAAACCTTGAAAACAAATTGGCTGAACTTATTAGAGAAAATGAAGCTTTGAAAAAGTTAAACGATCAATTGGTAACTGAAGTGGATAGTGCAAAAACCATCATTGAGGAGCAAAAAGAGTACAATCAAGTATTGGTTGGCCAAAATGAAGAATTGGCAAGAACAGTAGAAAAAGGTTCTAAGCTATCTATTTTAAATTTAAAAACTGCCGCTTACAAACAAAGAAGTTCTGGAAAAGAAATTGAAACCGAACGTGCAAGCAGAACCGATTTGTTAAAAATTAGTTTTACCATTGCTGAAAATAAAATTGCTAAGTCGGGAGACAAACAATATTACATTCAAGTAATTGATACTAAAAATAATGTTTTAGGGGAAAAGAAATCTGTTTTCTTTGGTGATAAAGAATTAACGTATAGTTTTATTTCAACCATTGAGTTTAAGAATTCAACCTTAAATGTTTCGGAATCATTAAAAGGAAGCAATTTTGAAAAGGGTACTTATTTCGTTACTATTTTTGACCAAGGTGAAAGTGTGGCTCAATCTAGCTTTACATTAAAATAGTTTTCCGTTAATCCAAACTTGCTCAACGATGTTTTCAGTAAATAAATAAGGAATTTTGTAGTAGTGTTTTAACGGTTTGGTTATGATAAAATTGGCTTTTTTACCTATGGTAAAGGAGCCAATTTCTTTTTCTAATTCTATAGCAAATGCTGCATTGTAGGTGCAAGCATTGATGCTTTCTTCAGGGGTTAATTTCATTTGAATACAACCTAATGCCATGGCAAAATGCATGTTGGCACTTGGAGAGGTTCCAGGATTGTAATCGGAGGCTATTACCAAAGGCAAATCATTCTGCAAAATTTGCTTGGCAGGAGTGTAGGGAATTCCAATAAAAAAAGAGCACATCGGTAGGGCAACCGGAATGGTATTGCTGCTTTTTAAAGCTATGATATCTTCGGAAGTAATTATTTCTAAATGATCCACCGTTAGTACTTCTTCTTCTGCACACATCGCAATACCACCAATGGCTGTAAATTGGTTGACGTGGATCTTACTTTTCCAACCGTATTTTTTGGCTTCTTGTATCAGTCTTTGGGTATTTTTTACGGAAAAATAACCAGTTTCTAAAAAAGCATCAAAATAATCAACTAATCCTAATGCATGTACTTCAGGAAAATATTTTTGAAGCAAATCCTCCACAAAAGCATCTTGATTTCCTTGGTAGCTTGCAGGAATGGCATGGGCTCCTAAAAAGGTGATTTTAATGGGTATGGAAAAATTTTTACGCAATCTTTCAATTACTCGAAGCATTTTTATTTCGGCTTCTAATTCCAACCCATAACCTGTTTTAATTTCTATGGCTCCAGTACCAGATTGTATGATTTGATGTAATCTTTTGGCAGCATTTTGATATAAATCGTCTTCAGTTACTTCTTGTAATTTTTTAGCAGAATTTAAAATTCCTCCACCTTTAGCAGCTATTTCTTGGTAGGAGAGTCCGTTAATTCTATCTACAAACTCTTGCTCTCTATGTTGGGCAAACACCAAATGGGTGTGGGTATCTATCCAAGTTGGTAAAAGAATTTTTCCAGAACAATCCACCACTTCATCAAAAGCAATTGCAGGAACTTCTTCCATCTTCCCAAAACCAGATATGAAGCTATCTTCGACTAACAAAAAGGCATTTTCAATCAATGGAAGTTCTTTCATGGCAGCTCCTTTTAAAATAAAAGAAGATGTTTCTCGCACTTGAATTAACTGACGGATATTTTGGAAAAGTATTTTCATAAATCTATGCTGTTACAATAAAGTGAGTGCTCCGAGAATTTCTTGCGATAAAAACGGACCTCCCGGATATTTTCCGGTATAATCAAAGTTAAGCCAAATTTGACCTCTTTCGTCTACATGATAAAAAATGCCTTTTCCCTTTGATTCTTCTGTAAATAAAACTTCCCGAATCAAATAATTGGCTGCTTCTAGTTCTGCTTTTCCACCAATCAACACTTCCGGATATATATGTCCCTTGGTATGAATCAAGCGAGGGGTTCCTCCAATAGCTTTGATACAAGCTGCCATCATAACGGCATGATCGTCGCAATCTCCGGAAAAATGAATGAGCGATTCGGTAGCCAAATTAATGTATTCTTTTCTCCTGGGATCATTTACGTAATTCCAACGTTGGTTGATTTCTTTAAAAACCGCAAAATATTGGATCATTTTTCGGTATTTTGGATACCCTTTTACTTCGGCAAAGTGTTTTTGGGTAGCCATTAATGCAAAATTTCGAATATTCGGGTGTTCGTATTCTATGGCATTAAGAATTCTTGTTTTATTTGGGAATGGAAGTAGTTTGGACAAAATTATCTCTTCCGGATTTGGATCTTGCGTCATGGCATACAACATATAACCATAGTCTTGAGAGATGCTTATAAAACCATAGCCTCCTGCCAATGTTCCCCACAGCAGTATAAAAAAGTAAATAATCACACCTATTACCAATACTTTTCTAATTAAAAACAAAAGCCATTGGATAAGAGCTATCAATAATATTGCTAACAATACCCTATCTAAATTCCAAGGCCAATCTAATTCGATGATATTTTGATGAACTATTACAAATAAAGGAATCACCAAAAGCACATTTAACACAAAAATAACGATTTGGTTCCATGGGCTTGGGATTTCCAAATAGGAAAAAAATCGTTGTTTGATGTGTGTGATTTTATTGAGCATTTAAAAAAGAATAGGTTAAAATCACTTACAATTTTTGTACCTAATTTGGTGGCTTTACATTTTTTTAATTAACTCCTCATAATTTTTTGGAGAGGAAATTAATTGCAACTTTAGTAGATAATCTACCACTGTTTGGTATTGTTTTTTTGAAATAACATCGCTGCTCCATTGTGTTTTTTGCAACCATGCTTTAACATCTTCTAATGGCAATTCGTATCTAGCTGCAATAGTTCTATCCATAGAAGGAATCCATGCAAACTCTTCGGTTGTGGTGTTGATTACTTCTAACATCGATTGAATTGCAGCTGAATTTTCGGTTAAAAAATCTTTTCTAACAGCAATTACAAAACAAGGCCAAGGGGTAGGCAAGGTTCCTATTTTTCGGAATACTCCTTTGTCTACCAAAGGTTTGGTCATCCATTGTTCCCATAAAAAATAATGGGAATTGTCTTGTGTAAGTTTATCAACTGCACCTTGCAAATGATATACCATTTCAAATTCAAGTGCTTTGGTATCCCAACCTTGTTGATCGGCTAAAACAAAACTCATCAAATGCGAGCCGGAGCCTAATCGACTTATGGCAGCTTTTTGAGTTTTTAAATCAGAAAGCTCTTTTAAATTGGATTGGCTAGCCACATGAATTCCCCAGTAAAGAGGACTCTTTACATAGGTTTGAACGATTTGAGCAACAGGATTTTCGTGTAGATATTTTACCATTGCTTCGGTTAAAATAACCGCTACATCCACTTTATTGGAAGCCAACAATTCACACATTTTACCCGAACCTTCAGGCACATCTGTCCATTCAACATCCAATCCAACTGCTTCAAATTCGCCATTTTCTATACACAAATGCCAAGGCAAATTAAAATGTTCAGGAACTCCGGCTACTTTTATTTTCTTCATGCTATTGCCAATCGATTTAATGTGTATTCAATCAATTCATCTACAGTTTTGTAAGGGTCTTTACTAAAAGTACCAGTTGCACGATTGGCAATAATGGCATTTAACGACAAACACTCGTGTCCTAAAAGCTTTCCTAGTCCATAAATTGCACCTGTTTCCATTTCTAAATTGGTCATTCGAATACCTTGAAACTGAAACGAATCCATTCTGCGATTTAATTCAATATCTTGGATTGGCAATCGCAACACTCTGCCTTGCGGACCGTAAAATCCGCCTGCTGTTCCGGTAAAACCTTCAAAAATTTTGTCGCTTGTAAAAAGTGCAGCCAAAGAATCGCTTCCTTTTACCACATAAGGTCTTCCTTTACGTAAGTCCCAATTGGTTTGGTATATAAAAGCTTCTTCTATTTCTTTTTCAGAAATTTCATCTATTTGATAAGAACGAAGCATGTTGTCTAAACCTAAGCCATATCTACTCATCACAAAACTATCTACCGGAATGTCTGCTTGTAACGAACCAGAAGTTCCAATTCTTACAATATTTAATGAAGTCAATTCTCTTTTAATGGTTCTGCTTTCTAAATCAATATTTACCAAAGCATCTAATTCATTCATCACGATATCAATATTGTCCGGACCAATTCCGGTAGATATCACAGTGATGCGTTTGCCTTTGTAGGTACCTGTTTGGGTTTTAAATTCTCTTTTTTGGATGGTACACTCTATATGCTCAAAATGTTGGGTGATTTTTTCTACTCTGTTTTGGTCACCAACAAATAGAATGTCTTTGGCTATGTTTTCTGGTTTTAAATGCAAATGATACACACTACCATCCGGATTTAAAATCAATTCGGAAGATGCTATCATTTTAAAAACTGTTTAGATACTTTTTCTGCTTTTTTACTTTCGGAATAATCATAAAATCCTTCTCCTGATTTTACACCTAATTTTCCAGCCATTACCATATTGACTAAAAGTGGACAAGGAGCGTATTTTGGATTTTTGAACCCGTCGTACATTACGTTAAGAATAGATAAACAAACATCTAAACCAATAAAATCTGCTAATTGCAATGGTCCCATTGGGTGTGCCATTCCTAATTTCATTACGGTATCTATTTCATATACTCCACCAACTCCATTATATAAGGTTTCAATGGCTTCATTGATCATTGGCATTAAAATTCTGTTTGCTACAAAACCTGGATAATCATTCACTTCGGTTGGAGTTTTGCCAAGAGCTACTGACAAGTCCATGATGGTTTTGGTAACGTCATCTGAAGTGTTGTATCCACGAATAATTTCTACCAATTTCATGATAGGCACCGGGTTCATAAAATGCATTCCGATTACTCGCTCAGGATGCACCACATTGGCTGCAATTTGCGTAATAGAAATAGAAGAGGTATTGGTAGCTAATATAACATGGTGCTCGCAAATTTCGCTTAACTGCTTAAAAATTTGGAATTTCAATGTCACATTTTCTGTGGCAGCTTCTACTACCAAGTCGCATCCAACTACTCCATCTTTTAAATCAGTATAGGTAATGATATTGGCAATAGTTTGGTGTTTTTGTTCTTCGGAGATACTTCCTTTGGCAACCATTCTGTCTAAATTAGATGCAATGGTTGCCATTCCTTTTTCGATAGACTTTTCAGAAATATCTATCAATTTTACAGCAAATCCGCTTTGTGCAAAGGTGTGTGCAATACCGTTCCCCATGGTTCCGGCTCCTATAACTGCAATTGTTTTCATGTGTATTTTTTGTTTTTTGTATTTGTTTTTTGCTCGATTATATATAAAAATCGTAGGTTTTAGTTTTGTGAAAATGATATAACTTTTGCTAAATTTCCAAAAATTACAGATGTTATAAAGTCACAAGATTCATTGGTAGTTACCCAGAAATTTGTTGCATACTTTCAATAATTTGGTAAGCAACTTGTAATGCTTTGGTGCCATCTTGTAAGGTAACAATTGGAGTACTATTATCTGTAATAGCTTTAGCAAACGTTTCCAATTCGTCTAAAATTGCATTGTTTTTCTCCACTTTCGGATGGTCAAAATAAATTTGTTTTTTCACCCCTTCCGCATTTTGCAAAATCATGTCAAAATCACCAGGTTGTTCCGGAGCATCTTGCATTCTTACTATTTCAGAAACTTTTTCTAAATAGTCTACAGAAATATAAGCATCTTTCTGAAAAAATCTGCTCTTACGCATGTTCTTCATAGAAATTCTGCTGGAAGTTATATTGGCTACACAACCATTTTCAAATTCTATTCTGGCATTGGCTATGTCTGGTGAATCACTAATCACAGCCACACCACTTGCGTGAATGTTTTTAACCTCTGATTGTACCACACTCAAAATGGCATCAATATCATGAATCATCAAATCTAACACTACCGGAACATCTGTTCCTCTCGGATTAAACTCAGCCAAACGGTGGGTTTCAATAAACATTGGGTTTTTGATAAAATCTCTAACCGCAGTAAAAGCCGGGTTGAATCTCTCCACGTGTCCCACTTGTCCTTTTACTCCATGCTTTTTGGCTAATGCAATCAATTCTTCTGCTTCTGCAACAGTATTGGAAATAGGTTTTTCTAAAAACACATGTTTCCCAGCTTGAATAGCTTCTTTAGCACAATCAAAATGCGAAAGGGTAGGAGTTACAATATCTACCACATCTACCGCATGGATTAGTTCAGAAATAGAATCAAAAGAATGGTACCCAAATTCTTGTGCTACTTTTTGTGCATTTTCTGCATTAGGGTCGTAAAACCCAACTAAATCAAACAAACTAGATTGTTGCAGCAAACGCAAATGTATTTTTCCTAAATGACCAGCACCTAGGACACCAATTTTCAGCATAACTTTACATTTTCTACAAAAATAACATTATTTGTTGTAATAAATATGCTACAAAAATCAATTTGTAGAGTCGTACAAAATAGGTTACTTTTACCCAAAGCATTGTTTGTATGATGATCAAAGATTTACCAAAACACCAAGGAAAAAGAAATCAATTAGTTGGCTTGCTTAAAGAGAAGGGCATTTTTGACTTAAGTGTGTTAGATGCCATTGGGAAAGTACCACGACATTTGTTTTTAGATTCGAGTTTTGAAGATTTTGCATACCAAGACAAAGCATTTCCTATTGGAGCCGACCAAACCATTTCACAACCTTTTACAGTAGCATTTCAAACGCAATTGTTGGAAGTGAACAAAGGACACAAAGTTTTAGAAATCGGAACAGGATCGGGCTATCAAACCGCTGTTTTAGTCGCACTTGGTTGTCAAGTATACAGTGTAGAACGACAAAATGAATTGTTTAAAAAAACCTCTCTATTGTTGCCTAATTTAGGATATCGAGCCAAACATCTCACCTTTGGTGACGGTTACAAAGGGTTGCCATCTTTTGCACCTTTTGATAGAATTTTGGTTACTGCCGGAGCCCCGGAAATTCCGAAAGCTTTGTTAAGTCAACTTAAGATTGGAGGCAGATTGGTAATTCCTATAGGAAATGAGGAGCAAATCATGACCTTGTTGGTAAGAGAGAGTGAACGGAAATTTGTGAAGCATGAATTTGGGAATTTTAAATTTGTACCTTTATTAGAAAATAAAAATTAAGCCATGCGATTATTTTTCACGTTATTATTTGTTTTTATTGCACAATTTAAATATTCCCAAGGATATACCAGTTTTTTTACAGGAAACCCCAACGATGTGCAGGCAACTCCAAATTTTGGAATTTGCTTGATGGGTGGTGCAACAGAAAATGACCAAGCAATGATATGGTTGTTACAAAAAGCCAATGGAGGCGATGTGGTGGTATTGCGAACTTCTGGCACTGATGGATACAACAATTATTTTTATAGTCAACTAGGCGTTAATGTAAATTCTGTAGAAACTTTGGTAATTACTTCGGTTGCGGGTGCTACCAACCCCTATGTTTTGGATAAAGTTGCCAAGGCGGAAATGATATGGTTGGCTGGAGGCAACCAAGCAAACTATGTGAATTTTTTCAAGAATAATGCTTTGGGTGATTTATTAAATGCACATGTAAACCAAAAGAATGCACCTATTGGAGGTACAAGTGCAGGAATGGCAATTTTGGGTTCTCATTATTATAGTGCTTTAAACAATTCTGTAACCTCAGCACAAGCTTTGGCAAATCCGTACCACTCCAATATGACTCTTGATGCCAATGATTTTTTGCTTTTTCCTTGGATGGAAAATACCATTACCGATACCCATTTTGACAATCCGGACAGAAGAGGCAGACTCACCACTTTTTTGGCAAGATTTCAAGCAGATAATGGTGTAAAAGTGAGAGGTATTGCCTGTGAAGAATTCACTGCGGTTTGTATTGAAGCAAACGGACAGGCAAGAGTTTTTGGGAGTTTTCCAAATTTTCAGGACTATGCTTATTTTGTACAAGCAAATTGTGAAATAAATGCTATTCCACAACAGGTTTTGTTAAACCAACCCTTGCAATGGAATTATCCATCAGGTGCTTTAAAAGTGTACAAAGTACCGGGTACCAACGCAGGTCAAAATTATTTTTCGCTTAACGATTGGCAGAATGGTACAACAGCAGGAGGTACATGGGAACATTGGAATGTTGTAAATGGGGTATTTCAATCTGTTTCGGGCTCTGCACCACAAAATTGTACTTTAAATATTGATGAAGCTGAGGTGTTAGCCATTCAAGTTTATCCGGTTCCGGTAACAGACCGTATTTTTTTAACAGGAATCCAACCAAAAAGCAATTATCAAATCATAGACTTGAATGGAAGAATTATCTCCTCAGGTGAAACAGATAACTCCATCAAGTTTACAGCACCTAAAGGAATGTATTTGTTAAAAATATGGGATGCAAATGGAGTATTAAAAAGTACTTTTAAGTTTACCAAAAACTAAAATTTCTTTTTAATCCTGTCCAAATCTCTTTTGTTATCGCGGTCTTTGATGGTTTCTCGTTTGTCGTAGTTTTTCTTACCTCTACACAATGCAATCTCTAACTTAGCCAAACCTTTTTCGTTAGTAAATAAACGCAATGGGACAATGGTCAAACCTTTGTTTTGTGCATCTTTTTCCAATTTTCGAAGTTCTCGTTTTTGCAACAACAATTTGCGGTCACTTTTTGCCTTGTGGTTAAATTGTGTTCCGTACAAATATTCTTCGATGTGTGAATTAATCACAAAAAGCTCATTGTTATGGAATTCGCAAAAGCTTTCTGCTATAGAGGCTTTTCCTAAGCGAATCGATTTGATTTCCGTTCCAGTTAATACCATCCCGGCTTCGTATTTGTCCAAAATTTCGTAATCAAATTTGGCTCGCTTGTTAAGTATGTTGATGTTTTTTTGCATAGGTAGGCAAATTTAACACCAAAAATCCAAACCAAAATAATTTTTAGGAATATTTGTTATCGCTTATTTTTCTTCTATTTTTGCCTACCTTTTTTCGGGATGTAGCGCAGCCTGGTAGCGTACTAGCATGGGGTGCTAGGGGTCGCTGGTTCGAATCCAGTCATCCCGACAATTAAATCCCTTGGGCAAAGCTCAAGGGATTTTTTTATACCAAAAAATAGAAGCTTGCTTCCGTATTTTTTGGTATAAAAAATACCCAAACTTTTGCAAAAAGTTTGCAAGGGATGGTATTGGCATCGTTTCCCCATCTCTGGATCACGAAGTAATCCAGTATTCCAAAAGAAATAGTAGGTTAAAAAATAGAAGCTTGCTTCCGTATTTTTTGGTATAAAAAAATACCCAAACTTTTGCAAAAAGTTTGCAAGGGATGGTATTGGCATCGTTTCCAAATTTTATGATCAGAGCTAATTCTTCTAACTTCATAACCCAATAAATTTCTTACTTTTCCTATTCTTTAGTGCCCAAACCAAAGGTTTTTTTTATTTTTGAAAAAAACTATTCTATGCCTATCATTCCATTACTTGGTATCGACTTTACGTTACCACTCAAAAATCCGGTATTACTTTTTTCGTTAATCCTGTTTATCATCTTGTTTGCACCTATCGTGTTGAACAAGTTTCGAATTCCACATTTGATTGGGTTAATTATTGCTGGTGCCGTAATTGGGCCAAACGGTTTTAATTTAATTGCTCGCGATATGAGCATCATTTTATTTGGTACAGTAGGCTTGCAATACATCATGTTTTTGGCAGGTTTGGAAATAGATTTGAACGAATTCAAAAAAAATAGTACCAAAAGTTTGGTGTTTGGATTGTTAACTTTTAGTATTCCTATGACCCTTGGAACTTTTGGCTCTTATTACTTACTCAATTTTAGCTGGCCAACCTCCATCTTATTGGCTAGTATGTTTGCTTCACATACCTTGATAGCCTATCCTTTAATAAGTAAATTAGGAATTGCCAAAAACAAAGCAGTTAACATTACGGTTGGTGGTACCATGATTACAGATACCCTTGCACTTTTGGTATTGGCTGTAATTGCAGGGATGCAAGTAGGGGAGATCAATAGAGAATTTTGGATCCGTTTAGGGGTGTCGGTTGTTCTGTTCGCAGCAGTGGTAATGATATTGTTTCCAATTATTGGAAGATGGTTTTTTAAACGATTTGACGACAATATTTCGCAATATATTTTTGTACTAGCTATGGTGTTTTTAGGATGTACTTTTGCGGAATTAGCCGGGGTAGAAGCAATTATTGGGGCATTCTTAGCCGGATTGGCTTTAAACCGACTCATCCCACACACTTCTCCTTTAATGAACAGAATTGAATTTGTAGGTAATGCCATGTTTATTCCGTTCTTTTTGATTGGAGTTGGGATGTTGATCGATTACAGGGCCTTTATCAAAGATTACGATACTTTGATAGTTGCCGGTTTTATGACCGTTACCGCAATGGTAGGAAAATATATTCCTGCTTATTTAACCCAAAAAATATACGGTTTTAATACCGATGAAAGAAGGTTGATTTTTGGTTTGAGTAACGCACAAGCAGCAGCAACCTTAGCGGCCGTTTTGGTAGGTTATAATATAGTAACCGGTTATGAAAATGCCCAAGTGGTTAAAGACATACACTTAAAAAACAGAATGGTTTTGACCGATAAAAACGAATCGTTGAAGTTTATTACTTTAAGTAATTTAGGCAGACCAATGGTTGGTAGTAAAGCTACATTAAATGGAGAGGTTATCAATGAGGAAATAGTACTTACCAACAAAACAAAACTACTTTTTAAAGACAGCAAAGTTGCGGAAATTAAAGTCCCATCCAGATTGTTGAATGAGAATGTGTTGAATGGAACCATTTTAATGATATTGGTAACTTGTACCATTGCGTCGTTTGTAGCACAAAAAGGAGCTTACAATTTGGCTTTATTAGAGGAAGAAGAGGATGAGGATAACGATACCGACAACCTTCAGGAAGAAGAAGAAAAGATTTTAATTCCGATGAAGAGTACCGAAACGGTAGACGAGTTAGTCAACCTGGCAGTTACCATGAAATCAAAGAAAAACAAATCAGGTTTGTTTGCTGTAAACGTAGTAAATAACAATGTAGGAGGAAGCAAAGAAGAAACCAAAGCCAATAAAATCATCGAGCGAGCTGCAGTAGTAGCATCTGCAACCGATAACCATTTACATTCAGTTTTGCGTTTTGATTTGAATGTGGTGAATGGCATATTAGGCGTAGTAAAAGAGAAAAAGATAACAGACATCATACTTGGGCAAACTGAAAAATTTGGACAAGGAAACAGTATGTTTGGTCCGGTAACCGATGCTATTTTAAGTAAATGCCAAACCACCACGTTTATTGCAAACTCTGTACAACCCATTGCAACCTTAAAAAAGTATTTGGTGTTGATTCCGGAAAAGGCAGAAAGAGAAATTGGATTTCCGTTTTGGTTGCTTAAAATGTGGAATTTAGGTAAAAATACCGGAGCAAAAATCGAGTTTTATGCATCACCTTCTACATTATCTATTTTAAAAGAAGTGCATGCCAAAAACAGCATCGAAGCAAGTTTTCATGAATTTACCGATTGGGAAGATTTCTTGATCATATCTAGAGATATCTCTAAAAACGACTGTTTGGTGGTGGTAATGAGCAGAAAACAACAAATTTCGTACAATGCCACCATGCAAAACATTCCGAATTATTTAAACAAGTATTTCCAACACATCAATTCCTTGTTAATTTATCCGTTGCAAAGCATTACCGGAGGTACCGGAATGGATTTAAAAAACCCGGGGGCATTGGATACTTTTACCGAAAACCTAGAAAAGTTGGAGGATTTAACCCAAATGGTAACCCGAATTTTCAAAAGAAAATAGTTGGTGCAAAATGGGTAAAAATGTGTAATTTTGCACACCTTTTTAAAGTGAATTATGACAGATAGAATTCTTATCGTAAAACAAAAATTTGACGAAATAGCTGATTTGATCATCCAACCAGATGTGATATCAGACCAAAAAAGATACGTACAATTAAACCAAGAATACAAATCTTTGAAAAAGATTGTAGATACCGGTGAAGTTTACTTAAAGTTAATGGCAAACATTGACGAAGCCAACGAAATCATTCAAGATGGTTCTGACAAGGAAATGGTGGAAATGGCCCAAATGCAATTGGAGGAAGCCAAAGCACAATTGCCTGAATTAGAAGAAGAAATCAAATTTTTATTGATACCGAAAGACCCTGAAGATGCCAAAAACGTGATGGTAGAAATTCGTGCAGGTACAGGTGGGGATGAAGCTTCTATTTTTGCTGGTGATTTGTACAGAATGTACACCAAATACTGCGAAAGCAAAGGATGGAGAACTTCTGTTGTAGACTTGAACGAAGGAACTGCAGGTGGTTACAAAGAAATTATTTTTGAAGTTACCGGAGAAGATGTGTACGGTACTTTAAAATTTGAAGCTGGGGTGCATCGTGTGCAACGTGTACCACAAACCGAAACCCAAGGAAGAGTGCATACTTCAGCCGCTACGGTAATGGTATTGCCAGAGGCAGAAGAGTTTGATGTGCATATTGATATGAACGATGTTCGAATCGATTTGTTTTGTTCGTCAGGTCCAGGTGGACAATCCGTAAACACTACCAAATCAGCAGTTCGTATGACGCATATTCCAACCGGTTTGGTAGCACAGTGCCAAGATGAAAAATCGCAGCACAAAAACAAAGACAAGGCCCTTTCAGTACTTCGCTCTCGTTTGTACGAAATGGAATTGGCCAAAAAGCAAGAAGAGGATGCCAAAAAACGAAACTCACAAGTAAGCAGTGGCGACCGTTCTGCAAAGATTAGAACGTATAATTATCCACAAGGTAGGGTTACCGACCATAGAATTGGGTTAACTTTATACGACTTGGACGGAGTGATGAACGGAAACATCCAAAAGGTGATTGATGAACTTCAATTGGTTGCCAATACCGAAAAGTTAAAAGAAGCGGAGATTTAAAACCATTTCTTTTATAAAAAGAATGTTTTCAACTACATAATTTTATACCTAATTCCTAATTGAAGCAGCAAATGAACATCTTCACCTGCAAGACGGTAGTAGTTAGAAAAACTTTTAATTGGGTCATTCCAAAGTAAACTGGGTTCTAAACTTAAAGACACTTTATCATTAACAGCATATTGTATTAAGCCACCAAAATTTAAAACCATAAAACTGTTTTCAACTTTGGTGGTTCCTCTTTCATCAAAATTGATTCTTTCGTTGGTTTGCCCAATTCCGACATGGTAACCAATATTTACTTTTTTAACTTCTTTAAGATATTCTATTCCTAAGATAAATGTTCTGTTTTCTACACTCCCTTGAAATGTCTCCCCATTGTTAAAACCAAATTGCCAATCAACTCCATGTATTTTGGCATCTAAGTTTTGGTAGGTGAATTTTATTCCAATGTTGGAATTTTTCGGAATGTATTTTAAAGAAGAAGAAATCACTAATGGGGCATGAAAACTAATGTTAACATTATTATTTGCATTCTCAAAGAGATAAGCAAACCCTGTACCTGATGAAATGCCAACCTCGAATTGTTGAGAATAAAGCGAAAATGAACAAAATATAAGGCAGTATTGAATAATTTTTTTCATTAAGTACATTTAGTTAAAGTTTGTTTATCATTCAAACCTTAAAACAAAAGTAGTGCCACGATTTTTAAAAATTATATGTTAAGTGTAAAGTGATTTATGGATGAACCAAAAGTTAATAGTTATTCAATGTGAGTTTGAGTTAAGAAACATATTTAAGTGTTTGATATTAAAAGCGATATGTAACTAAATATAGGGTTTTCTCTGTGTAACTTTGTTCGAAGCATCGGTATTGTGTATTTTGTGTTACAGCTACTTTTATTGTAACACAAAAGTCACAAAGAAGCCACAATCCCGAAGTTCGGACCATAAACTGTTTCTCACAAACTAATTTATTTATATCGATCTCACGTTGTTCTTAAAAAAATCACCTGAGAAATTGATTATTCCTCCAAAAAGAACTGCAATATTTCAATAGCAGCTTCACTAATTTTGGTTCCCGGACCATAAATTGCAGCTGCACCTGCTTCCAATAGAAAAGCATAATCTTGTTTCGGAATTACCCCTCCAACTACTACTAAAATATCTTCTCTACCTAGTTTTTTTAGTTCTTCTATTACTTGAGGTACTAATGTCTTATGACCTGCGGCTAAGGAAGATACCCCCAAAATATGTACATCATTCTCTACAGCCTGTTTGGCAACTTCTGCAGGTGTTTGAAAAAGAGGTCCGATATCCACATCAAAACCAACATCGGCATATCCGGTTGCCACTACTTTTGCTCCTCTATCGTGACCATCTTGTCCCATTTTGGCAATCATAATGCGAGGTCTTCTGCCTTCTTGCAAAGCAAATTGGTCGGCCAATTCTTTGGCTTTTTCAAAAGTTTGGTCTTGTTTCATTTCTTTGCTATAAACACCGCTAAAACTTTGAATGGTGGCTCGATATCTGCCATAAACACTTTCTAAGGCATCGCTAATTTCTCCTAAAGTGGCACGTACTTTGGCAGCTTCTACAGCCAAATGTAGTAAATTTTCTTTGCCATCTTTGGCAGCATAGGTTAGTTGTGCCAAAGTAGCATCCACAGCTTCTTGGTTTCTGGTGGCTTTGATTTCTTGCAAACGTTTTACTTGCTGCTCTCGTACTTTTTGGTTGTCGACTTCTAAAATACTCAATGGGTCTTCTTCCTCTAATCGGTATTGGTTTACCCCAACAATTACATCTTGACCAGAATCTATTCTTGCTTGTTTTCTGGCTGCAGCTTCTTCAATTCGCATTTTCGGAATGCCTTGTTCAATAGCCTTGGTCATCCCTCCAAAACTTTCAATTTCTTGGATATGTTCCCAGGCTTTTTTGGCTATTTGCTCGGTAAGGTATTCTACGTAATAACTCCCTCCCCAAGGGTCCACCGTTCTGCAAATTTGGGTTTCTTCTTGCAAAAACAACTGTGTATTTCGGGCAATTCGAGCAGAAAAATCCGTAGGTAAGGCAATGGCTTCATCCAAAGCATTGGTATGCAACGATTGGGTTCCACCAAAAGCAGCTGCTGCAGCCTCTATACAAGTACGAGTCACATTGTTAAATGGGTCTTGTTCGGTTAAACTCCAACCACTGGTTTGGCAATGGGTTCGTAAAGCCAACGATTTTTCATCTATTGCATCAAAGCTTTTCACCAATTTTGCCCATAAAAGTCTACCAGCTCTCATTTTGGCAATCTCCATAAAATGGTTCATTCCAATTGCCCAGAAAAAGGAAAGTCGAGGAGCAAAACTATCCACCGACATTCCGGCTGCAATACCTGTTCTGAGGTATTCCAGTCCGTCAGCCAAGGTATAAGCCAATTCAATGTCCGCAGTTGCTCCCGCTTCTTGCATGTGGTAACCACTGATGGAAATGGAATTAAACTTAGGCATGTATTTGGAAGTATAGGCAAAAATATCTGCAATAATCTTCATCGAAGGAGTAGGAGGGTAGATGTAGGTGTTACGAACCATAAATTCCTTTAAAATATCATTTTGAATGGTTCCGGAAAGTTGTTCTAAAGCAACACCTTGTTCCAAAGCTGCCACTATATAAAAAGCCAAAATAGGCAAAACCGCTCCATTCATGGTCATAGAAACCGACATTTGATCTAGTGGAATTTGATCAAACAAAATTTTCATGTCTTCTACCGTATCAATAGCAACTCCTGCTTTTCCAACATCTCCAACCACACGTTCGTGGTCCGAATCGTACCCACGATGGGTAGCCAAATCAAAAGCAACCGATAGGCCTTTTTGTCCGGCAGCTAAATTTCTACGATAAAAAGCATTGCTATCCTCAGCTGTTGAAAAACCTGCATACTGACGAATGGTCCAAGGTTTTCGGACATACATGGTAGTGTAAGGTCCACGTAAATTTGGAGCAAATCCTGCACCAAAATCTAAGTGTTTATTATCTTTTAGGTCGGTTTTATGGTGCACTTCTTGAAAAGTAATTCCCTCTGCTGTTGGATATTCCTTGGTAGAAGATTTGTTTTCAGTAGTTTGGTTTATCTTAAGTTGTTGCAATTTGCTTGGCATAGGGTATTTATTTAAGTGAAAATTACAATACCGTTGTTTTTAAAACATAAGGTTCATAATCAATCAATTCAGGGGTTTCTAACTCAAAAAAGTAAAGTTTGTTTTTGTAATTAATTAAATACAAATGATAATAACTTAAAAAGTCTTTGTTTTCTGCATGGGTTAACTCGTATACAGATTTTACAATTTTAATTTGATCATTGCTTTTAAATCTTGAGTCGATTTTTGTGTATAACACTCTTTGATTAAAGTAAATTTCTTCATGCTTTTTTTGAATAACTCCCAAAAAATAAGAAGCAGTTTGCTTGTCTAGTTGCACATTATCCTCCAAATAAATAGAAAGGAAAGCTCCTAATTCAGGGGCATGGTAGTAAAAAGATGGAATTTTGGATTGTATTAAAAATTCAATTTGTGAAACCCACTTTTCTTTAGAATATGCATCCTCTAAGTTTTGAGCTATTTTTAAAACTTCATGTCTTTCTAAAGCAACAAAAGTACTTGGTAGAAATATCTTAATTGGCTGGTTTTTAAGCGAGTAATACTTTCCGTTTAGCTGGACCTCGGGTTCAGTTATTTTGACTACTTCATTTGGAATTTCTTTGATTACTTCTTGGCAACCAATCAAAACCAAAATAAAAGAAAGGAAATAAATGATTTTTTTCATCTTTATATTATTGATTTATTCTTGGCTTAACCTTTCGGATTCTATGCCATCCGCTAATCTTCTTGGAATGATTGGAACTATTAAGGTCTTTCTTGGATTTTGTTTTACAAACGCATACAATTCCAAATCGTTTTTCATTTGGTCTTTCAGATTCGGATATTTGGTGGTGCCAATCAATACCAATTTTCCGGTATCTAACCATTCTTGTTCTTTGTCGGCACTTTCTTTAATTTTCCTTTGAATAGTACCTTCTATTAATTGGGTAATCAATCCACCCTCTGCATCAATTTTATGCACCAATTCTAAAGATTTATCTACCATTTGTTTGGTTACATTTTCTATAAAATAACTGCCATCTGCACCATTCAAATTTTGGTCTAAATAAGCTTCATGTTTCATGATAAGCAATTGGTTTCGTGCAATGCGATCTCCAAAAGCATTGTTTTTATGGTAAATGGCATCGTAGGGTAAATTTTCTACCACGTGAGCTCCACCAATGATGGCACTCATACACTCGTTGGTGGTTCGGAGCATGTTCACGTTATAATCGTAAATGGTTTTATTTCTGGTAGATGGAATAGCAACCAATTGCAAATTGGCAGAAGCACCATACAAAGCTTTGGTGTTTTCAAATAGCAATCGGATGCTTCGGAGTTTGGCAATTTCAAAAAAGTAATTACTTCCGATGCCAACTTCCCAAGTAATGTTTTGGTGTAATGAAATTCCTTTTTCCCAATACATTGCCAAATGCAGAATTCCGTAAGCTATTTGTTGGATACAATTAGCTCCTGCATTTTGTAGCAAGCGGTTTTGTATGCACAAAAAAGGAGTGTTGACCAAAGAGGAAATTTTTTCTAATGCTTCAAAGTCTTGCTTTTGGTTGGCAAACCAATTGCCATCTTCCATTAATTGCCCGATGGCATCCATTTCAAAAGTGATGGCAATATTTTGTTTTTTTCCTAATTCCAAACAATCTTCAATAAAAGAAGCATCTAAAAATAATGGCTTGATTACTAAGGTATGGTGTGTAATTTCATGAAACAAATCCGTTAATGAAGTCTCACGATTTGGAATTACAAATCTTATTATTTGGGTTCCTTTAGAAAATTTTTCTTTGGCATTGGTATTTGAGATAGATACTTCTTTTACATAGATGGTTTCTCTTATTTGAAAAGCCTTTTCTTTTACAGGAATTTGATAGGTATCTTGTAAATCTTCCGCATCGTAAAAAGGTTTTACTTTGATGCCCTCCAAACTTTCCCAAACCAAGGTGTCGTTGTAATCGAGTCCTTTGAGTTCCATTTGGATTTTTTGTTTCCATTGTTTAGCAGAAACTGCTTCAAATTCTGAAAAGTGTAAAGATTCCGCTTTCATTAGTTAGGTATTTTAGTTCTTTCGAATGTTTTATTAAAATTAAAGAAAATTGATTCGAAAGTTTTTTTTAATTTTTAATGGTGTCACTTTCAATGATATAGATAACTTCATTTTCACGTTTCATGTAGTACTTTTCACGAGCATATCTTTCTATTTCATTGCTGTTTTTTAGCTTTTTAATTTGCAAGCAATCTTTTTGAATTTCAGATTGGTAAAATTGTTTGTTGGTTTCTAATTCCTCAATTTTTTGGTTCAACACTCTGTGTTCTAAATAAGAGTAATTATCTAAAAATAACATCCAAACAGCAAACACCACAAAAATAAGCACATATTTGTTCCAAATATATTTACCAATTGGGTGGCTTTTGATGCGGTTGGATAATTTACCAATCATTATAAAATTCTTTGGTTAATCACGGTTCTAACAATGTCAACCGCTACTGTATTGTATTTATCGTTCGGTATAATGATATCTGCAAAAGCTTTGGTAGGTTCAATAAATTGCTCGTGCATTGGTTTTAAGGTGTTTTGGTAACGATTCAAAACTTCGTTTAAATCTCTTCCTCTTTCTGAAATATCTCTTTTGATTCTTCTAATCAAACGTTCGTCCGAATCGGCATGTACAAACACTTTGATATCGCATAATTCACGAAGTTCTGCATTAGTAAAAATCAAAATACCCTCAACAATCATCACTTTTCTCGGATGGGTAAGCACGGTATCGTCAGTACGATTGTGCGTTACAAACGAGTACACCGGTTGTTGGATTACATTTCCCTTTTTTAATTCTTTTAAATGTTGTACCAACAATTCAAAATCTATAGCTCTGGGATGGTCAAAATTAATTTTAGTTCGCTCTTCGTAGCTTAAGTTGGTGGTTTCTTTGTAATAGGAGTCTTGCGAAATGATACCTACTTCTTCCAAAGGAAGTTCATTAAGTATCTGGTTCACAACGGTTGTTTTTCCACTTCCGGTACCACCGGCAATTCCAATAATTAGCATGTGTTGTTTTTGTCAAAAATACGAAAATTGCAAACACTTACAAGTATGGAACATTATTATGAATTTAATTTTATAAGACAAAGAATATTTATTACATTCGTATTTTATGCAGTTTTTATATGAAGATAAATTGTAGTTTTTTGTATTTGTTTTACTTTTTTACTTGCAACTTTTTGTTAGGTCAAATTGAACAGGGTGATGCATTGATGGAAAGTATGCAATACGATAAAGCAATTCAAGCTTATCAAAAGGATAGAGACTCTATACGGTTTTTAAAACTTTCGTATGCATATGAAAGAAAAGAGGGTTTAAGCAATGCTATTCAAAATATGCATGTTTATTTAGAAAATGTTCAATCAAAGTTGACAAGTTGGATTAGAATTGCAAAATTGTATCAAAAAAATAACCAATCAGTTTTGGCAATTCCTTACATGGAGCTGGCTGTAAAAGAAAATCCGACTGAATTTACTTGGTATGAAATGGGATTTTTACATGAAGAGAATAGCAATTTGCTAAAGGCTTTGGATTGTTATTATCAAGGAATAAAACTAAATACTTTTCATACGCTGAGTAATTATCGTTGTGGACTCATTTTATCGCAAATGCAAAAATATGACAACGCATTGATAAATGTTGATAATGGTTTGAGAAACAATTCTAAACACTTGCCTTCTTTGTTACTAAAAATACAATTGTTATACTATACAGATAAAACCAAAAGTTGTGTGGAATTAATCGAGAGCATTCAATCAGAATTTTCGTTAAATGAAAAAATTAAAGTGATATATGCCAAAGCATTAACCAAACTTGGTAATTATGAAAAATCTATACAAGTGTATCAAGAGATTTTAGCAAAAACTTCGGAAGAAAACCCTGATATTCTGCTTCAAACAGGTCTTAATTACGGGTTTTTGAACCAAACCAAGCAAGCAGAAAAATGGATATTAGAATCGTTACAATCAAGGTTTTACAGCAAACATGTGGAGTATTATTATCTCGGTCAATTCTTACAACCTACAAATGCTTCAAAAGCAAAAAGTTATTACGAAAAAGCATTGATTGAAAAAAAAGACTTTTTTCAAGCTGACTATGCGTTACTATTGTTGCAACTTGAAACAAAAAGCAAAAAGGATCAATTGGTTTTGCTTGAAAAATTCATAAGTAAATATCCTGAAATGTCTGATGAAATCAAGGCTTATTGTCAACAAAAAATCAAGCAACTTAAAACAGATATTCATTTTGAATAGTTTTTTAAAATTTACATTATCTGATTATTTGTGTAAAAAAAACTTTGTTTTTACGAGCTTTTATTTTGCAAGTTTCCTACTAAAATAGCTATTTTTGCACATGCAACACAACGTACTAATTTTAGATTTTGGCTCTCAATACACCCAATTGATTGCCCGTAGAGTAAGGGAATTAAATATATTTTGTGAAATATATCCTTACAACCAACCACCAAAAGATATCGCATCTTTTCAAGCAATAATTTTATCTGGTAGTCCTTTTTCTGTTAGAGCAGAAGATGCCCCACATCCTGATTTATCGCAAATTAGAGGTAAAAAGCCTTTGCTAGCGGTATGTTATGGAGCCCAGTATTTGGCTCATTTTGGAGGAGGAGAAGTAGCTCCATCCAACACACGAGAATACGGAAGAGCTTTGTTAAATTACGTAAAAGATGATGAGTTGTTTTTTGACGAAGTAGCTTTGAATAGCCAAGTTTGGATGAGCCATAGCGATACCATCACACGTTTGCCAGAAAATGGTATGTTATTGGCAAGCACGCATGACGTGGCTAATGCTGCATATAAAATTGAAGGAGAAGTAACTTACGGAATTCAATTTCACCCGGAAGTATATCATTCTGTAGATGGAAAGCAGATTTTAGAGAACTTTTTGGTGAAAATAGCCGGAATTGAACAAAACTTCACTCCTAATAATTTTGTAGAAGATATTGTAGCAGAGTTAAAGGAGAAATTGCAAGATGATTTAGTTGTTCTTGGATTGTCTGGTGGAGTAGATTCTACCGTAGCTGCAGTATTGCTTAACAAAGCCATCGGGAAAAATCTGTATTGCATTTTTGTAAATAATGGTTTGCTTCGTAAAAACGAGTTTGCAAACGTGTTAAAGCAATACGAAGGCATGGGATTGAATGTGATTGGAGTAGATGCTTCGCAACGTTTTATGGATGCATTGGCAGGAATTGAAGAACCTGAAGCCAAAAGAAAAGCAATTGGCAAGGTGTTTGTAGAAGTGTTTGACGATGAAGCACACAAAATTAATAATGTAACTTGGTTGGCACAAGGCACTATTTATCCGGATGTAATTGAGTCTGTTTCGGTGAAAGGCCCAAGTGCTACCATCAAATCACACCATAATGTGGGAGGTTTGCCCGATTTTATGAAATTGAAAATAGTAGAACCTTTACGCATGTTGTTTAAAGATGAAGTTCGAAAAGTGGGAAGAGCATTGGGAATTGACGAGGAGTTATTAGGTAGACATCCATTTCCTGGACCTGGTTTGGCAATCAGAATTTTAGGTGATATCACCCCAGAAAAAGTACAGATATTACAAGAAGTAGATCACATTTTTATTCAAGGATTAAAAGATCACGGATTATATGACAAAGTTTGGCAAGCAGGAGCTATATTATTGCCTGTAAATAGTGTAGGAGTAATGGGAGATGAACGTACTTATGAAAAAGTGGTTGCATTAAGAGCTGTAGAATCTACCGATGGAATGACTGCAGATTGGGTACATTTACCTTATGATTTTTTAACCATGATTTCTAACCAAATTATCAATAAAGTGAGAGGAGTAAATAGAGTAGTATACGATATTAGCTCCAAACCACCTGCCACTATAGAGTGGGAATAACAAAATGAAATTATGATAAGATTTGTTTTGGTTTGTTTATTTGTTACTTTTACTTTTGGACTCATTGCCCAAAATAATTCAAATTTTCAGGAGCATTTGGTAAAAGAAGGTGAAACCATTACCTCGATTGCAACCCAATATCGAGTAACTCCTGCTGATTTGTATCAATACAATCCGGATGCTAAAAAAGGCTTGAAATTAGGTTCCAAATTAATTATCCCAAAAAAGAGTAACGGAAATGTTGCAACTAATGCGGATACCCATATAGTAGAAGCACAAGAAACTTGGTTTGGCATAGCTAAAAAATATGGATTAACGATTGAAGCCTTGCAACAAGCCAATAAAGAAGCCATGGAGAAAGGCTTGCAAATTGGCACGACACTTCAAATACCGAAAGCAAGCAAGCAAAGTGCGAATGTTTCATCAGAAAAGAAACCATTACAAACCAATGCACATGAAGCAACGCATACCGTTCAGCAAAAAGAGACCAAGTACAGCATTGCCAAACAATACAACCTTACGGTAGAGCAGTTAGAAGCATGGAATCCGGAATATAAAGATAATTTACCCTTAGGTGCTGTTTTGAAACTTTCGGGGAAACCTAATAATGAAACTTCTAACAAAAACACTATTCTTAAAACATCTGCTTCAAATTCAATTGTAGTAGAAAAAGGCCAGACTTTGTATAGTATTGCCAAGCAGTACCAAATTGAAGTGAGTGATTTGCAAGAATGGAATCCGGAATTAAAAGATGGATTAAAAGAGGGGATGACCCTTCAATTAAAATCTAAGGTTTTAAATACTAACGGTAATAGTACATTGCCAAAAGTAGTTAAGCAAATTTCGTTAAATCAATCTTCTCAAAAAAAGATTGCATTGTTACTCCCATTTCAATTGAGTAAATTGGATGGAGCTACTTCTGCCAATACCCAAGCTAGATTAAAAAATGATGAGTTTTTTAATATGACTTTAGATTTTTATACCGGTGCAAAAATGGCAGTGGACTCTATTAAAAAGATTCATCCAAACCTTTCTGTTACTTGGTTAGATTCAGAAGAAACAAGTAAAACATCTGCTATTGACAAATTAATTGCAGAGGAAGATTTGGCAAGTTATGATGTGATTGTGGGACCATTTTATCCTCAGCATATTGAAAATTTGATGCAACAAGTTGCCCAAGAAACAGTGGTAATAAGTCCTTTAAGAGAAGTGCTGAAAAACTACCCAAACTTGGTGCAGTCAATGCCTGGAGGTTCGGAACAGAAAAAAGCATTACTCGATTACTTGCAAACCAAAACTTCCAACCAAGTTGCAGTGATTGATGCTAAAAAGCAATTTAGCAGTAATTATTTGCAAAAATTTTATCCAAAAGTAGGTGTGGTAAAGGCAAATGAGAAAAATGTGGTAACTATTGAAGATATTCGAAGTAAAATGGTAAAAGGAAAAACCAATGCATTGCTATTAGACTCAGCAAATACGAATTTGGTGTTAAGTACTATTGGTGCATTAAGTGTTTTAAAAAGTGAAGGATTTGAAATTGTTTTTGCTATGATGGAATACAATGAAACCATTGTTTCAGATGATGTTTTTTCTCGAATCATCAAACACCAAGTGATTTTTCCATCAATTGTAAAAAATGTAGATGCAGAAGAGATTATAGATTTTGAAAAGAAGTTTAAATCTTTATACAAAATGTTTCCAACCCCATTTGCCATGCGTGGTTTTGATGTAACCATGGACGTTTTACAAAGAAGTTTGGAAGAAAAACCATTTTTGGAATCTATAAAATCCAAAACCCAACAAGTGGAAAATAAATTTTGGTACGAAAAAAATGATGCCAATGGCTATACCAATCAAGGAGTGTATTTATTGCAATACCAACCTAATTACCAAATTCAAGTATTAAATTAATATGGCAACTTCTACGATTAAATATCTCGGAAATTTACGAACTGAGTCGACACATTTGGCATCTGGAGCAACAATATTGACAGATGCTCCTGTAGATAATCACGGTTTAGGAAGTCAATTTTCACCTACAGACATGGTGGCGAATTCATTAGCAACTTGCATGTTAACCGTTATGGGGATTAAAGCAAATGATATGCAGATTTCCATCAATGGATCTACAGCAGAAGTAACCAAAATTATGGCATCTGACCCCAGACGAATTGGCAAAATTCAGGTAGTTTTTCATATAAAAGTGAGTGAGTTGACCAATAAAATTCAAACTATTTTAGAAAATACTGCCAAAACTTGTCCGGTGCATTTTAGTTTACATCCAGATATTGAAATGGAAATTGAATTTCATTGGGAAGTACAAAATAAATAACGTGAATTCGATAAAAATAAATTAATTTTCAAGAAACACTTTGTGATTCTTAGTGGCTTCTTTGTGACTTTTGTGCTACAACAATAATTGCTATAACACAAATCGCACAAAGTAATCACAAAGTTACGCAGAGAAAACTCTATTTTTAATTAAATCATACCTCAATATCAAATACTTAATTGTATTACATATTTCGAACTCACTTTAAATAGGTTGAAGAGAAAATAAAAAAGGTACAATCAAATTTGTACCCTTTTTTTATAGAATATAATATAAAAGGAATTATCGCAACGTTACAGAAAGTTCTCTTTCATAAGCTTTTAAAATCTTTTCCATCGATTTTTCAATTTGCTCATCTGTCAAGGTTTTTTCCTCGTCTTGTAATTGAAAGCTTAAGGCATATGATTTTTTACCTTCGGGTAAATTTTTCCCTTCATACACATCAAACAAAGCTACTTGCTTTAATAATTTTTTCTCGGTTGCATATGCCAATTGATGTAGTTGTTGGTATTGCGTTGTGTTAGAAACCAACAAAGCCAAATCTCTTTTCACTGATGGGAATTTTGGAATTTCTTGAAATTTGATTTGAGTGTTTATTTTTTTCAATAAAGTTCCCCAAGCAAAATCAGCATACAAAACAGCTTGTTTTACATCTAGCTTTTTCAATACAGATTTTTTTAACAAACCAAATTGAACCAATGCATCTTGACCAATCATATAGGTAATTCCTTCTGCAAATACATCTGAAGTTGCTGGTTCCACCGAAGTAATGTTAATACCAAGTCGTTGCAGTATTTGGTCAATGGTTCCTTTTAAATCAAAAAAAGAAACTTCTTGATTGGCTTGATTCCAATTTTCAATTCCTTTTGCACCTGTCATGACCAAACTTAAATGTTTGTGTTCTTCGTAACCTGCTAATTTTTTATGGTAAGATTTTCCGAATTCAAACAATTTTAAATCGCTGTTTTTACGATTGATGTTGTGATGAACCACCTCTAAAGCTGAAGCCAATAAAGTTTGACGCATCACGCTCAAATCTTGGCTTAATGGATTTAATATGCGAACAAATTCTGAGTCTTCTACTTGAGAAGAAATGGCAGTCTCCACTTCGTCACGTAATGAATTGTTCATCATTTCATGAAATCCGAGAGAGTTTAATTGATTGCCAACTAAGTTTTGAATTTTATAGTCTTCCGTTTTTGGACTATTAAACATGGTGGCATGCAGTTTTTTACTGAAACCGATTTTGTTATAGCCATATACACGTAGAATCTCTTCTATCACATCTACTTCTCTTTGCACATCTACACGGTAAGCAGGAATTACCAAACCTAGGGAAGAATCGGATACAGAGTTGATTTTAATGTCTAAAGAGACCAATATTTTTTTGATTTCTTCTTTGGGAATTTCCTCTCCAATCAATTGGTTTGCTTTTTCTAAGTTGAGCAATAAAGTAAAATCCTCTATCTTTTTTGGATATACCTCTATGATATCTGAAGTAATTTCTCCACCAGCAATTTCTTTGATCAACAAGCATGCTCTTTTCAAGGCATACTCTGTAATGCTAGGATCTATACCTCTTTCAAATCTAAAGGAAGCATCGGTATTTAAACCATGTCGTTTGGCTGTTTTTCGAATAGAAACCGGATTAAAATAAGCACTTTCTAAAAAAATGGCGGTTGTTTTTTCACTTACACCCGAATCCAAACCACCATATACTCCTGCCATGCATAACGGATTTTTATCATCACAAATCATCAAATCGTCTTCGTGCAAAATTCTTTCCACGCCATCTAAAGTGACAAATTTAGTTCCGGATGCCAAAGTTTTTACTCTGATTTTTCCGTGAATTTTTGAGGCATCAAAAGCATGCAGGGGTTGACCTAATTCATGTAAAACATAATTGGTTGCATCTACAATATTATTGATAGGTGATAGTCCGATAGCTTTTAAACGATTTTGCAACCACTCTGGAGAGGGTTTTACTTCGATATTAGAAATAGTTACTCCACAATATCTAGGAGCCAAATCAGTTCTTTCTACATCTACATCAATTTTTAAAATTCGCTTATCCAAACGATATTCAGCAACCGAAGGCGACATCAATTCTAAGTTCTTTTTTTGTTGTTGCATTAAGCCAGCTCTAAGGTCTCTTGCAACCCCAAAATGACTCATGGCATCTGCTCTGTTAGGAGTTAATCCAATTTCAAAAACTTGATCGGTATATACTTGTAAAACTTCACTCATAGGAGTACCGGCTTGCCATTTTGCATCAAGAACCATAATACCACTATGATCGTTTCCGATGCCTAACTCGTCTTCTGCACAAATCATTCCGTGGCTTTCTTCGCCTCTAATTTTTCCTTTATTAATTTTAAAAGCATCACCTGCTGAAGGGTATAAAGTTGTACCGATAGTTGCTACCGGAACTTTTTGGCCTTTAGCCACATTGGCAGCACCACAAACAATTGGAACTACTTGCGAACCAATATTTACCGTAGTGATTTTTAATTTATCTGCATTTGGATGTTTTTCGCAAGTCAAAACTTCTCCAACTACCACTCCAGCCAAACCACCTTTGATGCTTTCAAAAGGCTCTACCACTTCAACTTCTAATCCTAAGTCGGTAAGAATTTCCGCTAATTGTTCGGGAGTTTCTTCTATTTTTAAAAACTGCTTTAACCACTGATAAGATATCTTCATGTGAATATTTGATTGTTTTGGGTATGCTAATGAATTATAAAAAGTTGCGTGCAAAGATAGACTTTGCACATGAAATCAGGAAATCTTAACACCAAAAAGAAAATACTTTTTAAGTCAATTTTAAGAGATAAAATTCCAAATATTTTTCTTTTGGCTCATTTCAATAAAAACTTTTTTCAATGTTTGATGTTCTGGTAATTGCAAGGAAGGATCTTTCTTTAAAATTTGAAATGCCATATTTCGTGCAATAGGCAATAAGTCTCTATCTTTTACCAAATCTGCAATTTGTAGTTGCAATATGCCACTTTGTTGGGTTCCCATGATATCACCCGGGCCACGTAATTTTAAATCGACTTCTGCTATTTCAAAACCATCATTGGTCCTGCACATGGTTTCTAATCGGGTTTTTGCTTCTTCGCTTAAGGCATGACTCGTCATTAAAATACAATAACTTTGGTCTGCACCTCTGCCCACTCTTCCTCTTAATTGATGTAATTGCGACAACCCAAAACGTTCGGCATTTTCAATTACCATCACACTTGCATTTGGTACATTCACCCCAACTTCAATAACCGTGGTTGCAACCATAATATTGGTTTCTCCTTTGGCAAAACGTTGCATTTCGGCATCTTTATCTTGGGGCTTCATTTTGCCATGCACAATAGAAACTGCATAATGAGGTAAGGGAAAATCACGTGATATACTTTCGTAACCATCCATCAAATCTTTTAAATCTAATTTTTCCGATTCTTGAATCAATGGATACACGATATATACTTGTCTGCCCTTGGCAATTTCATCTTTTAAAAACTTCCAAACTGCCAATCTGTGGGCATCGGTTCTGTGAAAAGTTTGTATGGGTTTTCTGCCAGGTGGCAATTCATCAATTACAGAAATATCCAAATCACCGTACAAACTCATTGCCAAAGTTCTAGGAATAGGAGTGGCTGTCATTACCAAAACATGTGGTGGGATATGGTTTTTTTTCCATAATTTGGCTCTTTGCTTTACCCCAAATCGATGTTGTTCATCTACAATTGCCAATCCTAAGTTTTTAAATTGTACCGTGTCTTCAATAATGGCATGGGTGCCAATCAAAATGTCTAAAGTGCCTTCTTGTAAAGCTTGGTGAATTTCAGCTCGTTCCTTATTTTTGGTAGAGCCGGTTAACAAAGCAATTTGTAAACCAACACTTGCAGCTAAAGGTTGTAAACTGCTAAAATGTTGTTGTGCTAAAATTTCGGTTGGAGCCATCAAACAGCTTTGGTATTGGTTGTCTTTTGCCAACAACATGATTAAAAAAGCTACCATGGTTTTTCCTGAACCAACATCGCCTTGCAACAAACGATTCATTTGAGCTCCAGAGCCAAGGTCATTTCTAATCTCTTTTACTACCTTTTTTTGGGCATTGGTAAGTTGAAAAGGCAAGTGGTGATGGTAAAAATCTTGAAAATAATTTCCAACTTGTTCAAATGGCAATCCCTTAATCTTATGTTTTCTGATTAAATTTTTAGAGATTAAAAGTAGTTGGATAAAAAATAGCTCTTCTAATTTTAATCGATATCTGGCTTGAGCTAAAGTTTCCTGACTTTTTGGAAAATGAATGTAAAGCATGGCTTCTTTTTTAGAAATCATTTTCATTTCATTTAAAAAGTCATTTGGTAGTGTTTCCTCAAAATTTCCAGAAGTTTCGATAAATATTTGCTGAACCAACTTTTGAATGGCTTTGCTGGTAATATTTTTTTTAGCCAACTTTTCCGTGGAAGGATACACCGCTTGCATGGCACCACGGATGCTTTTTTGGTGTTCCTCCAACAACTCTAAATCGGGATGAGCCATATTAAAAACCGAACCAAATTTGGTGATTTTTCCAAAGGCAACATATGGAATATTGATTTGCAAGCTCTCTTGAATCCATTTGTAGTGCTGAAACCAAACCAATTCCATGGTTCCGGTTCCGTCTGTAAAAGTAGCAACCAATCGTTTGCCTCTTTTTTGTTCAACCACTTTTAGGTGGATGATTTTTCCAATAATTTGGATGTCAGACTGACTATCTACCAACTCATTAATTTGGTAATATTTAGTTCTGTCTATGTATCGATTAGGGAACAAGTGCAACAATTCTAGGTACGTATGAATTTGTAATTCATTGCGTAACAAAACACCTCGGTTAGGACCGACTCCTTTTAAATATTCTATGGGAGTTTGGAGTATTTGCACTTAGGTAGTTTAAAGTGCCTGCAAGGTAAGAATTCAACTACGTATCTACAAACGAAACTAGCTTTTGGGTAACGTGATGTTTTCTTGTTTAGAAATATTATAATAATGAATAGAGATAAATGCAACCCATAACATGATAAGAAGTTCAATAATTCTTTGAAATAATCCTATCCAATTTAAATCTTCTTTAAAAAGAAAATATGCAGAAAATATTGCCAACAAAACTCCAAGAACAATACTTTTTTGTTGTAAAAATCTTTCTTCATACTCATAACATCCAACGGCAAAAAATAATATGGCACATGGGGTTAGAGTATAAGTTAAGAACCTAGAAATTTGATGGATAATTTGTGAAGGAGTTGGATCTAATAACATCAACACACAACCGTCGGTACAAGGAAATAAAGCAGTAATGATAGTTCCTAAGCCATAGGCATAACCAAATAAAACCATACCAGTCCTGAACCATAAATTTTCTGTTTGCAACCTAGTGAAATATGCGAATAATATTACCGAAATCCCAGTTGGGATAAATCCAAACCATGCAATATATTTTCCATAAGTACTGTCTGGACTATATACATCACTAATAATATGGGTGTAATGGTCAAAATCTTGATTTAACAATCCTCCAATAATAACCGAGCTTATAAAAAAGAATAATGTTAAAAAACCAAAAATTCCGGATAAACGGTTTGTTTGCATGTAAAAAATCAAAAAAATGTAGTAAATAAAAAATAAAAATAACAGAAATTATTTTATTTTAGATTGTTGTAATAATATTTAACAAATGTTGTTTGTTTATGAAAAAAAATCACACTTTTTGATTCCATCCAAATCTTTTCTCAATCCAGTTTACTAATATCCCTAATTTTAAACGTAAAAGCATTTTTCTTTCAAAATTCCAAAAAAAAGTATGTTGTCCGAAAATTGAACCAATAGCAACCAACATTACTTGATATACAGGAAACAGAAGCAATATTTTTAAAGTTATAAACCAAAATAATGGTGTATTATTATATGTCACCCCAATAACAGATAATAACGGTTTGGTTAATAGAGTAGAAGCGGAACCAGTAATAGCAAATACTAAAAATATGATAGTTAATTGAGCGTTTGAGGATACACCCCAACGCTTTTTTAGTTGTTTCATGAACAAATTAATTAAGGTTTGCAAATATATAGGAATAGGTAGAATGTTACAATGCCATCTTAAGATGCTTACAAAAAGATCCACCTGTTACATTGAAATTTTTAATTAAGCTATAAATATTTGCAACAGATATATTTATAATGATAATTAAATATTCTATTAATGTTATTTTTTTTAATTAATATTTATAATAAATTTAAATTATTGTATTAATATAGTCATTTTTGCTTCATCATTAAAACAAAAAATATTATGTGTGGATTTTTAGCAATTATCGGACAAGGAAAAGAAGAATCATTAGTTCGTGAACTTTCGGCAAGAATGAGTCACCGTGGCCCGGATGAAAGAGATATTCATATTACTGAAAAGGGGCATTTTTTATCACACGAAAGACTTTCCATAGTGGATTTACATACCGGTAAGCAACCAATTCAAGGCACTTCTGCTGCATGGATGGTACATAACGGAGAAATTTATAACCACCAAAAATTAAGAGATGGATTGTTAAAACACCATACTTTCAGAACCACTTCTGATTCAGAAGTTATTGTACACTTATATGAGGAGTTTGGTGATGATTTTTGCAATCACTTAGATGGTATTTTTGCTTTTGTGGTAATTGATGGTGATCATTACATTGCAGGTCGTGATCCGTTAGGAGTAAAACCCCTTTATTATGGCATAGATGAAAGAGGCAGAATGTATTTTGCTTCGGAGATGAAAGCTTTGGCTGACCAATGCAAAACGTTTGCAACATTTCCACCAGGACATTATTATACTCCGGAAACCGGCTTTGTAAAATACTACCAACCAATTTGGGAAGATGTTTCTGAATCAATTCAACCGGTAGACTACCAAGCTATTCGAGAAACTTTAACCCAAGCAGTGGATAAAAGATTGATGAGCGATGTACCAATTGGAGTATTGCTTTCTGGTGGGTTAGATTCTTCTTTAACTTCTTCTATTGCAGTAAGACTGATGAAAGAAAGAGGAGAAACTTTACATTCTTTTTCTATAGGATTAGATGCAGAGGCACCAGATGCCAAAGCAGCCCGAAAAGTAGCGGAATTTTTAGGAACCAAACACCACGAAATTCATTTTACTATAGAGCAAGGCATAGAAATATTAGAAAAATTGATTTGGCATTTAGAAACTTATGATGTCACTTCTATCAGAGCAAGTACTCCTATGTATTTCTTGTCGAAATTTATTACAGAAATGGGAATAAAAGTAGTTTTATCCGGAGAGGGAGCAGATGAAATTTTTGGAGGTTACTTATATTTTAGAAACGCTCCTTCGGTAGTTGATTTTCAAAAAGAAACCATCGAAAGAGTACAGAAATTACATACTGCCGATTTGTTGAGAGCCGATAAATCAACCATGGCTCATGGTTTAGAGGCAAGAGTACCATTTTTAGACAAAAAGTTTTTGGATTTAGCTATCACCATTCAACCAGAAGAAAAAATGCCTCAAACTTATAATGGTGTAGAAAAATATATTTTAAGAAAAGCGTTTGATACTCCAGAGCAACCATATTTGCCTGCGGAAGTTTTGTGGAGACAAAAAGAACAATTTTCTGATGGGGTAGGGTATAACTGGATTGACACCTTAATTGCATATGGCACCTCGCAAGTAAGTGATGAAGCATTTGCCAAAGCCGCAGAATTGTATCCTTACAATACCCCAGCAACCAAAGAGGCGTTTTATTACCGTACCATTTTTCACAAACATTTTCCTCAAAAGAGTGCTGCAGAAACCGTTAGAAAATGGATTCCGAAATGGCAGGAAAACACTGATCCAAGTGGAAGAGCTAACCAAGCACACGTTCAGGCAGAACCAGAGATTGCTAAGTTAATTGTAGATATTCCAATATAGTTGTAGTTTGTTTTTTGTATGGCAAGCACCTTAAAATCTGATGATTTTGAGGTGTTTGTTTTTTCTAATATATTGTTGGATAATCGCTTTGGTATCTCGATTATGTTGCATCGGAATCAAGATATTTTGCAAAACTTCTACATTGTTGATTTGGTAATTCAAATCAAAAAAAGTGTAGCCTTTGTAAATACCATTTTCTATCAAAACTGCTGATTTTTCTTCAATGGTCTTTCCTTTGTCAATAATCACCATGTTTTGATGGGTGAATTCATTTTTCTCTAAAAATTGTTCTACTCTGGCATTGTAGGTTTCTGTTTCTTCTTTAGAAACGCAAGCTCCTAAACATTGTTTGATTTTAAAAGAAAAACAAGCTTCGTTGGTTTCATATAAACCGTTGATTTTTTGGCACAATTGGTATTGCTCTGTGATGCGGAACAGTGCGTTTTTTCCTTCTTGAAATGATCCAAAAGAAGTAATTTCTTTTCTTCTGCCATCTGCTTTTAACAATCGTAACGCATCGTAACCTTCCGATGTTTTAACTAAATACAATCCCCAAGGTAAAATACTTTTTCGTTGTTTTACATTGTAAATAGGTTTGTTTATTTTGATTTCCTGACTTTCCTTAAGCAACGCAATTAGTTCATTTCCGGTAAGTTCGAAGGTTACCGTGTATACTTCTAATTGAATTTTTTTTGCTTTTCTGGAAGTTCCGGTAAAATGCTGGTTGATTCTTTTTTTTATGTTTTTACTTTTTCCAATATAAATAACATCTCCTTTTTCATTATGTATGTAATACACACCAACTTTTTCAGGTAAACTTTCAACAATGTCTAACAATTTTGGTGACAAACCTTTGGATTGCGTTGATTTTACCAAAGAAGTAACAATGTTTTTTTCGACATCTTTTCTCAACAATAATTGAAAAAGTTTTACCGTAGCCATGGCATCCCCCGAAGCACGATGCCTGTCTGCAATTGGTATTCCCAATGATCTTACCAACTTTCCTAAACTGTATGATTCCATTCCTGGAATTAACTTTCTGGAAAGTTCAACAGTGCATAAGGTATTTCTTTTAAAGGAATAACCCAACCTTTGGAACTCTGTTTGTACCACTCTGTAATCAAACCCCACATTGTGTGCTACAAAGGTGCAATCTTCAGTAATTTCGATAATTCGCTTGGCAACTTCGTAAAACTTTGGAGCACTTCGTAACATGGCACTATTTATACCAGTTAGTTTTACTACAAAAGGCTGAATAGGCTTTTCCGGATTGATCAAGCTGATGAATTGGTCTACAACTTCATGCCCGTCAAATTTGTAAATAGCAATCTCTGTGATGCCTTCTTCATCAAATTTACCTCCGGTTGTTTCTATATCGATGATTGCGTACATGAGTCCCCAAACCCCAATGGGTAATTTTTAAATTTTTATAGTGAAATACTTTTTTTATAGTTTGAATTTTTCAATGTCAATGAAAATGTCAATGTAAATGTCAATGTAAATGTCAACGTCAATGTTTGTTACTTTTGTTGATTATCATTTTAGAGGCAATTGCAATTAACTCCTCTACTTCATTTAGCAGTGATTTTCTTATTCTTTCGTCTCCTTCGTTAATGTAATTAAGAATTTTTATAGCATTTCTAGATTCTTTCAATTCTTTTATTGACAAACTTAATTTAAAAATAAAGTCTTTTTCACTTACGGTTCCTGAAGCTTCACCAAAATTTAATGATGCACTGCCAGAAGATCTAATTAATTGATTTTTGTAATATTCATTTTCAAAGCTCTTTTCTAGTTTTCTTGAAAAGAAAATACATTCACCTGCAAAACGAACCAACCTATCTTCAAAATTAAAAATCTTATCTTCAAAAATATGATAACTTTTACTCATAATATTTGGAATTATTTATGGAAAAAGGCATTCTCTTTCCAATCTCCATAACAATTTTTAATTTCATTGATATTGATATTGACATTGATATTTCTATTGTCAACTTCTAAACCCAAAAATACTACTACCAATTCTAACCATATTGCTTCCGCACGATATGGCAATTTGATAATCACCACTCATTCCCATAGATAAGGTTTGAAAATCGAGGTTGCTTTTTTGAATCGTTTTGTATTTTATGAACAATTCATTCAAGTAACGAAATTCGCTTTTTAATTTGGCTTCCTCCTCTGTAAATGTAGCCATTCCCATCAAACCTTGGATGCAAACGTTGGTTAATTTTTCTAATTCCGGGTGATGCAAAATTTCATGTAATTCCTCTTCATAGAGTCCGAATTTGGTTTCTTCTGTAGCAATATGCATTTGCAACAAACACGAAATGACACGGTTATTTTTAGCTGCTTGCTTATTAATTTCTACCAAAAGCTTCCAACTATCTACTCCGTGAATTAATGCCACATACGGTGCCATGTATTTCACTTTATTGCTTTGTACATGACCAATCATATGCCATTGGATGTCTTTTGGCATTTGCTCCCACTTTTCAGTCATTTCCTGGATTTTATTTTCTCCAAAAATACGTTGACCAGCCTCGTATGCTTGCATTAAATCTGATACTGGTTTGGTTTTAGAAACAGCAACTAAAGTCACATTTTCAGGAAGTTGTTTTCTAATTTGGTTTAAATTATTTGCAATAGACATACTAATCAAAATAAGGATAAACAATCAATCCACTTCTAAATTTTGGTTCAATATAGGTACTTTTTGGTGGCATGATTTCGTTTGCATTGGCTACTGCTATCATGTCGTTGATGTTGTTTGGATATAAAATAAAAGCTATCTGGTAGGTTTTGTTTTGCAAAAGTGACAAACAGGATTCAAAGGTTTGATTTCCTGGGAAATATTCGATGCGATCGTCATTTCTTAAATCGTACATTTGCAAAACAGGTTGCAATAAATTGTCTAATAATTGTTGGCTATCTAAATCTTTGATGTCAAATTTAGAGGAAAATTCCTTTTTACTTTCTAATAAGTGAAACTCCTGGTTGGCATAATATACCACTTGTCCTTTTTGTTTTGGATATATGATTTCTTTAGAAGATTGTAACACGCGATAATGTAAAGGAATTTGTTTCCACATTTCTGTCATTTGTTCCTCTGTAATACTGTGTAACAATCTATAAAAAGAATGAATTTTTACCTGACTTTCTGCAATTAAAAAAGCCATGCCATATTGGTTTTTTACCCCATCCGGATGACGTAGATAATGCTGTGCAGTCGATTCCATCCGATGGTGACCATCTGCTATATATAATTGAGGAATTACAGCGAAGTAATTTTCTAACCATTCTAATTCGCGAATGGTTTCAATTTTCCACAACCGATGTTTTTCCCAATTGGTAGTGGAGAATTCTAAGTTTGGAGAAGTTTGTTTTTGCATTTCTATCCAAGTTCTGATTTCTGTTTGGTCTGGATAAGTAAGTAAAACTGGCTCCGAGTTGATTTTGGCATGTTCTAAAAATTCTTCAAACAAATCCACTCTATATTCCAAGGTATTTTCGTGTTTTAATATGTTACCTTGCAAATAGTCGGCTATAGCTATGGCAGCAACAATCCCGGTAAAAGAGTTGGTAGGAGTTTGAATTTCATACAAGTACATTACCTCTGTGGTTTCTTGCTCCAAAATTTGGTTTTCCACAAAATCTAAAAACTGGTGATGAACCGCAGTAAATCTCTTGGCGTGGGTATTTTTTTGCAAATGCAAGTAAGCAGGATGCAACACATGTAAAAAGCTAAATGGATTGTAAGCCAAAATTGCTCCTAATTCTCCTGCTTCATAATCGTCATAAGCCCTACATGAAACCAATGCAATTTTATCAGGAGTTGGTCTGTACGCTTTAAAAGGTTGAATCGTAGCCATAATTATCCTCCAACTCTTTTGGTTTTAAACCCCATTTCTTGTAAAAATACCATGATTTTATCTCGATAATCTCCCTGTAAAATAATGCATTCTTCTTTAACAGAACCTCCAACATTAAATTTCTTCTGAATGCTTTTTGTAAGCATTTTAAAATCTTCCGTTGTTCCCAAATAACCCTCTATAATGGTTGTGGCTTTACCTTTTCGTTTTTCGTATTTACACAACAAAGGTTCTTTTTGCAGAAACAAGGAGGTTTCATTTTCTTGCAATGGTTCTATTTCTTCAGAAGGCTGATGGTCTGGAAAAAGCTTTTTTAATTGTTCTTGTAAGTCCATGTACTGGTATAGAAAAGGCATCAAGAGGAACCTCTTAATGCCTTTTTATTGTTAAATGTTATTATTATTTTTTAATCAAGCCTAATTCTATCAATCGCTCGTTTAAAAACTCCCCCGCAGTAATGTCATCATATAATTTTGGATGGTTTTCATCAATACAACTTGGCAGGCAATCTAATTTCATGTCACTTACCGGGTGCATAAAAAATGGGATAGAATATCTTGAAGTGCCCCACAATTCTCTTGGTGGGTTTACTACTTGGTGGATGGTAGATTTTAATTTGTTGTTGGTATGACGGGATAACATATCTCCCACGTTAATCATTAACTCATCTGCCTCTGCTATGGCATCAATCCACTCACCATTGTGGTTTTGTACTTGCAAGCCTTTTCCTTGAGCTCCCATCAAAAGTGTAATCAAATTGATATCTCCATGTGCAGCAGCTCTAACAGCATCTTTAGGTTCTTCGGTAATAGGTGGGTAGTGAATAGGTCTTAAAATACTGTTTCCGTCTTTTATATATTGGTCAAAATAAAACTCATCTAAACCAACATACAAAGCCAATGCTCTTAACACATAAACTCCAGTTTTTTCTAACATTTTGTAGGCTTTTTCTCCTACCACATTAAATCGTGGGAGTTCTTCCACAGTTACATTGTCGGGGTATTCGTTAGCCCATTTAGAGCCTTCAGAAACATATTGGCCAAAGTGCCAAAATTCTTTCAAATCTCCGGCAGATCTCCCTTTGGCATGCTCTTTTCCAAAAGAAACATAACCTCTTTGTCCACCAATTCCAGGAATTTCATATTTTTCCTTGGTTTCTAAGGGTAAATTAAAAAAGTTTCGTACTTCAGCGTACAATTCTTCTACCAATTGGTCGTCTAAAAAGTGGCCTTTTAGGGCTACAAAACCAATTTCTGAATAAGCAGTTCCGATTTCATTTACAAATTTCTGTTTGCGTACCGGGTCATCCGATAGGAAATCACGCAAGTCAACACTAGGAATTTTTTGCATGTTACTTGTTTAAAAACTAAGTTACGAAATTACTTGTTTTTGATAATATTCAAAATAAATTGTGAGCTTTTTAGGTATTTCGAAATTTTATTGCTCCTTATTCTTCTTTTTCTTTTCAAATTTGTAATTAAAATCTTTTAAATTTTTACTGGACTTTCTCTTTTTTATTTTGCCTTGTTTGTGCACCTGTTCAGAAAGATGAATCCACTTTTCAATAAAAATTTTCAGTTCTAATAATTGTAGTTCGTTGATGGTGTAAATCGATTGTTTGCCCTTTTCATTACGGTGAAATAATTCACATTTTTTCATTTCGAACAAATGCTCTGAAACAGTAGATTGTGCCATGCCAATATATTGTACAAAATCATTGCAATTGGCCTCTCGTTTTTCTAACAAAAACTCTAACATTTGTACCCTTGCAGGATTACTTAAGGCTTTGAATGCTTGTAAAATAGAAGCATTGGTTGGGCTTTTCTCCATTTTTATTTTTTTACAAACGTTTATGCTAATATAAAAAAGATTTCAACAGAGCATAGAAAAATATTCAAAAAAGGCAGTTGAAGTACTATATTTGTTGCAAAATTTACATAAAATGAATTTTGATAGAAAAAATTTAACAAACGAGACGTTAATTCAATTATATCAACAAATTTTAAAACCTAGATTGATTGAAGAGAAAATGTTGATTTTACTTCGTCAAGGAAAGGTTTCTAAGTGGTTTTCCGGAATTGGACAAGAAGCAATTTCTGTAGGCTTAACAGCTGCTTTAGACAAAGACGAATACATTTTACCAATGCACCGGAATTTAGGAGTTTTTACTACACGTGAAATTCCACTATATCGTTTGTTTTCGCAATGGCAAGGCAAAGCCAATGGTTTTACCAAAGGAAGAGATCGAAGTTTTCACTTTGGAACCCAAGAATACAAAATCATCGGGATGATTTCTCACCTTGGTCCGCAATTAGGTGTAGCTGACGGTATTGCATTAGCCCATCAGTTGCGTGGAGAGAAGAAAGTTACTGCAGTATTTACTGGGGAGGGGGCTACAAGCGAAGGTGATTTTCATGAAGCATTGAATGTAGCTTCGGTTTGGAATTTACCTGTACTTTTTATCATTGAAAACAATGGTTATGGTTTGTCTACCCCAACCAACGAACAATACAAATGTAAAAACTTGGTAGACAAAGGCATTGGTTATGGCATGGAAGCTTTGCAAGTAGATGGAAATAATTTGTTAGAAGTTTTTCATACCATCCAATCTTTAAAAGCTTCAATGGAAGAAAATCCAAGACCTATTTTATTGGAAATGTTGACTTTTAGAATGCGTGGACATGAAGAGGCGAGTGGTACTAAATATGTTCCGAAAGAATTAATGGAACAATGGGCTGCCAAAGATCCGGTAAAGAATTATGAAGATTTTTTGTTGCGAACTTCAGTGTTGCAGGAGTCTGAAAAAGACAAAATTTACCAAACCATCAAAGCAGAAATTGACGAACATTGGCAAAAAACATCAGAAGAAACAGCAATAAAAGCTAATTTAACAGAAGAATTAAATGATGTATATCAAAATCATGAATACCAACATTATACTTCTTCTGAAGTAACCGAAAATATTCGATTTATCGATGCCATTCAGCAGGCATTAGCACAATCGATGGAGCGTTATCCGGAATTGGTATTAATGGGACAAGATATTGCAGAATATGGAGGAGCATTTAAAATCACAGAAGGTTTTGTAGAGAAATTCGGAAAAGCTAGAGTAAGAAATACCCCAATTTGCGAAAGCATTATAGTTTCGGCTGCAATGGGACTTTCTATCAACCAAATGAAAGCAATGGTAGAAATGCAATTTGCCGATTTTGTTTCTACCGGATTCAACCCAATTGTAAACTATTTGGCAAAAGTGCATTACAGATGGCTTCAAAATGCCGATGTAGTAATCAGAATGCCTGCTGGAGCAGGCGTGCAAGCTGGTCCGTTTCACTCTCAAACCAACGAAGCATGGTTTACCAAAACTCCCGGATTAAAAGTAGTGTATCCTGCTTTTCCATACGATGCCAAAGGCTTGTTGAACACGGCTTTTCAAGACCCAAACCCGGTTATATTTTTTGAACATAAAGCTCTGTACAGAAGTGTATATCAAGAAGTTCCTAAAGATTACTATACTTTGCCTTTTGGAAAAGCATCCTTAATCAAAGAAGGAAGTCAAGTTTCTATCATCACATTTGGATCAGGTGTGCATTGGAGCTTGGAAGTATTGGAAAACAATCCAAAAATTCAAGCAGATTTGTTAGATTTAAGAACTTTACAACCCATGGATTGGGATGCCATCAAACAATCGGTTCAAAAAACCGGAAAAGTTTTGGTTTTGGTGGAAGATACTTTGTTTGGAAGTGTTGCAAGCGACATTGCTGCTACCATTATGGAAGAGTGTTTCGAATATTTAGATGCACCTGTGGCAAGAGTTGGCAGTTTAGAAACCCCTATTCCGTTTGTTAAAGCATTGGAAGATCAGTTTTTGGCAAAAAATAGATTACAACAAAGTTTGTTGGACTTGTTGGCCTATTAAAATTTTACTATTTTAGTATCCACTAACCTAAAAACAAACACCATGCAAAAAAATGTTGGCAATGCCGATCGATTTATTCGAATCATGTTAGGCATCATTCTGTTGTTGTTATTTTTATCAGAACCATTTGAAAGTTTAACTGGTAATTTAATCTTATTGGTCATCAGCATTAGCATGATAGCTACTTCGTTCATGAGTTTTTGTCCGGTATACACTTTATTTAAAATCAATACTGGTAAATTAGCGAAAAAGAAAAAATAAATGATTTCACCCGAAGCTTTTAAACAAGCACTGTTACAAATAATAGATGCTGCTTTAGCAGAAGATATTGGTTCCGGAGATTATTCTAGTTTGGCTTGTGTGCCCATGGGTGCCATTGGTAAAGCAAAATTATTGGTAAAAGACCAAGGAATTATTGCCGGTGTAGAATTTGCAAAAATGATTATTGAAAGAGTAGATGCAGGTTTAAAGGTAGAGGTATTAATTCCGGATGGCTCGTCAGTGACTTATGGTGATGTTGTTTTTACTGTTGAAGGTTCTTCGCAATCTATTTTAAAGGCAGAACGTTTGGTATTAAATTCTATGCAACGTATGAGTGCCATAGCTACCAAAACCAATCAATATGTGCAATTGTTAGAGGGAACTTCATGCAAAATTTTAGATACTCGTAAAACCACGCCAAATTTTAGAGCAGCAGAAAAATGGGCTGTGAAAATTGGTGGTGGAGAAAACCATCGATTTGCATTGTATGACATGATTATGTTAAAAGACAATCATATTGACTTTTGTGGAGGAGTTTCCAAAGCCATTGCCAAAACCAAAGCATATTTGAATGATAATCAGCTAGATTTAAAAATAATTGTTGAAGCCAGAAATTTATCAGAAGTACAGCAAATTTTAGATGCAGGAGGAGTTTTTCGGATTTTATTAGATAATTTTGATTACGAAACAACTCGAAAAGCGGTGCAAATAATTGGCAATCAATGTGCAACAGAGTCATCTGGAAATATCAACGAAAAAACCATTCGTGAATATGCTTTATGTGGGGTTAATTATATTTCTTCTGGAAGTTTAACCCATTCTGTATACAATATGGATTTGAGTTTAAAAGCCATTTAACGTGTCTTTCTTGTATAAAATTCCGATAGTTAAGCAATTGATTGGCTTGGTAAAGTCCATACAATTACCTTGGTTACAAGGTTTGTCATTGTATGAATTATTGGAATTGTATATTACCGGAATTGTAAAAGGTGCATTTTCATACAGAGCAAGTGCTATTGCATTTAGCTTTTTTATGGCCTTATTTCCGTTTGCATTATTCATTCTTAACCTAATTCCGTATATTCCAATTGACGATTTTCAGTCTGATTTTATGGCTTTTATCGAAAATAGTGTCCCTCCAACCACCTTTGATGCCATACAATCTATTTTGTTAGATATTTTGAACAATAGCTACAAAGGCTTATTATCCTCAGGGGTAATTTTGTCAGTTTTTTTAATGACCAATGGGGTGAATGCTATTTTAGGAGGTTTCGAATCTTCCTATCACATCACCAATTCCAGAGGATTTATTCGTCAATATCTTTGGGCTTTAGGAATTTCCATAGTATTATCGTTATTGTTATTGTTTACAGTTGCCATAATTATTGTTTTTGAGGTGTTAATTCAGTCGATTGACATACCTGATACTTTGCATCAAAAAATATCGTTTTTACAAATAGGTAGGGTAGCATTGGTCGTATTGATGATTTTAACTACAGTTTCTATTTTGTTCAAATACGGAACAAGAGTGAATATCAGCAAAGCTTTTTTCAATATTGGTTCTGTGTACACTACCATATTAATTATGCTTACCTCTTATTTATTCGGAATTTATGTTGTAAAATTTGCCAAGTACAACGAACTTTATGGTTCTATTGGTACATTATTAATTTTGATGTTTTATATTTGGATTAACTGCATGATTTTGTTGTCAGGCTTTGAATTAAATGCTACCATTTACAACTTGAAGCAAAAAAACTTGCAACCAAAAAAAGATTTACAATTAACTTAAATACAAGCAAATGAGATGTTTATTTTTTTTATTGATGATTGTTTTTTTTAGTTTTTCTACAAATGCACAACAATTGGTTGGCAAATGGAAAACCATTGATGATGAAACCGGTAAAACCAAATCTATCATTCAGATTTATGAGCAAAACGGCAAATATTATGGCAAGATTGTAGAGTTATTATTGCCAGAAGACAAAGGAAAATTATGTGACAAATGCTCCGGAACTAATAAAAATAAACCGATTGAAGGAATGGTTATTATGGAAGGAATGAATAAAGATGGAGATGGTTTTTCAGGTGGTAAAATTATGGATCCTAAATCAGGAAAAACTTATAAATGTTCTATTGAATTTGATGGAAAAGATGCCTTAAAAGTAAGAGGATTCATAGGTATCTCGTTAATAGGTAGAACACAAACCTGGAAAAGAGCATAGGGGATGACCCACTATTATATTGAAGTGGTATTGCCACTGCCATTAGATACTACTTTTACTTATCGCGTTTCTGAAAAAGAATTTGCTTTTATACAACCCGGAATTCGGGTAGCAGTTCCATTTGGAAAAACGAAAATTTATACTGGAGTTTGTTTGCATAAACACCACCAGCCTCCTGTTTTATACGAGGCCAAAGACATTCATTTGATTTTAGATGAACACCCCGTAGTTTTAGAAAAACAAATCCAACATTGGGAATGGATTAGTAAATACTATTTGTGTAGTTTGGGAGAGGTTTTTAAAGCTGCATTGCCAAATACTTTTTTTTTAGAATCCGAAACCTTGTTAGAATGGAATACCTCTTCCAACGATTATGTTTCAGAGCAATTATCAGACCAAGAGTATTTGATTTTTGAAGCCTTACAATACCAAAATTTGCTTTCCATGGAGCAAGCAACCAAGATTTTAGGCATTAAAAAAGTTTGGAATGTAATCCATCCGATGTTGCAAAAAGGTTGGATTAAAACCAAAGAATCGATGGTAGAAAAATACGTGCCGAAAACCCAAAAGTTTGTTCGTATTGCAAAGAATTTAGAGAGTCCTGAAAAATTAAATGAAGTATTACAGGATTTGGGAAAGAGTCATCCTAAAAGGCACCAATTAATGATGCATTTGTTTCAGATGCAAGCTACTTTGAAAAAACCAATCAAAGAAAAAGAATTGTTGGATAAAGCTCAGGTATCATCAGGAGTTTTAAAAGCAATGATTCAAAACCAATGGTTAGAGAATTATTACCTCACCCAAGACCGATTAGATTGGAGTGAAGAAGAAATGAGTGGTTGGAATTTAACGGAAGTGCAACAAAAAATTGTTCAAGAAATTGAAGCAAGTTTTTTGCAGAAAGATATCACATTGTTATATGCGGTTACCTCTTCGGGTAAAACCGAAATCTATACCGAATTAATTCAAAAGCAAATCAACCAAGGCAAACAAGTATTGTATTTGGTGCCTGAAATTGCATTAACTACCCAGTTGGTAATACGACTACAAAAGCACTTTGGTAACACCATGTTGGTGTACCATTCCAAATTTAGCAACCAAGAACGAACCGAAGTTTGGAATAAGTTGTTGTACCAACCTAATGATTATTCGTTGGTTTTGGGAGCTCGTTCTGCCTTATTTTTACCACTTACTAATTTAGGTTTCATAGTAGTTGATGAAGAGCATGAAGCAAACTTTAAACAAACCGACCCTGCTCCACGATACCATGCCCGAGATGCGGCATTGGTTTTAGCAAAACAGCACCAAGCAAAAGTGTTATTAGGCACAGCCACGCCAAGTTTAGAGTCGTTTTACCATGCTTTAGAAGGAAAATACGGATTGGTAACCAACAAAGTTCGATTTGGAAATTATCCGATGCCTGAAATTTCGTTGGTATCTATGAAAGAAGCGATGCGGAAAAAGCAAATGCATGGACATTTTACCAAGGATATGCTGCAAGGTATATCGGAAGCATTAACTGCAGGGAAACAAGTGATGATTTTTCAAAACAGACGTGGTTTTGCACCAGTAATGGAATGTGAAACTTGTGGTCATATTCCAAATTGTATTCATTGTGATGTTTCTCTTACCTATCACCAAATTAAACAACAATTACGATGTCATTATTGTGGATATGCCATTCCAAAACCACAGCACTGTCACGCTTGCCATAGCAACCAATTAAGCACCAAAGGATTTGGTACCGAACAAATCGAATTAGAATTGTTACAGCTTTTTCCAAAAGCACGAGTGATAAGAATGGACCAAGATACTACAAGAGGAAAATATCAGTTTGAAAAAATTATTGAGCAATTTCAACAACAAGAAGCTGATATTTTGGTAGGAACCCAAATGATTGCCAAAGGATTGAATTTTTCCAATGTAGGTTTGGTTGGAGTGTTACATGCCGACCAATTGTTATTCCAACCTGATTTTAGAAGTATCGAAAAGGCATTTCAATTGCTTACCCAAGTTTCTGGAAGAACCGGTAGAGGAGAGGAAAGAGGTAAAGTAATCATTCAAACCTACCAACCAGAATATGCAGTATTACAAATGGTGCAAAATTTTGATTATGAAGGTTTTTATGCGAATCAAATTGCTGAAAGAAAACAATTTTTATATCCTCCTTTTACCAGAATTATTAAAATACAATTGAAGGGTAAAAACTTTGAAAATCTTACCAATGGCAGTCAGTGGTTTGCCAATAGTTTACGAAATGTTTTAGCTGTAACTGTATTAGGTCCTGAAGAACCATTGATTGCAAAAATAAAGAATGAATACATTAGAGTAATCTTGATAAAAATCCCAAGAAATTCTTCGGTAGATGACACAAAAAAATCGATTCAAAAAATTAAAAAGAGTTTCGAATCGATAGGAAATTTTAAAAATATCAAATTACAATTAAATGTAGATGCCTATTAATCAAAAGTTAGAGCTTTACGCAAATCGTCTTTTTTATTTCTGCTCAAAGGAATTTTATTCATGCCAATTTCTGCAAATTTACTATTGTAGCGTTCAATTTTTTCGATGTTTACTATAAACGATTTGTGTACTCTTAAAAACTTTTCTTTGGGCAAATCTTTTTCAAATGATTTCATAGTTGCTAAAACCATGTGGCTTTCGTCTTCAGTGATTACTTTTACATAATCTCCAAAAGCTTCAATCCATTTAATTCGATTGGTATATATTTTCATTTTTTTCAAATTACTTTTAATAAAAATGAAATCGTCATCTTCTTCATTTTCTTTTGCAATAGTGTATTTTAGCAAAGCTCGTTTAACAGCAGAATCAAATCTTGCCAACGAAATTGGCTTTTGTAAATAATCTGTTGCATCATAATCAAAAGCTTTTACTGCATAATCTGCTTTTGCGGTTATAAAAATAATTTGAGGTTTTGACTTTAAACCATCTAAAAAATCAAACCCATCTATAACGGGCATTTCAATATCTAAAAAAATCAAATCTACATGATGGATGGACATGCAAGATTTAGCTTCAATTGCATTAGAAAAATCTCCAACCAAATTTAAGTTTTGATGGTTTTTAACCAATTTGGTAATGATCATTCGTTGAATGGAACTATCGTCAACAACTATACACTGGAGTTTCATGGGAAATAGATTTCTTCGATTTTCTTTAACAAATGTATTAAAAAATCAATTAATTACGCATTTCATCGATAATTTATTTCGATGAAAGTTTTTTGTAGGAAATACAATAGATTTATTTGGTTGGTATAAAGGAAAACACTATTTTTGCACCCAATTTTTAACAAATTAAATCGTTATTTATGAACAATTATGAAACTGTTTTCATTTTGAATCCCGTTTTATCTGAACAACAGGTAAAGGAAACAGTAAGCAAATTTGAAGATTTTCTTACCGCAAAGGGTTGCAAAATGGTTGCCAAAGAGGATTGGGGCTTAAAAAAATTAGCTTACGAAATCCAACACAAGAAAAGTGGTTTTTATCACTTGTTTCAATTCGAAGCTAGTCCAGAAATCATCATTGGATTAGAAACCGAATTCAGAAGAGATGAGCGTATCATGCGTTTCTTAACTGTAAGCTTAGATAAGCATGCAGTATCATGGGCTGAAAGAAGAAGAGAAAAATTGAAACAAAAAGCTTAAGAATTATGTCAACATTAGAGCAATCAGCAAAAGGAAAAAAAGAAGGAGATATCCGTTATTTAACTCCTTTAAACATCGACACTAACAAACAAAAAAAATATTGTCGTTTTAAAAAATCCGGAATCAAGTATGTGGATTATAAAGATCCAGATTTCTTGTTAAAGTTCGTAAACGAGCAAGGTAAAATTTTACCACGTCGTTTAACCGGTACTTCTTTGAAATACCAAAGAAAAGTAGCGGTAGCTATTAAAAGAGCGAGACACTTGGCTTTGATGCCTTATGTAGCGGATTTATTAAAATAATAAAGGACTTTAATTATGGAATTGATTTTAAAACAAGACGTTCAAAACTTAGGTTTTAAGGACGATATCGTAAAAGTAAAACCAGGATACGGAAGAAACTTCTTAATTCCACAAGGTTTTGCAGTTTTGGCTACTCCTTCATCAAAGAAAGTGTTGGCTGAAAACTTAAAACAAAGAGCTCACAAAGAACAAAAAGCTGTAAATGATGCGAAAGCTGTTGCAGAACAAATCAAACAATTAACCATCAAAATTTCTGCAAAAGCAGGTGGTGAAAAATTATTTGGTTCTATCAACAATGCAGATATCGTGGAGCAATTAGCTGCTAACGGAATTGACATCGACAAAAAATTTGTTACTTGTAGTACTGTGAAAAGAGTTGGTAAATTTACTGCTTCTATTCGCTTACACAGAGAGGTAATTGTAGAATTGCCATTCGAAGTTGTAGCAGAAGTGTAATATAACTTACTTAAAATACAAAAACCTTCTTACCTTTGTGTAAGAAGGTTTTTTTATGGCTTTATTTGTTAAGATATATCCCGATAATCCCAACCCTAAAGAAATTCAAAGGGTAGTGGAAGTGCTTAAAAAAGGTGGTGTGATTATTTACCCAACCGATACCGTGTATGGTTTTGGTTGCGACATTACCAACTCAAAGGCATTGGAAAAAGTAGCCAAATTAAAAGGAATTAAGCTTGAAAAAGCTAATTTGTCTTTTATCTGTCACGACTTAAGTAATATGTCGGACTATGTAAAGCAAATAGAAACTTCTACTTTTAAAATTCTAAAAAGTTTACTTCCTGGGCCATATACCTTTATTTTACCAGGCAACAACCAATTGCCAAAAGAGTTTAAAAAGAAAAAAACAGTTGGTATTCGTGTTCCTGATAACAATATCATACGAGAAATTGTCAAAGTTTTAGGAAACCCAATTGTTTCTACTTCTATTCATGATGATGATGAAATTGTAGAATACTCCACCGATCCTGAATTAATTTTTGAAAAGTGGCAAAACCAAGTCGATTTAATTATTGATGGTGGATATGGTGACAATGTTCCATCTACCATTATCGATTTATCAGAACCTATTCCTGTAATTGTTAGAGAAGGAAAAGGCTCCACAGAAATGTTTACAACTGATTGGTGATTTCCTAAAGATAATAAACCAATTTTCTTTTTAAAATATGTACTTTCGTTTTCAATATTTTTAGTTTTATGTCTGCCAACACTTTCGGAAAACTTTTTACATTAACTACTTTTGGTGAATCGCATGGTTCTGCCATTGGTGGTGTGATTGATGGTTGTCCACCTAATATTTCTTTAGATTTAGAGGAAATCCAACGTCAATTAGATCGAAGAAAACCCGGACAGTCTAAAATTGTAACTCAAAGAAAAGAATCTGACAGCTTAGAGTTTTTATCCGGAATGGTGCATGGGGTTACTACGGGTGCTCCAATAGGATTTATTATTAGAAACGAAAATCAAAAAAGTAAGGATTACGATCATTTACAAGAGGCCTTTCGTCCAAATCATGCAGATTTTACTTATCAAAAAAAGTATGGCATTAGAGATGTTTCCGGAGGAGGAAGAAGTTCTGCCAGAGAAACTGCTTGTAGAGTTGTGGCTGGAGCCATAGCACAGCAAGTATTGAAAGATATTTCTATTCATGCATTTGTATCACAAGTTGGAACGATAGCTTTGGAAAAGCCTTACCAAGAATTAGACTTTGATCAAATTGAAGAAAATTTGGTTCGTTGTCCGGATATAGAAACGGCAATTAGAATGGAACAATACATCCAAGAGATTAAAAAACAAGGCGATACTGTTGGAGGAGTCATTACCTGTGTGGTTAAAAATGTTCCGATTGGATTAGGGGAACCTATCTACCAAAAATTACATGCCCAATTAGCCAATGCCATAATGAGTATCAATGCCGTAAAAGGTTTTGAATATGGAGATGGATTTGCTTCGGCAGCAAAAAAAGGGAGTGAGCACAACGATTTATTTTTAGCAGATGGCACTACCAAAACCAATCATTCTGGTGGCATTCAAGGTGGAATAAGTAATGGGATGGATATTTATTTTCGTGTTGCTTTTAAACCTGTTGCTACCATTTTACAAAAACAACCAAGCATCAATCAATCGGGGGAAGAAATCATTTTAGAAGGCAAAGGTCGACATGATCCTTGCGTAGTTCCCAGAGCAGTACCAATTGTAGAAGCTATGACAGCCATGGTGTTGCTTGATGCGTATCTTTGGAATAAAATCTACTAAACAATAACATTATTTAATCAAATACATGAAAAAACTTTCGTTGCCAGCCCAAATCATTCTTGCCATGATTTTTGGTTTACTCATTGGTTTCTTATTTAAAAATTTAGAACTTAAATGGGTAGTAGCCGACTGGATTGCACCTTTTGGGAAGATATTTATCAATTTGCTTAAAATGATAGCAGTTCCGTTAATTGTGGTTTCTATTATTGTTGGTTTGGCTGACTTGAAAGATATTGCAAAGGTTTCTGCTTTAGGGAAAAAGACGATTGGGTTGTATTTATTAACTACCTTTTCTGCAGTAACTATTGGTTTGGTTTTGGCAAATGTGATTCAGCCAGGTAATTTTATCAAAGAAGAGTCAAGAGTTGCCCTTTTAGAAAGTTTTTCTAAAGATGCCAATCAGAAAATTGAATTAGCAGTTAAAACCAAAGAGAGTGGTCCATTACAGCCATTAGTAGATATTGTACCAGATAATTTTTTTGCAGCTTTAACCGATAATTCTAAAATGTTACAGGTAATTTTGTTTGTTATTTTAATTGGTATAGGAATTATTTCAGTAAAAGAAGATAAAGTAAAACCTGTAGTTGATTTTTTTAAAGGCTTGAACGAAATTATCATGAAAATTATTGATATCATCATGCTAGCAGCTCCCATAGGAGTTTTTGCTTTAATGGCTAGTTTGATGGTAGAAATCCCGGATTACTCCACCTTAAGTGCATTGCTAGTATATGCATTTACAGTAGTGTTAGGTTTGGCAATTTTGGTTTTTGGTTTCTATCCTTTGTTGATAAAAGTAATTGGAAAGACTTCACCGAAAAGAGTGTTTCAAAATATTTTACCAGCTCAATTATTGGCATTTAGCACTAGTAGTAGTGCTGCAACTTTACCAGTTACCATGGAAAGGGTTGTAGAGCATGTTGGGGTAGATGAAGAAGTGGCAAGTTTTGTACTGCCGTTAGGAGCCACCGTAAACATGGATGGAACTAGTTTATACCAAGCAGTAGCAGCCATTTTTATTGCTCAAGCAATGGGATTGAGTTTAGATTTATCAACCCAATTGATGATTATATTAACTGCAACTTTGGCTTCAATAGGCTCGGCTGCTGTGCCTAGTGCTGGAATGGTAATGTTGGTAATTGTTTTAGGTCAGGCTGGAATTCCGGAAGCTGGTTTGGCTTTGATTTTTGCTATTGACCGTCCGTTAGATATGTGTAGAACAGTGGTAAATGTTACTAGCGATGCTACAGTTGCCACAATCATTGCAAGCACCGAAGGTAAATTGCATGATGTTAACAGATAAAAAAAAGTCTGAATAGCATTTACTCAGACTTTTTTAAACTATAATTAAAAAAAATTAGTTTTTATCAATAGCACCTAAAACTCTTTGCATAAATTCGTTTAGGGCTGTTTTTTGGTCTTTGCCTTCTTTTATTAATTTTTGGACTTCTAATGCACCATACATGTTGGAGATTAATTCACCAATTACGTCTAATTCTTCGTCTTTTAATGAAGGTACTTCGATCAAATTTTCTAAAACTTCCAAAGTCTCAATAATGTAGTCCTGGTCGTTTTCTTCCATAAATTTGGTCAATTGTTTAATTACCGGTAGTTTCATAATTACGCAATTACTTCTTGAACCAATTCTCGCAAAACTTCTGCTTTGTTGGTTTGCGTTTGGTTAACCAATACTCCATTTTTAAAGGTTGCAAAAGTTGGTAGGTTATCAACTTTCGCAAATTTTCTAGATTCTGGAAATCTTTCTGCATCTACCAAAACAAATGGAATGGCTTCATTTTGGTTTGCCAGCATTTTGAATTTTGGCTTCATGATTTTGCAATTACCACACCAAGATGCAGAATACTGAACTACCACTTTGTCATTTTGTTGTAACAACTCTTGTAAGTTGTCTTGTTCTATTTCTACAAACATGTTGAAAATTTTAAAATAAATCCGGAAAGAGACATAGGTCAGACATCATAGCTCTTCCCGGAAATTCAGGTTAATATTTTTTTAGTTTTGACTTAAGTAAGCTGCAGTGCTTAATCTGTCAGCAGTCATCGCTTCTTTTCCTTCTTCCCAGTTTGCAGGACAAACTTCTCCTTTGGTTTGTACGTGGGTATAGGCATCAATTAAACGCAAATATTCGTTTACGTTTCTTCCTAGTGGCATATCGTTCACACTTTCATGGAAAATTTTTCCTTCTTCATCAATCAAGTAAGTTGCTCTAAAGGTTACATTGCTACCAGATAACAATACCTCATCAACTTCTTCATTATATTCCTCCTCAATATCTAAAATCCCTAATAAACTAGATAAGTTACGAGTAGTATCAGCAATTAATGGATAAGTTACCCCTTCAATTCCTCCATCTTTTTTGGAAGTATTTAACCATGCAAAGTGAACTTCATTAGTATCGCAAGAAGCTCCAATTACTTTGGTATTTCTTTTTTCGAATTCTTCTAATGCATTTTGAAATGCGTGTAACTCAGTAGGGCATACAAAAGTGAAGTCTTTTGGATACCAAAACAACAATACTTTTTGGTTGTTTTTGGTGGCTTCTTCAAAAACGTTGATTTTTAAGTTATCTCCTAAAAAAGAGATGGCATCTACTGATAAGTTTGGGAATTTTTTACCTACTAATGACATGATGTTTCTGTTTTTAAATTATTTTCATTTGATTGCAAAATTAACAAAAAATAATTCAAACATAAAGGTGATTTATGGATAGTTATTATGAAATCATCAACAAATCTGATGATTGTATATTATTCATTTTTTTGTGTTTTAAATTTTATAATGTGTTTTTTTAGGAAAAATTTATTGTGTATTTCATAAAAAAACCACCCGAAGGTGGTTTATATTTTAAATTGAAAATTGATTATGCTAAATCAAATCGATCTGCATTCATCACCTTGGTCCACACTTTTACAAAATCGGAAACCATTTTATGTTTGTTATCCTCTTGTGCATAAAATTCTGCATAAGCTCTTAAAATAGAGTTTGAACCAAAAACCAAGTCAACTCTAGTGGCAGTCCATTTGGTAGCTCCTGTTTTTCTATTCACAATATGATATAGATTTTCACCTTCTGGTTTCCAAGCATAATTCATATCCGTTAAGTTTACAAAAAAGTCGTTGCTCAAAACACCTTCTTTATCTGTAAATACTCCGTGTTTGGTTCCACCATAATTGGTGCCTAACACACGCATACCTCCGATTAATACTGTCATTTCTTTGGCAGTTAATCCCAAAAGTTGGGCTTTATCTAACATCATTTCTTCTGGAGTTACAGCATAATCTTTTTTCAACCAGTTACGGAAAGCATCGTGTAATGGCTCTAATACTGCAAATGAATCCACATCGGTCATCTCTTGGGTTGCATCTCCACGACCGTAAGCAAATGGTACTGAGATGTTAAAACCACCTTCTTTGGCCGCTTGTTCCACCGCAGCAGTTCCACCTAACACAATTAAGTCGGCCATACTAACTTTTTTGCTTAAACTTGATTGGATACCTTCTAAAACCGACAATACTTTTTGCAAACGTTGTGGTTCATTGCCTTCCCATTGGTTTTGTGGTGCTAAACGGATTCTAGCTCCATTGGCTCCACCTCTAAAATCAGAACCTCTATAAGTACGAGCACTATCCCAAGCAGTATTGATTAATTCGGTTCTGCTTAATCCAGAATTGAGTAATTTCGATTTCAATTCGGCAATTTCTGCTTCTGATAATGTATAATCAACAGATGGAATCGGGTCTTGCCAAATCAAATCTTCAGCAGGGACATCTGCCCCCAAATATCTGCTTTTTGGCCCTAAATCTCTATGGGTTAATTTAAACCATGCTCTTGCAAAAACATCATCAAAATAGGCAGGATCTTTGTAAAATCTTTCGGAAATTTCTCTATAGATAGGATCTACCTTCATTGCCATATCTGCATCTGTCATGATCGGATTTACTCGCTTAGTAGGATCATGTGCATCAATCGGCTTATCTTCTTCTTTTATATTAATAGGTTCCCATTGCCATGCTCCGGCCGGACTTTTTTTCAATTCCCATTCATAGGTAAATAATAAATAAAAATAACCATTATCCCATTTGGTAGGGTTGGTAGTCCAAGAACCTTCTAAGCCACTCGTTACGGTATCTCCTGCATTGCCTTTACCTTTAGGATTGTGCCAACCTAGTCCTTGCTGATGGATAGATGCACCTTCCGGATTTTCACCTAATATAGAGGCATCACCATTACCGTGGGCTTTTCCAACGGTGTGTCCACCTGCTGTTAATGCTACAGTTTCTTCATCATTCATGGCCATTCTGGCAAAGGTAGTTCGAACATCTTGAGCAGTTCTTAACGGATCTGGTTTTCCACCAACACCTTCTGGATTCACATAAATCAATCCCATTTGTACTGCTGCTAATGGATTTTCCAAGGAATTGCTATCATTTTCATCTGCATAGCGGTTTTTATCTAACCATTCTTTTTCTGAACCCCAATAAATATCTTTTTCAGGGTGCCAAATATCTTCTCTTCCTCCTGCAAAACCAAAGGTTTTGAATCCCATCGATTCATATGCCATGTTTCCAGCTAAAATAAATAAATCAGCCCATGATAAGGCATTTCCATATTTCTTTTTAATAGGCCATAACAATCTACGAGCTTTGTCTAAGTTGGTGTTGTCTGGCCAGCTATTCAAAGGTGCAAAACGCAAATTACCGTTATTTCCACCGCCTCTTCCATCTGCCACACGGTATGTACCTGCGGCATGCCAAGCCATACGAATCATCAATCCTCCATAATGTCCCCAATCAGCTGGCCACCAATCTTGGCTAGTTGTCATTAGTTCTTTTAAATCAGTTTTAACTGCTTCTAAATTTAATTTTTTAAATGCCTCAGCATAATTAAAATCTTCTTCATTAGGATTGGTTTTGGTGTCGTGTTGGTGTAAAATATCTAAATTTAGTGATTTTGGCCACCATTCAGCCACATTGTTTTCTACTTTTGTGTTTGCTCCTTGATGGAACGGACATTTACTTGTACTCATAATAGTTATTAATTTAAGTGTTGTTACTGTAGAAATTTTAAATTGGAATTATCCAAATTTAAACCATTAAATTTAGTAAAAACAGAATCAAAATCCTATTTGTTTATCAAAGTATAAAGAAAATTAATAAAGAATTACAAAATCCCCAAAGCCAGTAGAAACGAAAGAAGCATCAGCATCCATGCAATGCCATGTTTAAGCGTAGATAAAGTAACTTTTTTTAACCAATAGTTCCCCAACCAAGAGCCTAAAATTCCGGAGATAATAGCCGTTAATAAAAGTATTTGATAAGCTTGCCAATCAATTTTTTGAATTTGTTGGCTATATATGCCTAAACGAGTAAAATCTACCAAGGTAGAAATCACTACAGTGGTTCCAACAAACAACTCCTTACTTAAACCACTTTTAATTAAAAAAGCACTTCTAAAAGCTCCTTGGTTTCCGGATAATCCTCCAAAAAAACCACTTAAAATTCCACCTATAGGCATCCATTTTTTTGGAAATGCAAGCGATTGGAATTTGGGAATTATATCTAAGGAAGCAAAAATTAAGAGCAACAAACCAATGATTAGTTTGATAGGAGTAATTTCAAAACTTTTTCCAAACATTTCGTAGGTATGCAATATAGGTAAATCAGACCACTGCAATAACAACCAAGAGCCTATCATTGCTGCTATTATTGCTGGTACTCCAAAATTTAGGATGATATTAATAGAAGCTTTTTTACCAACCAAAGCCCATTTGAATAAGTTATTAAAAAGATGCACAACAGCTGTTAATCCAATAGCGATATCTACAGGAAAGAATAACATCATAAAAGGGGTTAACAATGTCCCCAAACCAAACCCTGAAAAGAAAGTCAGCAAACAAATAATAAATGTAACAATGCTAATTACTAGAACTTCCATCTTGAATTTTTTTATGAAAATACCAATCTAATGACCATAAACCACTACCATTTATAAGGAGAAATACGCTTCCTAAAGTCATGGCCCAATCAGTTCTACTTCCGTGAAGCATTGCCCAAAAGCCTTCTTGTAAAAATACCGTTGACTTTGTTGATGTTATAGCAACCATCATAATGATTAATAATGGGATGCTTGCCAATCTTGTTAAAAAACCAAGAATAATGAATAGTCCACAAACAACTTCAAAACTACCAACAAAAAAACCAAGAAATTCAGGTTCCGGTAAACTTATTTTTTCAAATCGGCCAGCCCCCCTGATATCAGGAAATAAAAATTTTTGAATTCCTTCTGATAAAAAAACCATCCCAACCATCAATCTAATTAAAACCAGACTTTTAGAAGGTGAGGTATCAAATAACAACTTTTTCATTCAACTAAATTAATGAAAAATGAAAAACCATTAGGTATTAACAAGTGATTTAACGGAAGTTTAAATGTTTCTAAATATTATTTTAAACTTTTAATTTTTATTCTTAGTGCTGCAAATAGTAGAGTTACAAACGGACTCAAATAATTGAAAAAGGCGTAAGGTAAATACGCCATGGTATCCACATTCAAAACTCCTGCTTGGTAGGCACCGCAAGTGTTCCAAGGAATTAATACGGATGTTACCGTTCCGGAATCTTCTAAAGTTCGAGATAAATTTTCAGGTGCTAAATTTTGATCTTCATAGGCTTTGGCAAACATTTTTCCAGGAACTACTATAGCCAAATACTGGTCGGAAGCAGTTATGTTTAAGGCCAAACAACTAGCTACGGTACTAGCAAACAATCCAAAAGCAGTGTGAAATAATTTTAATAAAGCTGCTGTAATCGTTGCCAATGCACCAATAGCTTCCATAATCCCTCCAAAAACCATGGCACATAATATCAAGAAAATAGTTCCTAACATGCCACTCATTCCTTTGGCTGTAAATAAATCAGCTAAAATCTCATTTTCGGTTGCAATTTTGGTTTGTACGGTAATGGCTTTCATCACCCCTCTGTATGCTTCAATAAAGTTTAACTCCGAAACACCAGCCACTTGTGCAACAATTTGCGGTTGGAAAATAAGTGCAAAAACAGCCCCCAACAAGGTACCAATTAACAAAGCAATTAATGGTTCTGTTTTTCTTACAATCATAAATATTACCAATAAAGGCACTACAAATAAAATTGGAGTAATATGAAATTTTTGTGAGATATCTGACAAAGTTTGGGCAGCATTACTTGTACCATTGGTGTTAAGTTGTAAACCAATGATAAAAAATAAAATGATGGTAATTACAATAGTTGGAACTGTAGTAATGGTCATGTAACGAATGTGGGTAAACAAATCGGTTCCTGCCATAGCAGGTGCCAAGTTGGTAGTATCGGATAAAGGGGAAAGTTTATCTCCAAAATAAGCTCCAGATATTACTGCACCAGCCACCATCCCTAAAGGAATTTGTAGTGTATTTCCAATTCCTATCAATGCAATACCTACCGTTGCAGAGGTGGTCCAAGAACTTCCGGTGGCAATAGAAATCAATGCACAAATTACCACACATGCCGGTAAAAAAATAGTTGGATTCAAAATATCTAACCCATAATATACCATGGCAGGAATGATGCCACTTATCAACCATGTTCCTGATAATGCTCCTACAAACAACAAAATTAACAAAGCACCTGAGGTAGACTTGATATTTTTACCTACTTCCTCCATCATAGCAGCATAAGTAACTTTATTGCGAAATCCAACGATGGCTGCAACTGCTCCAGATAGAATTAAAATAAATTGGTTGGTTCCTGATAAAGCATCGTCTCCAAACCCTTTTACCACATTAAAACTCAACATGGCTACCAAAAAGAAAACCGGAATTAAAGCTTCCCAAATACCTAACATTTGGTTTTCAATAATTGGTTCTTCAGTAGGGTCGGAAGGGTGTATATCTTGACTTTTCATAAGTTTATTTCAATTGAAACCGCAATTTATAACTATTTTTATTTTTTTGAATCCCTAATCTTATAAAATAACGTTTTGTGAAATTTTTGGTTTTGCAAAATAGTCCTGTTAATATCTCCAGCAATTCCTTTTGAAAAGTTTCTAAACAACTTATTGCAATTACTTGTGTTTTCTACTATATTAGCCAAAATTACCCAAAAATATGTCGGATCAAATTCAATATAACGAAGATAACATACGCTCTCTTGATTGGAAAGAACACATCAGAATGCGTCCGGGGATGTATATCGGAAAGCTAGGGGATGGTTCCTCACCTGATGATGGTATTTACATATTATTGAAAGAAGTTTTAGACAATTGTATCGATGAGTTTGTGATGGGTGCTGGTAAAACTATTGAGGTTACCTTGAAAGACAAATTGGTAACTGTAAGAGACTACGGAAGAGGCATTCCGTTAGGAAAAGTAGTTGATGTAGTTTCTAAAATGAATACAGGTGGCAAATACGACTCTAAAGCATTCAAAAAATCGGTGGGATTAAATGGGGTAGGAACCAAGGCAGTAAATGCATTATCCACTTTTTTTAGAGTAGAATCTGTAAGAGACAACAAACAAAAGGCAGCTGAATTTAGTGCAGGCGATTTGGTTTTAGAAGAAACTGAACAAGAATCTACCAAACGTAGAGGAACCAAAGTTGCTTTTGTTGCCGATGAGACGATTTTTAAAAACTACAAATATCGTCAGGAATACATCGTTAAGATGCTTAAAAACTATTGCTATCTTAACACTGGGTTGACCATTTATTACAACGGAGAAAAATTTATTTCTGAAAACGGATTGAAAGATTTGTTGGAAGAGAATATTTCGGAAGAAGACATGGTATATCCAATTATTCATTTGATTGGAGACGATATTGAAATGGCATTGACCCATAGCAAAACCCAATATTCTGAAGAGTATTATTCGTTTGTGAACGGACAAAATACTACACAAGGAGGCACCCATTTGAATGCCTTTAGGGAAGCAGTTGTAAAAACCATACGCGATTTTTACAACAAAAACTTTGAAGCCTCGGATGTGCGAAAATCTATTGTTTCTGCCATTTCCGTAAAAGTGGAAGAACCTGTTTTTGAATCGCAGACCAAAACCAAATTAGGTTCTACTGATATTGGGCCACAAGGCCCATCCGTAAGAAGCTTTATTGGAGATTTTATTGGAAAGCAACTCGACAACTTTTTACATAAAAATCCGGAAGTTGCAGATGCCTTGTTACGAAAAATATTACAAGCTGAAAGAGAGCGAAAAGAATTATCAGGAATAAGAAAACTAGCAAAAGAGCGTGCCAAAAAAGCAAGTTTGCACAACAAAAAATTACGCGATTGTCGGGTCCATTTAACCGATGCCAAAAACGATCGTTGTTTGGAAAGCACCTTGTTTATTACCGAAGGGGATTCCGCTTCGGGTTCCATCACCAAGTCAAGAGATGTCAATACCCAAGCGGTTTTTAGCTTGCGAGGAAAGCCCTTAAATTCGTATGGTATGACCAAAAAAATTGTCTACGAAAACGAAGAGTTTAATTTATTACAAGCTGCTTTAGACATTGAAGAAGATATTGGCAATTTACGTTACAACAACATTGTAATTGCTACCGATGCCGATGTGGATGGGATGCACATTCGGTTGCTTTTGATTACTTTCTTTTTGCAATTTTTCCCGGAATTGATCAAAGAAGGACATTTGTTTATTTTACAAACTCCTTTGTTTAGGGTTCGTAACAAAAAAGAAACCATTTATTGTTATTCTGAAGATGAACGTAAAGCTGCGATTGAAAAGCTAAAACCTAAGCCGGAAATTACCCGATTTAAAGGTTTGGGAGAAATTTCTCCGGATGAATTCAAGCATTTTATTGGGCAAGATATGCGTTTAGACCCAGTGATGTTAGACAAAGCGATGAGTATTGAAAAGCTTCTTGAGTTTTACATGGGAAAAAATACTCCGGAACGACAAGAATTTATCATTGACAATTTAAAAGTAGAATTAGATGTGGTGGAGTAAAAACTTATCAATAGGAATACTAATTTGCTTTGTTTTGATTGGATGCAAAAAAGAACAAAGTATTGAAATTCCGAATAATACGGAACTTGCAGAATTCATTTTTCCGTTTAATATAGAAGAAATTGGTTCTGCTACTTTTTATTCGTATTACAATAGATGGATGATACAAGAAGAGGAGTCTTTTTCGGTAGAATGGGAAGATACGTTACAAGAAAATCCAGATTTTCCGTATGATAACAAATATTTAAAAAATAAAGTAGAATTAACACCTGAAGAAATTGAATTGTTTTACAAGGGCTTGTCAGGAAATATGAATTCCAATAAAAAAATAATTTCTTCCGATTGTTTTGAACCAAGACAACTATTACTTTTTCGAAACAAAGAGGATAAATTTCTGGCACATGTTGAATGGTGTTGGGAATGTAATACTTTTCAAGTATCAAAAAATTTACAAGGTATCCCTCTGGAAAATGTGTTGCAATGGTCAGGGTGGATGCTACAAAAAAAATGGATTTCCAACAAAGACATTTCAGTAAATAGAGAAGAAGAAATCATACAATTCAAACAACTATAATAGCTTAGTCTGATTAAAAATGATAGAAGACAACACCAATATACCAGCAGATGATCATTTGGAGTTTGTACCTGAAAACCAAGAAAATTTGGAACAAACGGATACTATTACCAAAGTCACCGGTTTATACAAAGATTGGTTTTTAGATTACGCATCGTATGTTATTTTAGAACGTGCCGTTCCTGCTATTGAAGATGGTTTTAAACCCGTGCAACGCAGAATCATGCACTCTATGAAAGAGTTAGATGACGGTAGGTATAACAAAGTTGCAAATATTGTTGGGCATACCATGCAATACCACCCCCACGGAGATGCAAGTATTGCAGATGCTATGGTACAAATCGGACAAAAAGATTTGTTGATTGACACCCAAGGAAACTGGGGAAACATTTTAACTGGTGATGGTGCAGCTGCTTCTCGTTACATCGAAGCCAGAATCAGTAAGTTTGGTTTGGAAGTATTGTATTCTCCAAAAATTACCGAATGGCAATTATCTTATGATGGCAGAAGAAACGAACCCATCAACCTTCCTGTAAAATTCCCACTATTATTGGCCCAAGGAGCTGAAGGGATTGCGGTTGGTTTAAGCACCAAAGTATTGCCTCATAACTTTTTAGAGTTGATAGATGCTTCTATCAAAATTCTTAAAAACAAACCTTTTACTTTGTACCCTGATTTTCCAACGGCAGGAATTGCAGATGTTTCCAATTACAACGATGGCATGCGTGGTGGAAGGGTGCGTGTAAGAGCAAAAATTTCGCAGTTAGACAAACAAACTTTGGTAATTACCCAAATTCCTTTTTCAACCAATACTTCTAGTTTGATTGATAGTATATTGAAAGCCAATGAAAAAGGAAAAATTAAAATTAAAAAAATCGAAGACAATACCGCAGCAGAAGTAGAAATATTAATTCATCTACCCCCAGGTGTTTCTCCAGATAAAACTATTGATGCCTTGTATGCATTCACTGCATGCGAAACTTCGTTAGCACCTTTAGGATGCGTGATTGAAGATAACAAACCTCGATTTGTTGGAGTTTCAGACATGCTAAAAATTTCTACTGCCAGAACAGTGGACTTGCTGAGACAAGAGTTAGAAATCGAGTTGAATGAATTGCAGGAAAAATGGCACTTTTTGTCGTTGGAACGCATCTTTATTGAAAACAGAATTTACCGCGATATTGAAGAGGAAGAAACTTGGGAAGGTGTGATTCGTGCAATAGATGACGGTTTAAAACCTCATATCAAACATTTAAAACGTACAGTAACTGAAGAAGATATAGTTCGTTTGACAGAAATTAGAATCAAAAGAATTTCTAAGTTCGATATTGACAAAGCCCAACAAAATATCGAGGCTTTGGAAGGAGAGATAGAGCAAGTGAAGTTTCACTTAGAGCATATTATTGACTTTGCCATCAATTATTTTCAAAACTTAAAAGAAAAATATGGCAAAGGCAGAGAGCGTCAAACCGAATTAAGAAGTTTTGATACCATCGAAGCTACGAAAGTGGTGTTGCGTAACACCAAACTTTACGTGAATCGTGAAGAAGGTTTTATGGGAACCGGGCTTAAAAAAGACGAGTATGTGGCAGATTGCTCGGATATTGATGATGTGATTGTGTTTTTACGAGATGGAAAAATGATGGTAACCAAGGTAGATGACAAAAAGTTTATTGGGAAAGACATCATTCATATTGCTGTATTTGACAAAAGCGATAATCGTACGGTGTACAACATGATTTATCGCGATGGCAAAAACGGAGCATCTTTTATCAAACGATTCAACGTAACAGGGATTACTCGCGATAAATTTTACGATTTAACCCAAGAAAAGCCTGGTTCGCAAACTTTGTATTTTTCTGCCAATCCTAATGGTGAAGCCGAAGTAGTCACCATTTTATTGCGTCAGGTAGGAAGCATCAAAAAATTAAAATGGGATGTGGACTTTGCGGATATTGCCATCAAAGGTAGAAGTGCTCGTGGTAATACGGTAACCAAATACGCTATCAAGAAGATTGAATTGAAAGAAAAAGGAATCTCTACTTTAAGACCTCGTAAAATTTGGTTTGACGAAACCGTACAACGTTTGAATGTTGATGGAAGAGGAGAACTTTTAGGAGAGTTTAAACCTAATGACCGATTGTTGATTATTCATCAATCCGGAAAATTAAAAACAGTTATCCCCGAACTAACGCTTCATTTTGAAGAGGATATGATTGTTTTAGAAAAATGGATTCCGAACAAACCAATTAGTTGTATTTATTTTGATGGGGAAAAAGAGCGATTTTATGTAAAACGATTTGTGGTTGAAAACGAAAATAAAGAAGAAATTTTCATTACCGATCACCCCAAATCGTATGTGGAACAAGTATTTACAGATTGGAAACCTGTAGCAGAGGTTGTTTTTGCCAAAGTAAAAGGTGCTGCAAAAGATCCGCAAACCATTATGTTAGAAGAATTTATTGCTGTTAAAGGCATCAAAGCTTTAGGAAACCAATTAACAATCGAAAAAGTAAAACAAATCAACCGTTTAGAAGCTATTCCCTATGAGCCCCCTGTTGCTGAAGAACCCGAAGAAATGGAAGTAAAAGAAGAAGAAAATATAACGGACGATAATGGAGAATTTCCAACGGAAGAAGACGGACAAATTACCTTATTTTGATGAGCCAAACTTTGCCAACATACCAATTGATTGAACTTCCGGTTGTAAAAGAACCCCGAGGAAATTTAGCTATTATTGAAAAGGAAGTAATTCCTTTTGCAATGCAAAGAGTATATTTTTTGTACGATGTGCCAAGTGGTTCAGAAAGGGGAGGGCATGCCCATAAAACCCTTCAGCAATTATTAATTGCAACTTCAGGTAGTTTTGATGTGGTTTTACATGATGGAAAACAAGAAAGCCTTGTTACTTTGAACCGTCCGAATGTTGGATTATTGATTTTACCCGGGACTTGGCGAGAAATCAAAAATTTTTCTTCCGGTTCGGTTTGTTTGGTTGTGGCCTCGGAAGTGTATGATGAAGAAGACTACATTCGTGATTTTGATTTGTTTTTGCAATACAAACAATAGGATTTATGGATATTCTCATCAAATCTTTTAATCGACCTTATTATTTAGACAGATGTTTGCAGTCTGTATTTCAATATGTAACCGGTTACCAAAAGATTATTTTGTTAGAAGATGGGACACCAGAAATTTTTCTGAATAAAATTTTAGAGAAATATCCATCTATTCAAATAGAATACTCCAGAGCATATTCTATCAAATCAGAAGCTGCCATACAAGGATTGGCATCTTCGAATAAAGATATTCCTGCACCTTTATGGGTAAAAGCAGCTCAACTAGCAAGCGATTTTTTTGTGTTGTTAGAAGATGATATGTGGTTTACCCAAGCTGTTGATTTAAATAGTATTTTCAAAGAAATGCAAAAAAATCAAGTTTGGATGACCAAATTGTTTTGGTTAGGAAATCCAAGGTTAATCCAACACAAACAAAAAACACCTCTTGAGCAAATAGATTTGTTAGAACCAAAATTAACTTCTAAAAAACCATTTTGGTATTATATCAATTACTACCGTTTTCAACGTTTGCATTGGTGGAAAAAACGCATGGGATGGTACAACGAAAATGATAAACTAGCCTATTACACCATTTATGGAGTTGCCGGAATGGTATTTGAAAAAAAATATTTTTTACAATTGTGGGATGCTAACCAACGTAGAGTGAATGAAAACCAACAATTGTTACATGCCATTCAAACTTGGAAAGATAGCAACTACCTTGGCAAGTTTGCCAAAACGAAATATGAAGTCATTCAAACCGGCTTTATTTCAGCTGCTACAAATAATGACAAGGAACATTTTAAAAATCAATTAAACATTCCTATCTGGAATTTGTTTTTAAACCAACTATGGTTACGAGAAGCCTTTGATGTGATGGATAACTTTCCAAAAGATTTTTCAAAAAAATATATCCAAAAATTGATTTTAGATAATGGAAATCCTTTTCCGGATTGGATTTATTGGCATGAAGAATTTGTAGACATGTTTAAAAAAATTGGATGTTTTTCCGAAAAAAAACCAACACTTTCATAACTCATTAATAAATGAGCGAGACTCCCCACCATAAAAACATTTTAAAGGCAACCGGAATTTTTGGTTTTGCTCAAGTGCTTCAAATGGGGGTACAAGTAATTACTACCAAAGTAGTGGCAAATATTCTTGGTCCAAGTGGTATTGGCTTGGTTGGAATGTTCCAAAATGTGTTGCAATTAATTTTAACTGCAGTAGGGTTTGATTTGCTAAAAGTAGGCACTCGAGAAATTGCACTGAATTCTTCCGAACCTATGAAATACCAAAAAATCACGGAACAGCTACTAAGAATAGGTATTTTGGTTGGTTTTTTAGGTGCATTGGTTTCCATAGCTTTTGCCCAATTTTGGAGTCAGTTTTTTTTTGACACCAAAGCATATACTTCTTGGTTTTACTATTTTTCAATTTATTTTTTTGCATGGGGACTCACACAAGGTAGAATTGCTTTGTTACAAGGATTGCGAAAAGTAAGAGTTTATGCAACTTTTCAAGTAGTTCAAGTAGTTGTACTTTCTGTTTTGAGCATTCTTCTGTATCACAATTTTGGTTTGCAAGCAGTTTGGATGGTCATCTTAGCAGGTGCATTGGTACCTATGATTTTGGTATGGTATTTTACCAAGGAAGAAAAAATATATTGGAGTTGGAACTTTTTACATCTTTCCCAAACCTATCAAAATAATCAAGCAATCATTCATTTAGGATTGTTGTTATCTGTCAATGCAATCATTGGGCAACTTTGCTTTTTAGGTATCCGAAGTTTTTTACAACACCAAGATAATTTTGCATTGGTTGGGTATTACGAGGTAAGTCAAGCATTGTTGGTAAAATACATGGGAATGTTGTTTGTAGCCATGTCCTATGATTTTTACCCTAAACTGACTTCTTATATTTCAGAACCAAAAAAAGCAAATAAACTCATAGAGCATCAAATAGAAATTGCCATGTATTTATTGGCTCCTGCCATAGCTGTCTTTTATGTAATAGGGGAGTATTTGGTTCCGTTGTTATACTCAAATGACTTTTTACCAGCATTAGAAATTTTACAATTTGGTTGGTTGGTTTTACTTTTAAAAGCTTTTACTTTTCCTGTCGGATTTTACGCTTTGGCCAAAGGAGACAAAAAAACATTCTTTTGGCAAGAATTGTTAGGTGATTTTGGCAACTTAATATCAAGCTTAATAGGTTATACTTATTTTGGTTTAATCGGACTTGGATTAGGGTGGGTTATTAGCTATTTATTGTATGGAGTTATTGTTTATGTAATACTTTACAAAAAGTATTCCTTTGAACTTAATTACAATGCATTAGAAAAATACTTCATGCTGATTCTAGCTGTTTTTACATTAGGAGCATTACACTATTGGAACCTATGGCAGTGGTTACAATGGATACTTGTGTTTACAATTGTAACTTACAGTTTACGAAAGTTAATTTTAGTTTGGAAACGTTAATCAGCTTATTAAACTCTTTTGAATACGATAAATGAGCTGTTGATAATATAACCAAAGAATCCAATTCCATTTGAATTTACTTTGCTCGTGCATCACTCTTTTAAATAAAGCACGATTCCATAATTGGTTGGATTGATTTTCAAAAAATGCCTTTTTTAATATTTTTAAAGTGCACCAATTAATTTGAAATGCTTTGAAGTGAAAAGGATGATAAAAATAGCTTTCCAACGATTTTTTATGTACTATTCTTTTTACAATGAATTCTGGAGTATAATCTACTTCAAATAATCTGGTTGCTCTGATCCAAAAATCTAAATCTTCGTACATCAAACTCTCGTCATACCCATTTAAAATTTGGTAAACTTCTTTTTTATACAATGCTGATACGGTACACAATTCAAAATCTGCTCCCTGCATTGCTTCCGTAATTTTTCCGGTAGGAGGAACTTGGTTTTTGGGTAGATAATTTTTGATCCAAGTATGGTCTTCTTTAATAAATTGGGCATTTCCGAAAACAATCCCACAATGTTGATACGTAGAATTCTGAAAAGCTTTTACCAAATGTTGAATGGCTTTTGGAAACAATATATCATCAGCTGCCAAATCCATGATATAATCACCATCTGCTTGAAGAAGTGCTTGGTTGAAACTTTTATTTAACCCTAAATTTCTTTGGTTTCTCCAATATTTTAAATTCGGTAAGGCATTTTGCTTTAACCAATTTACCATTTTTTGAAAAGAAGTGTCTGTAGAGCAATCATCCACCAAAATAAGTTGGATATTGGAATACTCTTGCTTTGCGACAGAATCCAAACAGTCCTCTACATATTTCTCGTGGTTATAAGAAGTACAAATGATGGTAACCAATGGCAATGGATTCTGCATGAAAAATGTATATTTACGTAAAATTACAATTTAATTGATGAAACCTAAAAAGCGTGTCGTTTTTTTAGCATATTCCATGTCGGGTGGAGGTTTGGAAAGTCAAATTGCAACTCTTACCAATGCTTTTTCAAAATTGGAGGAAGTAGATGCCACTTTACTTTTATGGAATAACGAAATAGGTTTCGACTCCTCCATTTCCTTGATTAATTTAGAATTACTTTTCCCGGGAAGTTCCATTTGGGTAAAAATAAAAAAGTATTTATTCATTAAAAACTATTTAAAAGAGGAAAAAATTGAGGTTATTATAGATTTGCGACATAGAACCAAACCTTGGTTAGAGGTATTTTTATCTTATTTTTTGTTTACCATACCTACCATAGCAACCGTTCACAGCATCGATTTAAAAGCGTATGGTTTTCAAAAAAAAGGCTTGGTGCCATGGATATTCAATCAAAACAAGCATTTGGTGTGTGTTTCTAATGGTATTGAAAATCAAATCCGATATCAATTCCCTCAAATCAAATCTGTTCAAACAATATATAACATAGTTAACGCCTCATTGGTGAATTCAAATATCTTGGTTGATTTACCAGAAAAGTACCTATTGTATGCTGGTAGAATTCACAGTCCGGAAAAACAGGTAAAAGAATTGATCGAATGTTATGCCAAATCTCAAGTTTACAAGAATGGAGTTCATTTGGTGCTTTTGGGATGGGACGGAAGTCAAATGGAATTACACCAATTGGCTAAGAATTTGGAAATATCTCATTTGGTACATTTTTATCCGTTTCAAAAAAATATTGGAGTGTTTTATAAAAATGCATTATTTACCTTATTATGTTCCAAATGGGAAGGTTTTGGTTTAACTTTGGTAGAATCTTTACAGTGCGAAACTCCTGTGGTTAGTTTTGATTGTGCTTATGGACCTTCGGAAATTATCATAGATGGCGTGAATGGAGTATTGGTTGAAAACCAAAATTTTGATGTTCTTTCAAAAGTAATAATGGAATTGTCCGTGAATGAAGAACTATTAAATGGATTGAAGAAAAATGCTTTAACTAGCATAGAAAAATTTTCAGAAGCAACTATATGCAAGCAATGGATGGTGCTAGTAAACAGATTATGAAGCAAAAAAAACTATTATTTTTAATGCCATTTTTTTACGGCATTGGAGGTGTGGAAAAAGTAATTCAACAAAGGTTGCTTTTTTTACAACCGTTTTTTCAAATAAAAGTGATAGAATCCAATCCAAATTCAAACATTGAAATTCAAAACAAATTTCCATTTGAAGTCATACGAATCCAAAAAAAAGACAATAAATTTTCACGTTTTCTTACTTACGTTAAAGAATGTAAAAAAATTATTGAAACGTATCAACCAGATGAAATTATGGTGTTAGACAATGGCTGGAAAGGTTGGTTTTTCCCACAATTAATCAAAGGTGTTCCAATTAATTTTGAATTACATGCAGTGCTACCAAAACCCAGTAAAAATTTTATAATCTATACTTTTCAAAAATTCATTTATCAAAAGTTATTAAAAAAGTTTGATCGGGTGTTTTTTATAAATTTACCTATGGCAAACCAGTGGAAGCATAACCAAAAGACGATTATTCCGAATGGAATTCAGTTGACAAAGGAAAGTTTTCAACCTAAAGAAAACCAATGTATCTTATGGGTTGGAAGAGAATCGGAAGAAAAAGGATTGGAAAACATGTTGAAAATTTGGAAAGTTTTGGCTCCAAAATATCCGGATTGGACTTTAAAACTTTTTACTCCTTTTAAAATTCAAAACGATTTATTTTACCAGTTAAACCAAAAAATTCGGATGGAAAATATAGTTGGAGAGTCCAATATTTCCAGTATATACAAACATGGTGCTGTTTATTGCAATACTTCATTTACAGAGTCATTCGGAATGAGTATTTTGGAAGCAATGCATTTTGGATTAGCCGTTATTTCATTTGATTGTGATTACGGACCTAGAGAACTAATTGAATCAGAAGTTAATGGAAAACTAATAACTGGTTTTGATGTTTCAGAATACAGCTGTCAATTAGAGTATTTAATAAATCACCCTGAAAAAAGATTGGAATTAGGAAAAAAAGCTTTTGAAAAAAGTAAACAATATCAAATTATTTCAATCCATAAAAAATGGTTGGAGGTATATCAAAATTAAAGTTTTTGACATGCATACCCCAGTCTGAAGCAATTAAAAGCTAATAAACTCGGTTGGCTTCCTGTTAGGTTTTTTTTGAGAGGTTTTTCTAAAAATTTATATGCAAACTGCACCAAATAATACATTTTAGTGGCATGCAAAAAGTGAATCAATCGCAACAATTTGGTATAATTAGCTGGAACTTTTTTGTTTTTGTACAAATACAGTAAGTTATCAGTAGCACCTTTGGTTTTTTGGTAATACACTTCGTTGCTATCAATGTCATCATGAACCACCGGATTATCCAAATGATGTAATCGGGCTCCAATTCTTTTTAACTCAAAAGAAAACAAAGTATCGTCATGACCATATTTTTGAAAACTCGCATCAAACTTTACTTGTTCAAAAATACTTTTTCTAATCAGTGTATTATTAAACAAAAAAGATTCGTATGGTTTTTTCATCCTGTTATCCAATGGATTATCCTCCATAAACTTGCCATATTTCCAACGAAGCTTTTGCTGGTCGGAGGGACAAACTTCCGGATGTTTTCTGCCACCATAAACTCCATCTACGTCTTCTTGAATAGCATTTAAGTAGTTCTGGATAAAATCTTCTTGCGGAATCAAACAATCTCCATCCAAAATCAACAACCAAGGATATTTGGCTTTTTGGGCCAATAAGTTTTTATTTTCTCTGTAACCTACATTTTTAGGTAACACAAAAAATTGAGCATATTTTAATTGATTAATTTTTTCATTCTCTAGGTTATGAACGGACTCTGATGCATCATCTTGGGTAAGAATTTCAAAGGCAATATTAGCTGCTTCGCATTGTTGATGCAGTTGTTGTACCAAAGGATAAAGGTTGTAATGATAAATAGTTATTAAAACCGAAAGCATTTTAAACGGTTTTTTGTACCACTTCAAACACAGTGCTTTCGTCTATTTTTAAAGTCTTTGATGGGTATTTTAAAATAATGGCATAATCATGGGTTGCCATCAAAATAGCTTTTCCTTGTTTGTTGATATTTCGCAACACTTCCATCACTTCTACACTGGTTTGCGGATCCAAGTTTCCGGTAGGCTCATCTGCCAAAATTAAATCAGGGTCGTTTAACAAGGCTCTGGCAATAGCTACTCGTTGTTGTTCACCACCCGATAATTGGTGGGGCATTTTGTGTGCTTGGTTGTGCATGCCTACTTTTTGTAAAACTTCGTCTATTTTACTCTGAATTTCATTTTCGTCTTTCCAACCTGTGGCCTTTAAAACAAATTCTAGGTTTTTACCCACAGTTCTGTCAGGTAACAATTTAAAATCTTGAAAAACAATTCCTAATTTTCTGCGTAAAAAAGGGATGTCTTTGTCTTTAATTTGTTTTAAATCAAAACCTACAATTTGGGCTTCCCCTTCTGAAATAGGCAAATCTGCATACAAAGCCTTTAAAAAACTACTCTTTCCGGTTCCGGTTTTACCAATCAAATAAATTAAATCACCTGCATTGACTTGTAAGGATACATCTTTTAAAATTAAATGTTTGTCTTGGTAAATGTGTATATTTTGTAAGTTTAATAAAGGAGCTTCCATTGCAATTGGTTTAAAGCGTAAAATTAGGTAAAAGAACCTTGATAAAAAAGGGAATTTTTAGAGCAATGAGAAAGAAACTATAATTTAAATACACCGGTGGTGCCACCAACCCAGTCTTTGTCTTTGTTAAATTTAACTCCAATCATTTCCCCTCTGCTAAACCGAACCAAGGTATTGGCAATAGTAGGTTGGGCTTCTTCTTTAGGCCACAAACACAACATGCGAATTTCTGCTTTTACCAATCCGTTGGTGCTTTGCACAATAGGCTTGTAAAATACCTTTTTTTGTAGTACATAAAGATCTTTTTGCTGCACAGCTTCAATATCTTCTTTTTTCACATGAAATACCACTCCGGCTCCAGAAAACGAAAAAATAGGTTTTAGTACATAATTTTCCAAATCTTCCGGAATGGCATTTAACTCAGAAAGTAGGGTAGTTTCAATAAAATATTTTCCTTGTAAATAAGGCAAAATAAATTTACTAATTCTAAAAAACCAATTTGGATGACCAGCCCATTCTACTTCCCAAACTTTGGTAAAGTCAAATTTTAAATTCAAATCTGTTCGCATATCCAATTCGTCAAAAATAACTCGATTATATATGCGATGAATTGGAATACTATCTCCTAATTCGTTTTTGTAAAAAAGCTTATTTCCAATCGGAAATATATCGGTGACACATAAAATTGGAATTCCTAAGGTTTTAGAAGCGTAGTAAAAATCAATTTTGGTGTTTTGCTTTTCAGGTTCTACCTCCAACAAAATCACATTTTCCGGTAGATGATTGTTTAGGATAATCTTTTGTAATAAAGACAAATAACTATCTTTATTTAAACCAGATAGGTAAGGGGAGTAGCTTTCTAAAAAAGGATATTCTACTTTAAATTTTTCGAACAAGTTTGCTTGGAAATGAAACAAACTCGGAAAACCCTGTACTTCAATTAATTTTGGTATAATTTCTCCGTTTTCTTCACAAACTCCAAAATCAATAGCTAAAAACTCCGGATGTTCGTCTTCCTTCGGGATGTTTTTATTCAGCTCTACTGCTTTTTGAGTTAATTCTTTAAAACCAGGTTGTTGGATGAACGAAATGACTTCAGAACAAGCTTCTAAAAGCTGTGATTTAAATGCATCAGAAACAAATAACGGACTTTCTGCAATACGAAAAGTAGGGAAGTAGCCAAAATCATCTTCGATGCTTTGTAGCATTTTTTGGTATTTTTTGGTACTAAATTGTTCGTTGAATTGTTTTCTGGCAGAAGTTTCCATTAATTGATTATTTCTTTTTTGGTTTTCATCAAATCTTGAATGGCCATTCGAATGAAGTTCGGAACTATGGTTTCGTTGGTTTTGTATATCTTTTCTTCATCTATTAAATGCTCTAGCATTTCCAAAAACTTGGCCCTTCCTTTTAGTTCAATGATTTTTTCTCTTTTTTCTTTACTTTTTAAATTCTCGATAAAGCTTAATGCATCAGCTTCTGGATGGAATTGTAGCCCAACAATTTCATTTGAAAATCGAATTCCCATGATGGCTCTTTCATATTCTACATGGTTTCGAATTTTTTCTAAAGAAATTATTTCAGCCCCAATTTTTCGCAATTGACGCACTTTAGGCTGAATGACCTGAAAATCTCTTGAATCAATTGCATAAAAAGGATTTTGCAAACCTTCAAATAAAGCATCGGAAATTCCGTTATTTACTTTATGAATAGACATGACACCAAATGATGTAGATTTTCGTTGACTGATTTCTCCAATACCAAAATGATGACAAGCCATTTGAAAAGAATGACAAATAAGTAGCAAATGCTTTTTGGATTCTTCATGTTGGTTCCATTCCCATAAATCTTGCAGCCATTGGTGCCATTTTACCTCCCAAACACCATCACCAATTAGGGGATTTCCTGGACCTCCTGTAGAAATGAATAAGTCAAAATCTTGCAAAGATGGAATTTGTTGTTTGCTACGGACATCAAAAATTTGAAAAGTAACCAAACGGTTGAATCGATGTAAAACATCTATAATACAACGCATTCCTTGGTTTGGTTCCCCTTGGTACATGTCTAAAATCGCTAATTTAAAAGGCTCTTGCATCATTCTTATGATTTATGTGCAGCAAAGTTATCAATCCTTTTTATTTGTCCCTATAAACCTTTGGTAAATTGTTGGGTAATAAAATCAACTACTTGTACCAAGTCGTTGGTTTCTTCGTATACCTTCAGCTGTTTTGCAGCACCAGTTCCTTCTGCTAAAATTCTATGTACTTTATTAATTTCTTCTCTACTTCCTAATTCATCAATTACATCTTCCACAAAATCGAGTAATTCTTGAATTAAGTCTTTGGTATGTACTTCTTGTTTTAACCCAAAATCAATCATTTTTCCTTGTACACCATATCTCGATGCTCTAAATTTATTCTCTTTTATTAAGGCAGAACGATAAATATTAAAGCTAGTGTTGGCACGACACAATTTATACAATTTAGCCATGATGGCTTGCATTAATGCAACAATAGCAATGGTTTCGTCAACAGTTAAGCACATATCGCAAATCCGAAACTCAACCGTAGGATAAAAGGGATGCAAACGTAAATCCCACCAAATCTTTTTCGGATTATCAATACAATTTGTTTTTACCAAAGTATCTAAATAATTGTCGTAGGACTGCACTGAATCAAAGTATTCTGGCAATCCTGTGCGAGGAAATTTATCAAAAACCTTGGTTCTAAACGACTTATATCCGGTATTTCTGCCTTCCCAAAAAGGGGAATTGGTAGAAAGAGCAAAGATATGTGGCAAAAAATAACAAGCTTGGTTCATTAACTGTAAACCTTCTTCACGGCTTGGAATACCAATATGGCAATGCATTCCGAAAATCAAATTGGAACGAGCGGCATCTTGCAATTCGTTTACAATATGATGGTATCTAGGATCATCGGTAATCAATTGGTCTTGCCAACGAGCAAAAGGGTGGGTACCAGCAGCACCTACAATCAATCCGTTTTTATGGGCTAATTCGGTAATTTTTAAACGAAGATTAGAAATATCTTTTCGAGCTTCTTGGATATTTTTACAAATATTCGTACCAACTTCCACCACCGATTGGTGCATTTCGGCTTTTACTTGTTCCTGCAAAACAATTTTACCCCCATCCACAATTTTCGACATGTGTGATCTTAGGTCTCTTGTGTCCGGATCGATGATTTGGTATTCTTCCTCTACACCTAAGGTAAAATCAGGTAATTTAATATGCTTCATAAAATAAATCTATCTTATTTAAAACGTTTGCTTTCTGCTATGGTTTGGTGCATAAACGAGCCCCAACTAATATTAGTTTTTCCTGGTTTGTGGGCTTTGGCATAGCTGATTGCTAATTTTGCAGCTTCTTCCACTACCCATTCAAAATTTTCTGCACCAACCGAATGAATATCTGCATCTGGTGCTGGATTTCCGAAGTCAATGGCATACGGAATGCCATCTCGTACTGCAAACTCCACCGTGTTAAAGTCATATCCCAAACCTTGGCATAAACGAAGGGTATAATCTTTAATGGTAGCATGTAATTTTTTATCCATGTTTGGGTTTTCAACCACATATCGTAAATGATGCGGATTTCTTGGCTCATAAGGCATGATTCTAACTGCTTTTCCTCCCAAGCAATACACTCTAAAATAGCAATCAAAAACAATTTCTTCTTGTAACAACATTACCAATTGTCCGGTTTCGCGATGTTTTTCAAAAAACTCTTCTTTGCTTTCCAAACGATATACATTTTTCCATCCACCACCTGCATATGGTTTCATGTATGCCGGGAATCCGATGTAATTAAAAATACCCTCCCAATCTAAAGGAAATTTCAAATTTCTAAACGATTTACTTGTGGTATCTGTAGGATGTTCCGCAGAAGGTAGAATTACTGTTTTTGGCAGGGGAACTCCCAAAACATCAGCCAAGCAGTTATTAAAAAATTTATCGTCAGCACTCCACCAAAACGGATTGTTGATTACCGTTGTACCGGTTAATGCAGCATTTTTTAAGTAAGCTCGGTAAAATGGGACATCTTGTGAAATTCTATCAATAATTACTGCATATTCAGTAGGTTGGTTTTGCACCACTTTATCAATAGAAACAGCTTCAGCAATAATTCCTTTTTCGTTTTTACTGTTTACTCTCTCTATAAATGCATGTGGAAAAGTATCTTCCATGCCAAATAAAATTCCAATCTTTTTCATGTTTTATGGTTTAAAAAAATTTAATTCTTGATAAATAATGCGGAAACATTTCTCTCCAAACAGGCCAATCGTGTGGCTGGTCATGTCGAATATCCAACCAATGGTGTACATCTTTACTGGATAAAATTCTGCTTAAACGCAAATTATCATCTAAGCAAATATCCCAGTTGGAAGTCCCCAACACTATGTCCATGTTCCACAATTCACGATCGTGTAAACCATGCAAATAATCTTCTGGAGAATGGTAATAAACTTCTTCGTTATGAAAGCCGTTCATAAAGCTTTTGATACCAAATGCACCACTCATACTAAACATGTGACTTACATAACCAGGATGTCGGAAAGCAAAATTTGCTGCATGGTACCCACCAAAACTACACCCAGCTACCGCAACTTTTCCGCTGTAGGTTTGGTTTTTGACTTTCTCCACAATTTCGTGGCAAATCATTTTGTCGTACCAACCGTGATTGGCTATTTTATGTGCAGGGTGAATGTGTTTGTTGTAAAAACTATCTTTATCAATACTATCCGGACAAAAAATTTGAATCAATCCTTGTTCTATATACCACTTGGCTGTTTCAATCAAGCCCTGATCTCGGTTCTCATGAAATGAACCCATAGAAGTAGGGAAGAGGATCACAGGATAACCTTTATGTCCAAAAACCAACATTTGAATATCTCTACTCAAATTAGGTGAATACCATTTAAAATATTGTTCTTGCATTGAATTTACTACAACGATTTAGTGAATATGGCTAATAAAAAAGATTTATTTTAACAATATTAATGATATTTATGTAAACATTAATGCGTGATGAGTTGTTTTATTATATTTTTATTGTATTGACAAAGAAGATAGTTTAATAAGAGACAATTTAAAAATTCATCAAAATTAATGGTTCGTTTTCTGCTAAATATGCACTTTTTTAACAAACGAAAATAAAAAAGCCAGCTCAAAAGGCTGGCTTAAGAAGTTTAGTGGAAACTATTGTTATTTTTTTCGATACAAAATAGAAAAACCAATGATTCCTGCAATTACAGATGCAAAAAGAATTCCAATCTTAGCTTCGTAAATCATTTCTTTAGAAGGAAAAGCCAAGTTGGCAATAAATAAGGACATGGTAAATCCAATACCTGCTAAAATGGCTAAACCTGCTAAATGACGATAACTCATTCCTTCGGGCATATCAGCTAATTTTAAGCGAACCATGAGCCAGCTAAAACTAAAAATCCCTAAAAATTTACCTAATAGCAATCCTAAAAATACCCCCATTGCAATTGGAGTTGCTAACGTTTCTCCAATGCCGGTTGTAATGGTAACTCCTGCATTAGAAAGAGCAAAAATTGGCATTACAATAAAGGTGACAAAAGGATGCATGGCATGTTCTAATCGTTGTAGGGGTGTCATTGCTCTTTTAGATAATATCCGAATATCTTCTAAAATATGTAATTGGTCAGGAGTTAATGTTGGGACATCATTTGGATCTGCTTTTTCAAACTTATTTGCCAAATTTCTCAGTTTTCTTAAAAATGGTTTTTCGTTGATGCGAACATTAGCAGGAATGGTGAAAGCCGCTAAAACCCCTGCAATTGTAGCGTGAACTCCGGAAAGTAAAAATGCAACCCACAAACCTCCAATTCCTAATATCCCGTAAAATAAGGTATTCCGAATACCAATTCGATTGGCAAGTAACAAAATTGCCAAGAATATTAAACCAATAGTTAAACTTGTTAATGAAATATCTGAAGTATAAAAAATTGCAATTACCAAAACTGCACCTAAATCGTCAGCAATTGCTAATGCAGTTAAAAATATTTTTAGATTAGTTGGAACCCTATCTCCTAATAAAAATAAAATACCCAATGCAAAAGCGATATCTGTTGCCATTGGAATTCCCCATCCATTATGAGCAACACCACTCGGATTTAATGCCAAATAAACCACAGCAGGTAAAATCATACCGCCTAACGCAGCAAAAATTGGTAAAGTAGCTTTTTTGATGTTAGAAAGTTCGCCTCCAATAATTTCTCTTTTTAACTCCAAACCAACTACAAAGAAGAAAATTGCCATCAACCCATCATTAATCCAATGATGCAAAGACTTTTTAAATGCAAACAAACCATCTACTTCTAAACCAATTTCGGTTTCCCAAAACGCATGATATTCGTGATGCCATGGAGAATTGGCTAAGATTAATGCTACTACAGCCGATAAAAACAAAACAATACCACCAGTGGTTGATTTACTTATAAAACGATTAATTGGATTGATAAAAAGTCTCTCCGCTATACTAGGTTTGTATCCGTCTTTTGGCATATTTTTCTTGTTAAAAAAGCAAAGATAGGAAAGTCTGTAGGATGCAAATACAACAAAAACACATTTTACATTTTTTTAAAATACAAAGAAATTCAATGGTAAGGAAACAATTAGCTATTTTTGCAAAAATGGAAATTCCCTTTGAAAACCTCTGATTTTTTAATTGAAGCCGATAAAAAACTTTTGTATTCCTATCAACAAGAGGATGTTGATGCTATTTTTAAACAATTTGAGCATGCAACGGATAATTATCGATTACTGTATCAGTTGCCAACAGGAGGGGGGAAGACGGTCATTTTTTCGGAAATTGCCCGAAGATTTATCCAAGAAACAGGTAAAAAAGTCTTGGTTTTAACACATCGCATTGAGCTTTGCAAACAAACTTCAAAAATGTTGAAGCAATTTGAAGTAAAAAACAAAGTAATTGATAGCGATGTTAAAACCCTAGAAGAAGAAAGTGAATTTGAATGTTTTGTTGCGATGATTGAAACTTTGAACAATCGTTTGCAAGGTGAAGAGTTTAACATCACTAATTTAGGGTTGATTATTGTAGATGAAGCTCATTTTAATTCGTTTCGCAAATTATTTTCAGCATTTACCCATTGCAAGTTTTTAGGAGTAACAGCAACACCATTAAGTTCTAATATCAAACTACCTATGTATCAAATATACAATGAGTTGATAGTTGGAAAGTCAATCAAAAGTTTAATTGAAAATAAATATTTGGCTGTCCCGGAAACTTATTGTTATGACGTTGGATTAAGTTCTTTAAAAATAGGTATCAATGGAGATTATACAGTAAAATCCTCAGACGAATTATATACGAGTGATGCCATGCAACATCACTTAATTACTGCTTATGAAAACCATTGCATCGACAAAAAAACATTGATTTTTAACAATGGTATTCGAACCTCAAAATATGTTTATGAAGTTTTTAGAGAGAAAAAATATCCAATCAGACATTTAGATAATACCGCAAGTAGCGAGGAAAGAAAAGAAATTTTAAAATGGTTCAAACATACACCAAATGCAATATTGACTTCTGTGGGAATTTTAACCACGGGATTTGATGAACCAACTGTTCAATGTGTTATTTTAAACAGAGCAACTAGATCGTTAACCCTTTATTTTCAAATGATTGGAAGGGCCTCTAGAAAGCTTCCAAACAAAGACCAATTTACAATTGTTGATTTAGGAAATAACGTAGCTAGGTTTGGTGCTTGGACAGATTTTGTTGACTGGCATTATATTTTCAAATACCCGGAACAATTTATCCACCATATTAAAAGCGATGTGGAAATTGAGGAACACTTTCAATACAAAATGCCGGAAGAAGTCAAGTTAAAATTTAAAAATACGAAAGATTTACATTTTGATATTGAAAAAGCTTACAGAGTTGCCATCCAAAAAAATCAAAAACCACGTGTGGTTATAGATGCATCTATGGAGCAACATGCAGCTATGTGTGTAGACAATGCAACGGATTTAAAAGAAGCAAAAATTTTGGCAAGATTACTAACAGATGATATTTTTTATCGTGTAAAATTATATACCATTTGTTTAGGGAATGCCACCAAAAATTATCGGGAATGGTTAATAGAGGAATATATTACCAAATTACCAGTTTTGATTGGAAAGCTATACAGACAAAGAATTATGGATGAATCAGACGAATAATTCTGTTTATTTTTTTGAATGATAATTTACATTATGTAAAATAGAATATTTTGAAATGTACTGATAATTGTCATGCCATGTTTGAACTTCTACTTCTATCTTTAACCTCAAAAAAATATGTCTAATTACATACACGACAGAATTTTATACTTTTTAAAACAGCATAGTCCATTTGATTTGTTGTCAGAAAGCGATTTAAAGAACTTAATTAAAACCATCAAAGTATCTTATCATAACAAAAACGAAATAGTTTTTGAAAAAAACCAACCTCCAAAAGATTCTTTTTTTGTAGTATTTGAAGGTTTAGTCGGAATATTTGATGTAGAAGAAAATTCGATTTGCGTTGATGCTTGTGAAATTGGAGATTTTTTTGGAATCAGACCTTATTTTGGTAAAGAAAACTATTTGTATCAAGCAAAATGTATCCAATCTTCTATACTATTAGCCATTCCATTTGATAAATTTGAAATAAACTTAAATAAACAACCAGAAATTTTAACCTTTTTCTTACAAGTATTTGCCAATCAAACATCTAAAAGAAAGAAAACTTCTGAAGGAATTCCTTTTACAGAGAGTCTAGAAACCTCACAAAACACAGTAATTCAACCCTCTTCAATTATTACACTAAGTCCTAAAAATTCTATCCAACAAGCAGCCAAATTGATGAAAAAACATCGAATTGGTTCGGTGGTTATTGTAAATGATCACAATTTTCCGGTGGGAATCATTACCGATAAAGATTTCAGAAATAAAGTAGTTGCAGAAAATTTAAACGTAGCTGAAAGTGTGATGCAAATTGCTTCTCACCCGGTATATACTATCGGAATGCAGGAAAAAATGTCAGATTATCATGTAAAGATGATTCAAAACCAAATCCGACATTTGGTGGTAACTGAAGATGGTACCAATCAAAGTAAAGTTGTAGGAATTTTATCTGAACACGATTTGCTTCAATCGTACCAAGACTCTCCTAAAAATTGGTTTAAAGCAGTTAGAAAGGCAAAAAATATAGATGAGATAATTGATATTCAACAAAAAATCCACTCGTATTTATCTCAAAACATTTCAGATGTAAGCAATTTTGATTACCAACTAAAAGTTTTTTCTGCCTTGCAACAAAAAATGATAGAAAAATGCGTAGAGTTTTCTTTAGAGAAAATGCCTTCTCCTCCACCATGTGCTTTTGCGTTTTTTCAAATTGGAAGTTTAGGCAGATCCGAGCAACTGTTGTTATCTGATCAAGACAATGCTTTGGTATTTGAAGAAGATTCTTCAGCAAATCAAGCTTATTTTTTGCAATTAGGCAATGCCATTGTAGAAAACATCAAAAATTTAGGTTATGAATATTGTCCGGCAAAAATGATGGCCAATCAACCGGAATGGAACCAATCTTTGGAGGAATGGAAAACTACTTTCCAACATTGGATTCAAAGTCCAAGCGAACATAGTGTCATGTTGTCGCAAATATTTTTTGATATAGGTTTTGTTTCAGGAGAAATTACCTTGACTAAAAAATTAGCTGAACATATTGAAATTTTATTGCATAACAACTCACTATTCAAAGCTTATTTGGGAAAAGAAGCTACCAACTTCCCTCCTGCTTTCAATTTATTTAAGCAGTGGACAACTGAGAACATCGAAAATAATGCGAATGCTTTTGACTTAAAATTAAAAGTCATCATGCCTTTAGTAAATGCCATTCGATTGTTGGCTTTGGATAAAAAGCAAGTGAACCTTGCTGCAAGTACACAAAGACTGAATTATTTAATGAGCCAAGAGGAAAATAACCGAGAGATTTTCCAAGCAATCAAAGAGTCGTTTGTGCATGCATTGTATTTGCGAACCAAGTATGGATTAATGCATCAAAACTCGGGTAGATTTTTGAATTTGAAAGAGTTAAATAAATCAGAATTGTTGTTATTAAAAACCATTGTAAAGAACTTGCAACAATTACAAGAACTAATTACGGTGCGATTTCAATTAAACTTTTTATCCTAAACTATGTGGGGCTTTACTTCTATAAAATATCCAAAGTTTTGGCACGATTACGAACAAAGTTTTCGTGATAAATCCACCTATTTCATTGTTTTAGACACTGAAACTACAGGATTAGAGGTAAAAAAAGACCAAATATTGTCAATAGGAGCAGTAAAAATTGTAAATCAAGAAATTTTATTGCAAGAAACCAAAGAATGGTTTTTGCCTACCAATTTTGAACTTAATGATAGTGTTCCTGTACATGGAATACTTCCTACCGAGGAGAATACTACAGCAGAAATTCAAATATTGGAAGAGTTTTTGGGTTTTATATCCAATGCAACTTTGATTGGACACCACATTGATTTTGACTTACAAATAATCAATCAGTTACTTAAGAACAATAATCTTAAAAATCTAAAAAACAAGCATATAGACACTTCAGAAATGTATAAAAAATGGAAGCATTGGCCTTTGGAGCAAAACATTTCATTAGATGATTTGTTGCATCAATTACAAATTCAACCCATAGGTAGACATACTGCTTTGGGTGATGCATTTACCACTGCATTGGCATTTTTAAAGTTAAAAAAGTTGGTATAAATTTCACTACAATTCCCCTAATCCTTTGTTGGATATTGTTATTTTTGCATTTTAGCAACACTCTATGAATCCAACTTTTGCTTTACAAGCCATTTCTCCAATAGATGGTAGATACCATTCTAAAACTTCTGACCTAATTCCGTACTTTTCTGAATTTGCTTTAATGAAATACCGCGTTTTGGTAGAAGTTGAGTATTTTTTAGCCCTTTCAGAACTTGAACTTCCTTATTTTGGTACTGTTTCAGATGAAATGAAGCTTCAATTAAAAAGCATTTATCAAAATTTTAGTTTGGAAGATGCAACTTCGATCAAAGAAATTGAAAAAACAACCAACCACGATGTAAAAGCTGTGGAGTACTTTTTGAAAGACAAATTAGACCAATTAGGTTTATCTGCTTCCAAAGAGTACATTCATTTTGGATTGACTTCACAAGACATCAATAATACCTCTATTCCATTAAGTTTAAAAGAAGCTTTTCAGGCTGTTTATTTGCCTAAGTTAATTCAATTAATAGGAAAGTTAAAAGATTTTTCCGAGCAATGGAAAGAAGTTCCGATGTTGGCTCGTACACATGGGCAACCGGCTTCCCCTACTCGTTTAGGAAAAGAGATAGAAGTTTTTGTAGTTAGATTAGAAGAACAATTAAAACTTTTATTTCAAGTGCCATTTGCAGCTAAATTTGGTGGTGCAACAGGAAACTTTAATGCCCATCATATAGCTTTTCCGAACATTGATTGGAAAGAATTTGGCACTCATTTTGTAGAAGAAATATTGCAATTACATTATTCATTTCCCACCACACAAATTGAGCATTACGATCATTTAGCCGCCTTTTGTGATGCTTTAAAAAGAATCAACACGATTGTAATTGATTTAGATAGAGATATTTGGACCTACATTTCTATGGATTATTTTAAACAAAAAATAAAAGAAGGAGAAGTTGGATCCAGTGCCATGCCACATAAGGTAAATCCGATTGACTTTGAAAATTCTGAAGGTAATTTAGGTATTGCAAATGCGTTATTAGAACATTTAGCAGCCAAATTACCGATATCCAGATTACAAAGAGACTTGACAGACAGTACCGTACTAAGAAATTTGGGGATGCCAATTGGACATACTGTTATTGCTTTAGATGCAACTATTAAAGGTTTAGACAAGCTTTTGTTAAATGAAGCAAAATTACATCAAGACTTAGAAAACAACTGGGCTGTAGTTGCAGAAGCCATACAAACCATTTTAAGAAGGGAACAATATCCAAATCCATACGAAGCTCTAAAAGCATTAACAAGAACCAATGAAGGTATTAATGCGAACACCATTAGTAATTTTATTAACGAATTATCTGTCTCACAAGAAATAAAATCAGAATTAAGAAAAATTACACCACAATCTTACACTGGAATATAAACCATAACCAACCAAATAATACAATGAACAAAATAGCTTTTTTAATCGTAACTTTTTTAGTCATCACCTCATGCTCACTTAAAGATGATGATTGTTATTATGAAATTTACAGTCCAGTTACAGCAGTTTCCGGACCTGAAACCACTTCGGTAAATACCAATGTGCAAATTCAAGTTACTCATGCACCGCAAAGAGCATGTTCAGAGTTTTTAGAATTTGAAAAAACTACAAATGGTAACACTACTACATCTAGGGTAGTAAATGCTGGAAATGATTGTGTTTGTGATTTAACGGTATCTACACAAGTAAGCATTTACAATTTTACAGCAACAACTCCTGGAACATATACTCTAGAGTTTTTTGGAGTTTCAACAAATTTAATTACACATACCATAGTTGTAGAATAATTTTAAAAAAATATGCTCAAAGCAGTTGTTCTTTTTGCCCATCCGCTTTTTGAAAAATCTTTGGTGCATCATCAATTGTCGGTTGCATTAAAAGAAGTGGATCATATCAGTTGGATTGACCTTTACGAGTTATATCCTGATTTTGATATCAACATAAGAAAAGAGCAAAAGCGATTAGAAGCATTTGATGTAATCATTTTTCAACATCCAATTTATTGGTATAGTTGTCCACCTCTTCTTAAACAATACATCGATTTAGTTTTTGAATACGATTGGGCCTATGGTAAAAAAGGGAATGCTTTAAAAGACAAATATTTTTTTCAAATAATTTCTACCGGAGGAACCAAAGAAGGCTATTGTAGTTCCGGGAAAGATGGATTTACCATTAGAGAATTGTTGCAACCTTTTCATCAAACTGCTATGACATGTAAAATGATCCCACTTCCCCCTTTTGTTGTTCATGGAGCAAGAAAAATAAACGAAATAGAACTACAATCAATATCACAACAATTACAAAAAGTTTTGCTTCAGCTTCTTGAAAATAATTTTAAATCCAAGGATTTTAATCAATGTCAGTATTTAAACGAAATTGCAGAGTAAAATATGGATGGTAATTTTTTTATACAGGCAATCATTTATTTGGCATCGGCTTTAATTTGTGTGCCAATAGCCAAAAGAATTGGTTTAAGTTCTATTCTTGGATATTTGTTTGCCGGTATCATCATCGGTCCATCACTATTGGGGTTAATTGGTCAGAAAGGATCAGACATTATGCACTTTGCTGAATTTGGTGTGGTAATGATGTTGTTCGTAATTGGTTTAGAATTAGAACCTGAAAAATTTTGGAGAATGCGAAAGTTTATTCTCGGTATGGGTTCTTTACAACTTCTTGGAAGCTCATTTTTTTTGGTTTTAATAGGTTTTTATTTTATTGGTTGGGATTTTGAAGAATCCATCGTTATTGCTCTAGCACTATCATTATCCTCCACTGCAATTGTATTACAAACTTTAAAAGAAAAAGGACTTTCACAAACCAATTTAGGTAGGAGCTCTTTTTCCGTTTTGTTGTTTCAAGATATTGCAGTAATCCCGATATTGGCCATCATACCGCTTTTAGTAGCATCAGATCAACCAATAGCAATTCAAAATAATTACGATTTAACTATTTTATTGCCTGGATGGCTCAAAGCCATCGTGGTAGTTATTGCTATTTTATCCATCTTATTTTTAGGAAAATATGTGATTGTTCCTGTTTTAAGATTAATTGCAAAAACAAGACAGCAAGAATTGTTTACTGCAAGTGCTTTGTTATTGGTTTTTGCGGTATCCTACTTCATGCTTTTAGTCGGTTTAAGTCCTGCTTTAGGAGCATTTATGGCAGGTGTGGTATTGGCAAACTCTGAATTCAGACATGAATTAGAAGGAGATATTGCACCTTTTAAAGGATTACTTTTAGGTTTGTTTTTTATTGGTGTAGGTGCTTCTATTGATTTTGATATTATTATCAATAGTCCAATTTTTATTTTCAGCTTTGTTATAGCTTTAACTTTAATCAAGTTTTTGGTGTTATTTGGTGTTGGTATTTTGTACAAAAAACAACAAGACCAAAACATGTTATTTTCCTTTATTTTAAGTCAAGCTGGTGAATTTGGATTTGTCATATTAAGTTTTTCCAATCAATTAAAAATAACGGATACTTTGTTAACCAACCAAGTTATGGTAGTAATTGCTATCAGTATGCTATTAACTCCATTTTTATTATTGATTAATGAAAAATATATCGATCCTTATTTTGGTGTTAAAACCATAGAAGATGCGAAATCAGACACTATTGATGAACAACATGAAGTTATTATAGCTGGTTTTGGACATTTTGGAAGTACCATTGGTAGGTTGTTAAAAGCTAATGGAGTACAGGCAACCATTTTAGATCATGATTCTGTTCGTGTAGAATTGTTAAGAAAACTAGGTTTTAAGGTGTACTATGGAGATGCTACTCGGTTAGAATTGTTAGAAGCTGCAGGTTGCGAAAAAGCCAAATTGTTTATATCTGCCATAGATAATCCAAGTGTCAATTTACATGTAGTGGAAACCGTTCGAAAACATTTTCCGCAATTAAAAGTAATGACTAGAGCCAGGAACCGAGTAGATGCTTATGAATTTATAGATCATGGAGTAGAGCAAATTTATCGAGAAACTTTATACACTGCAGTACATATGGGTGTTGATTGCTTAACTGAATTAGGTTTTAGAAAATATACTGCTCACAGACAAGGTCAGCGATTTATTAAATATGATGAAGATGCTGTGAAAAAATTAGCGAAAAAACGTCACGATAAAATGGCATACTTGGTAACAGTACAAGAAGAAATAGAAATGCAGGAACAAATTTTACGAAATGATTTGTTTGTGAATTTTCAAGAAAATGATCATTCTTGGACGAGAGAAGAAGAATTATAGCTGTCGTTTTAAGGTAATATCTAAAGTTTTTATAATTCCATTTCTTTCGTATTCTATTTTTATCTTTTTGTTTGTACCAGATTTTAAAATTTCAACAATTTCGCCTAACTTCATTTCCGAAACATTCTTATTTTGAATACTAATTAAAATGTCACCACTTCTCAATCCTTTTTGATAAGCCTCAGAAGTTGGAATCACTTGAGTGATGTTATATACTGGTTTTAAAACTACTTTATAAAAAACACTGGGTAAAGCAGAAACTACGGAACTATTGGTGTTTTTTTGATACATGGTTATTGCTTCCGACTTCCATTGCATTCCTGAATGCGATACCTCTATTCCTGATAAATTGTGTTCATAATTTTCTTGTATCCATTTATTTGGCTTTAAGTAAAGTTTTTTTTTGGAGTAATCCCAAATACAATGATTTCGCTTTAAAAACTCAGATCCAATAGAACCTATTCTGTTATTATCACTCCAAACATTTTTGATAGATAACGAATCCGGAAATGAAACAATTGGTTTAGGTATCGTAATATCTCCTATTTTTAAATGGTCTAAACGAGTTCTTTTGCCAAATACATCTCCATTGAATCCCTTACCCAAAAAATCAACCAAATGAGGCTTAGAAACATCCATTTTAAATTGACTTTCAAACAACCAAAATGCATCACTATTTCCGGTGTCTAATAATAATCTACCGGAGATAGTATCCTTTTCAATCCAAACTTTTGATTGTAAAAATGGTTTGTTTTTTACCATTTCTAAATTTAATACTTGGTAATTTTTTAATTTATTTTTAGATACTTTATTATCTCTCCAAACAATGATTCGTTTTTGGATGTAATCAATTTCAACCAGGTAATTCTTAAAAAAGTGATAGCCAATAATACCATTAACTGGAACTCCAACTCTAGGTGAAATATTTATCTCTTGATTTAGAATTACATAAACTGTGTGGTTATTATCTAAAAAATGGTTGGTAATTTTTAATTTGTTTCCATTACTTTTAAAGGCATCTACAGGTTCCCCTCCACCTAAACCTTTTAATTTAATGGGTTTTAAATCGTCAAACAAAACACTTTCGTATTGCTCTATGCTAAATAAAATGGACTCTTCTACTCCGGTATCTAATAAAAAATTCATTTTGTAACCGTTTAACTCCAACGGGACTATGATTAGGTTGTTTACAAATTCTATTGGGATTGTAATTTTTGACTTTTTTCCAGAAAACACAAAACCATCTTGAGCCATCAGCCAATAGGCACAAAAAATAAACCAGAAGGCAATGCTTTTTCTCATCTCTATAAATTTAGTTAAAGCGATTCAACTACATTGTTAAAGTGATATAAAAGTTGCATTTTTGCACCTTCAAAACTAAAAATTATGCCTACGATATCTCAAAAAGGGGCTTTAATGCCAGAATCACCTATCCGAAAATTGGTTCCATATGCAGAAGCTGCTAAAAAAAGAGGTACCAAAGTATACCATTTAAACATTGGTCAACCAGATATTGCATCTCCTGAATCTGCTTTAAAAGCAGTAAAAAACTTTGATTTACTAGTGTTGGAGTACAGTCATTCTGCAGGTTTTGAAAGCTATAGAAATAAATTAGCTAGTTCTTACCAAAACATTGGTTTGCCTGTTTCAAGTGCTGATATTATTGTAACTACAGGTGGTTCAGAAGCATTACTTTTTGCTTTGGGAAGCACTTTAGATGCTGGTGATGAAATCATTATCCCAGAACCTTTTTATGCGAATTATAATGGTTTTGCCATTGCTTCAGGTGTAAAAGTAGTTCCAGTAGTTTCAACTATCGAACAAAATTTTGCCTTGCCTCCTATTGCTGATTTTGAAAAACTAATCACCAATAAAACCAAAGCAATTTTAATTTGCAATCCAGGGAATCCAACTGGTTATGTTTACAGTAAAGAAGAAATGGAGCAATTGGCAGCATTGGTACTTAAACACGACTTATTTTTAATTGCAGATGAAGTTTACAGAGAGTTTATTTACGACTCTGAAGTAAAACATTATTCTGTTTTATCCTTTCCAGAACTGGCTGATCATGCCATTATGATTGACTCTGTTTCTAAAAGATACAGCATGTGTGGCGCAAGAATTGGTTGTGTGGTTTCTAAAAATAAAGAGGTTATACAAACTGTATTAAAATATGCTCAAGCAAGATTGAGTCCGCCAACTCTAGAGCAAGTTGCAAGTGAAGCAGCATTAGATACTCCTGCATCTTATTTTACAGAAGTAAACAAAGAATATAAAGAACGAAGAGATGCATTAGTTACAGCATTAGAACAAATACCCGGTGTAAAAGTGGCACAGCCAAAAGGTGCTTTTTATTGTATGGCTCAATTACCTGTAAAAGATGCCGACCATTTTGCACAATGGCTTTTAGAAAGTTATGATTATCAAGGTGAAACCACTATGGTTGCCCCTGCTGCCGGATTTTATTCTTCCAAAGGCTTTGGAAGCAATGAAGTGAGAATTGCATACGTTTTGAAAAAAGAAGATTTGGTAAAAGCTGTAAAAATTATGGAAGAGGCATTAAAGGTTTATCTTCAATAAATATTTTCTTTTAAATAAATTAAGAAGATCCTTTTTGGATCTTTTTTTTGGAATCTCATAAAAAATGACTAAATTTGTCATGACACTAAATGTAAATTTAAAATGAAAGTTTTTGAATTAATCAAACAAGCAAGAATATCAAAAAAAATCAAAGCTAAAGATTTGGCTTTTGATATGGGAGTTGATGCTTCATTGGTAAGTAAATTCGAAAACAACGAACGCATTCCTACCAAAGAGCAAATACATCAATTATCCAATTTACTAGATATTGATTTTGGTATTTTATATGTAGCTTGGCTTAAAAGTCAGATTATGCAAAATATATCTTACGATCATTTTGCAATAGAGGCTTTACAACAAGTGCAAGAAGAAATTTTATTTTATGGTTCCTTTAGAAGAGAAAAGCTATCTGCTGATTTAGAAAGCATTCTTACACAAATTGATGCACTCAAAGAAATTTTAAACCATCACAGAAACTTAGATAGCTTTAAAATTCATGAAGCCCTAGAATTAGAATACACGTTTGAAAGCAATAAAATTGAAGGAAATACACTTACTTTAAGAGAAACCGATTTGGTAATTAACGAAGGAATGACTATTTCCGGAAAAAGTATGCGTGAACATTTGGAAGCCATCAATCACCAAGATGCCATTGGATACGTCAAAGATTTGGTATCTTCAAATTATGTACTTAAGGAAAGGGACATCTTGCAAATACATCAATTGGTATTAAGAGGTATTCTTCCACATGAAGCTGGAAAATACCGCAAAGTACAAGTGATGATTTCCGGAAGCAATCATGTACCTCCTGCACCCTACTTGGTAGCAAAGGAAATGGAAGAATTGATGTTGTGGTACCATGCCAATTATCGCACCATACATCCAGTAATTTTGGCTGCTGAAATGCACCAAAGATTGGTGAGCATTTATCCTTTTGTAGATGGTAACGGAAGAACCTCTCGATTGCTGATGAATTTGATTTTGATGCAACATGGCTATGTGATTGCAAACCTCAAAGGCGAACATGCTTCTCGTTTAAAGTACTATAAAGCATTAGAAAAATGTCAAACCGAAAATAGCAAAGAAGACTTTTTAATGCTCATAGCCCAAACAGAAAAAGAATGTTTGGAAAGATATCTTCAAATTTTAAACGTTACGTTTTAGCTTAGAAGTTGCCAATTAGGCAACTTCTCTTTTGCTTTTGGAGGAGTTCCAAATTAAATATACGCCAATTATAATAAAAGGAACGCTCAACCATTGACCGGTACTTAAAAACTGAAACATCGGATATTTTTCAAAACCCGTTATGCAAAGTCTCCAGACTTCGTGTTATTTTTTAAGTTTTAAGATATTTATCTTTTATTCAAATTTACAAAAAAACTCATCTTTTTAATAACACTCCGAAGTCAGTTTCCAATAGCTATCGACAAGCTTTGCGGTGTAGAAGCTATTAACACCCGAAAGATTACTTTTTGCTGTTCGTTTTGCTTGGGCTGTGCGGTAACGGATGAAGTTAAATGCCATATTTTACTCTCCTTAGATGGGTATATTAAATATGTTAAACTGAAAAATATTGCCTCTCTATAAAACAACAAAACCAACTGTTAAGGTTGGATTGTTGGTTTATTTTGCTCCGAAGTCAGGAGACTTCGGAGAGCCTAGCAATTTATCAAATTCTTTTTCATTTTTTAAAACAAATATTGTTCTTGCTTCAACATAAACTTCGTTTTCATCATTTTTATGTATCTTAATCATAGGTTTAGTCCATTTATAATTTTTAAGGTTTTTTATAACAAAACTGTCAATTTCATCAGAATGTTTAATATACCTCTCAATATCTTTAATATTGCCATCTTTATCTATAACTATCCAAAAGCTATTAATACGAAATGTAGAGTCTTTTTCTTTTACCTTCTCTAACAATTTGCTCTTGAATGTACCATCCATAGGCTTACATCTAACATAACCTTTATCATGTAAGATACCATCATAATTTTTAACAACCAAAGAATATTCTTTTAACATATTAAACGAATCTATTGATTTCTTGATATTTAAAAGATTATTACCATATCTTTTATTTAAAATTTCATTTACTCTTAACTTTGCACAAGAATCAGATGTAATATATTCATAATGTACAGAACTGACAAGATTATATTTTTTAAAAACAAAATATTCTGTCGCATTTTCATTATTATAATCTAAAAATGGAATGATAGTGTTATCGTTTCTTGAATAATAATCAATTAAACTTTTTGCTTTTAAACATTGAGTATCTATATTGCTATCATCTTTTTTACAAGACAAAGTAAACACATAAACGTATAATAAAAAGAATATTAATTTCAAAACATATCTCATGGTTTATCAGTCTTTTTTGTAAGTAATAGTAATTGATTCTTGCTGATTAGTCAATTTTTGACCATATATACTCTCTATATATTTCAAATCATCTCCACCATAAAAATCCATTGGATCAAGTTCGTATTGTTTTGCTACCCTTCTACTAAGTTCATCTATTTCTGTAGTCAATATACTCAATTCGTTTGCAGACAATATCATTTTATTTTTTATCTTGTCAATAATTGAAGCATCTACATTGAGAGTTTCATAAGGATGACCTGAAAGGCCTTCAATGCTTTTTGCTAACTTTGCTTCAACTTCTATTGCAAGCATAGATTTTGATTCCTTTTTGTCTTTTAAATAATCTATTTGAGCTGCATGAAACACTTCCTCAAAAACAGTTGACTTTCTTCCTGTATATGCATCAGAAGAACTTAAATCAACAACAAAATTAATTGAATTATCATCTGGATTAAAAGAACCATATTTACCTCTATTTTCGGTAGAACCTGATTTTTTGTAGATAGTTCTGAATTCATAATCCCTATTTGATTTTTTAAGTCTTGCAATAGCTGTTCTAAAAACATTAGAACTTTTCATTAATGATGAATATGATTTATCAAATTTTTTATCTGCATTGTTTATATCAGTTAACCCATGATAAATCGTCCACTTTATTCCAAAAAAACTATATGTAGTTTTCCATGGCTTAATTCTTTTTCCATCTGGGTCGACAAAAGCAATTGGATTATTAGCCACATACGCATATGGAGATATTGTAGGATATACCTCCGCCAACGGATCCACACTTAACCACATCTGCACCACTTTTGCCTCACGCGAGGGTTTCCCCACAATCAAAGAACGTCTTTCTCTTTTCAAAAATAGTAAATTTTTCTTTTTCAATTGAAAAAAAATTCAGGCTCGATTTTTTTAGAAGATTGCCTTTCCCTAATTTTCAATTGAAAAACAACTTCTTAGGCAATCTTCTGAAAAAATGAGCAAACAACCGCAGGGCGTTAGTGGGCGGTTTCGCTAAAAAATAAATCTTCCCTTTTTACCTGATACCGCTTTCTTCGGGTGGGGAGCGTGGGCAAAAGGCACGGCTGCAAGAACGGCAAAACAGCGAAGCGGCTTTGGGGCTGTTTTGCCGTTCTTGCCTGTGGTGTTGGCTATTTTACATAATGTGCTTATAGTACTTTTTAGCGTTGGGATGCTCGCATAAGCGTGGGAGAAAAAGTACTATAAGACCACATTATGTAACTTAGCTTCAGGCAGTTTTTTATGGCGGGATTTTTTGTCTTGTGCGGTGGGTGCAGCTCTTTGTTTTTTTTCAGTTGTCCGCTTAAAATTCAATAATATTTTCAACTGAAAAAAACAATGTGCTGCAAGTGCGGTGGGTACAAAAATCGTGACATAAAAAACTGACTGCAACACCACAAAGGCAGTGAGAGCGTTGGACTTGTGCGGTGGGCACTGACCAAGCCGTGCCTGTGCGTTGGCGGGCGGGTCATTAAATCATCAGGTAAAAAGGGAAGATTTATTTTTTATTCATCCCGATTCTCTTCGTTCTCGGGATTTCGCTATGCTCAACTTCCTATCTTATTGGATGATAGTTGTTGATTGCATTCTGTAATTGTTCCAGTTCCGATTGTTTGTATTGTACGGTTGTACTGGCTCGTTTATGTCCGCTAAAAACCTGGACTATCCTTGTATCGTTTTCCTTTTTCAGAAGATTGGCGATTACACTTTGTCTTATTTTCATTGGTTGGATTTGCTCGCTTTCCTTGCGGTTCTCGTTGATTATTCTGCTTATTCCGTGTGGGTTTATCTTTTCTCCGTACTGCCCTAAAATAAAGGCTTGTTCTTCCGTATTTTTAAGATTGTATTTCAGTAAATTATTTCTGTTTTTTTCAAGATATTTGTAAAACAAAAGGATCTGTTTTGCCTGTAATGGCAATGTCCTGCTTTTCGGACTTTTTGACGAGGTTTCTTTGCTTCCTTTGATAAATAT
>JAGXRF010000002.1 GCA_018335925.1 Flavobacteriales bacterium
AAAAGGGGTTGGGATGTTTTCTATGCGGATAAAAGCCCATTCTCTGCGGTCGTTGTTGTAGGGGTGTTTCATCCCGAAGGGATAGTAATGGTCTTCGGAGAGGATGGATAAGGTGCCTTCGCGGTTCAGGGTGTAGTTTAGTCGGTTGTTGCCTTTTGCCACCCCGCCTGCTGGCTCGTTCGCTAAAATAGTCCACTGGACTATTTTTTTACGCTCCGCCCTATATTGGTATACATAACTAAAACCTTCCTGTAATGGTGCTCCATCATTTCCTTGGTTGGTGTTGCCGTTTTCTTCCCCTTCTTGGTAGTATTGTACATAGCCCTCTATATGTGGAAAGAATTGCAATATTTCATTGGAATACTGAAACCCATTCAAATAATCGGGCCAAGAGTTGTTAGCTCCTTGCTGGTGCACAAATTTTCTTACTTTTACTACCATGGCATCGTAAAGATATCAAAAAGCCCCCAACCCCTGAAGGGGGAACTCTAAAAAACCGTATTTTTTTTGTTTATAAAAAACCTACTTGTTAGGGTTGGTTTTGTTGGATTTTATAATTGACAGAAGACAAGGATTACTTAGTCTGTTCGCTACGCTCGGGTCGTGCGGTAGCGGGGGGTATTCGTAGCCATAGCCTCGGGTTTTCTAATGCAGTATAAACAACAAACCCACTCGATTGAGTGGGCTTGCTTTCTATTTTGTTCTACTAACCACACGAAAGGATTCGTGCGATAGCGGGGCTGCTTTTTGTTGCGGAGCTTGAGTTTGTGTTTTTGTTCTACTAACCACACGAAGGGATTCGTGCGGTAGCGGAGGTATTCGTAGCCATAGCCTCGGGTTTTCTAATGCAGTATAAACAACAAACCCACTCGATTGAGTGGGCTTGCTTTCTATTTTGTTCTACTAACCACACGAAGGGATTCGTGCGGTAGCGGAGCAAGACTATTGTTTTTTCCTAATTCGAAATTATTGAATTATTTGCAAAAAAACGATGAAATATTTAGCAATTTTATTTTGGAAAAACCATAGTTATCGGGAGGATTTTATTAAAAACACCTAATCTTATAAATTACTGGAAATATTATTACTTTACTTATAAACTATTATACCACTTAATCCATTTTCTTTGTAATTTTTTTAACTCTTTATCAGTGGCATACATACCTGCATTCCCAAAATCTTCTCCTGTGATTTCTTTTAATATATAATTTGCCCTACCAGAAACTCTAAAAAGGTCATCATCAATAACTTTACCTGGTTCTAAAGGCATATCACCATTCTCCACTCTATTAATTATTACTAAATTTACACTACCTGTAAAACCAACTTCTTTCGTGTTTGTAATTCTGTTAATTAATTGTGGAATACCTTTTTTATGATTAAAAACCACCCAACTTTCAACATGCCCTAGATGAAGATAATGATTTTCATTTTCTAATTTAAAAAAAATATAATTTTCATGTTTATTAATAATTTGAAAACTTATAGAGTCAGAATACTTGTAATGAATTTTTTTTAATCTAATAATTCTTTCTTTAAATTTTTCAGGTAATTTATCTTCCTCTGGCAGTTCTTTATCAAATTGTAAACGATAAACTTGGCACCCCAATAGAAAAATAAAAAATAAAAAACAAGTGCAATATTTTATAAACACCTTCATTTTCCTTTTGTTTTTTTAACTCTTATTGGTTTGTTTGGATTCAAGGGCTTAAGACTTCCGTCTTTCATTTTTTCTTGTAGTTCTACAACTTGTCTGGTTGTTGATCCATCTCTTTCTGTAAATGTCATATCTAATCCCTGTCTTCTGTCATCTATTACACAGTATCCAAAAATTGATTCTTCAATGCTAGATGCTATTTGATGAGACTTTTATATATATTCCAATGTGATTCATTTTTCATATTTGTTTCTAAATGAGTTAAACCCCCACCGCTGCCGCACGAATCCCTTCGTGAGGCTTTACAATTCAAAATACTGAAAAACACAAACCCCATCAAGCAAACCCTTTTCGCCTGCATAATCTTGAGCACTTATGAAATTTATAATTTCTACTCATACTTTTGCTTTATTTCAAATGTAGTAAAAACTTTTTTTGTAAGCTAGAACCACACGAATGGATTACTTCGTCTGTTCGCTATGCTCGGGTCGTGTGGTAGCTGAGGTAATCTACACCATTCTCATTGCCATCTATAAACCAAAATGCTTGTTGCCGTGGACTGCATAGCTTAGCCACTCTATAAAATAACAAAACCAACTTATTAAGGTTGGTCAGTTGGTATAGCTATACTAACCACACGAAAGGATTCGTTCGGTAGCGGGGGGGGGCGTGTGGTATTAAAAGGAATAGTTTGGGTGAAATCACTTCTATCCAAATACAATTAAAACAAGGTGACACCAAAATCCAGAAGAATATCCAAACAGATTATCCTATTCAAAGAATTTTTATTGGTAGAAAAAACGGTAAAATTGTAATTGAAGAAAACAGTTAAACCGTAATTAGCTTACTAAAAAACCCGTCTCAGTTTTAAACCGAGACGGGTTTTTACTTTGGCAAAAATAAAAAGGTGGTATCTCTACCACCTCTTTGCCCCAAATCTACCATAAAACTTAACCTACTAAATGTTATGGTACTACAAACATAGAGTTACCAAAACGACTTGCCAAATAATTTAGATGAATGACTAATATAATCGTTTAAAAACATCTTAATTTTTGACAAGTACAGATATAAACCTTTTTATAAAATTAATAAGCTCTATCCTGAATTCCCTCTTTAAAATTGATGAAAGATCGGTTTACCACACGATTTCCTCCGGGGGTAGGATAATCTCCGGTAAAATACCAATCGCCTAAATTTTTTGGGCAAGCCAAATGTAAATTTTCTACGGTTTGGTATAAAATACTCACGTTTGCATTTACCTCTGGCCCGTGTAGCAATTCGGCAATTTTATTAGAAATTTCTTCGTCTGAAAACGGTGCGTAAATTTCCTTTACATGATTAATGACTTCGTTGTCTGGAAGGTTTTCCTGTTTTTTGCATTTTTCGTACACTTCATCAATCAAATGTTCCATCCCTCTTTCTTTTAATAAAGCCAATGCAGCCTGAAAGGCTATCAAGCCATCTAAATTTGCCATGTCAATCCCATAACAATCCGGATAACGAATTTGCGGTGCAGAAGAAACAATCACAATTTTCTTAGGATGCAACCTATCTAACATTCGCAAAATACTTTTCTTTAAAGTAGTACCTCGAACAATACTATCGTCAATAATTACAATGGTATCTTTTGGTTTTACCACCCCATAAGTTACGTCATAAACATGGGTAACCAAGTCGTCTCTACTACTATCGTCAGTTATAAAGGTGCGAAGTTTGGCATCTTTAATGGCAATTTTTTCCGTTCTAATTTTAAAATCTAAAATATCTTTAAGCACAACTTCGTTTAAAGAGTTTTTAGATAAAATTTGTTGAATTTTTCTGCTGTTCAAGAAATCCTGAGCAGCTTCTACCATCCCAAAAAACGAAACTTCTGCGGTGTTTGGAATATAAGAAAATACGGTGTTTTCCACATCTCCATCAATCTCATTTAAAATTTGCGGGAAAAGGTATTTGCCTAATTGTTTTCTTTCTTGGTAAATATCCGCATCACTACCTCTGGAAAAATAAATTCTTTCAAACGAACAAGCTTTAAATTCTTTACTTGGGATGATTTCTTCCGATGTTGTTTGTCCGTTTTTCTTAATAATTAGTGCATTTCCCGGCTTTAATTCTTGCACTTGGTCATAAGAAACATTAAATGCAGTTTGTATGACCGGTCTTTCAGAAGCAACTACTACTAATTCATCATCTTCATAAAAATAAGCCGGACGAATTCCATTCGGGTCTCGAAACACAAATGCATCTCCATGACCAATCAATCCTGCCATGGCATAGCCTCCATCCCAATTTTTGGAGGCACGTTTTAGTATTTTTGCAATATTTAGTTTTTCAGCAATAATTGGGCTTGCTTCTTTCTTGCTCAAGCCATCTTGTTTACATTCATAATACAAGTCGGTTACTTCATCATCTAAAAAGTGACCGATTTTTTCCATCACCGTTACAGTATCTGCAAACTCTTTTGGGTGCTGTCCTAAGTCGACCAAGTTTTGAAATAGTTCTTTTACATTGGTCATGTTAAAATTTCCGGCAACTATTAAATTTCGATGCATCCAGTTGTTTTGACGCAAAAATGGGTGCACACTTTCTATGCTGTTTTTTCCGAAAGTACCATATCTAACATGCCCTAAAAACAACTCCCCAACGTACGGAGCATTCTTTTTTAGCCAAGACATGTCTTTACTTTTCTCCGGATTGGCATCTACAATTTCTTTAATCCTTGTGTTGATGTGGTTAAATACATCTAAAATTGGTTGTGCTTGGTTGGATCGAAAACGACTAATGTATCTTTCTCCCGGAGCAACATCCAATTTAATACTGGCAAAACCCGCACCATCTTGTCCGCGATTGTGTTGCTTTTCCATGAGTAAATACATTTTTTGGATGCCATACAAGCTGCTTCCGTATTTTTCTTGGTAATAAGATAACGGTTTTTTTAATCTCAACAAGGCAATGCCACATTCGTGTTGTAAAAAATCACTCATAAGTTAGGTTCAAAAAATGCCTCACAAGGAGGCATAGGTATTTAAGATTCTAATTCTATTTCAAAATGGGTCAACGATTTAAATTGTTGCAATCGTTGGTTTACTTCTTCTTTACTTAAGTTTTCCATGCGTTCAGTGCCGAATTTTTCTACGCAAAACGAGGCCAAATTGGAACCTTGAATGATCGCATTTTTCATGTTATGGAACGAAATATTTCCAGATTGGGCTATATATCCAGAAAAACCTCCAGCAAACGTATCTCCTGCACCGGTTGGGTCAAAAACTTCTTCCAATGGTAAAGCCGGGGCAAAAAACACCTCTTGGTTGTGGAACAACAAGGCTCCGTGCTCTCCTTTTTTAATAACCACATATTTAGGCCCCATTTCATGAATTACTTTTGCCGCTTTTACTAGCGAATATTCACCCGAAAGTTGTCGAGCTTCTTCATCATTAATGGTAATTACATCCACTCGCTTCATGACTTCTTTTAGTTCAGCTAATGCACAATCCATCCAAAAGTTCATGGTATCTAACACCACCAATTTTGGTTTTTGGTTCATTTGATCTAATACACTTATTTGAATGTTCGGATGTAAGTTTCCTAACATTACTACATCAGCATCTTGGTATGCAACAGGTACTTTCGGATTAAAATCGGCCAATACATTTAGTTCGGTAACCAATGTATCTCTTGAATTTAAATCGTTATGGTATTTTCCTTTCCAATAAAAGGTTTTTCCGCCTTTTACAATTTCAATACCAGAAATATCAATATTTTTTTGTTGCAAAAGTTGTAAATATGTTTCCGGAAAATCTTCTCCTACCACCGATACAATTGCAGCATTTAATGAAAAATGACTAGCAGATAAGCCAATGAAAGTAGCAGCACCTCCTAATATTTTGTCGGTTTTTCCGAAAGGAGTTTCTATAGCATCAAAGGCAACAGTGCCTACGATTAATAATTTGTTCATGAAGGTAAAATTAAGCGGCAAAGATACGTTTTACTTCGTGATTTGGAAAGACTTTTTTAGAGCTTTTTTCAGAGAAGTTTCAGGAAAACATACCTTTGTTTTCGATTTCATACCCAAGGTCTTTAGGAAGATTTGGTTGCAAAGAGGCCTGTACAGCCAAAGCATCACATCGTTCATTTTGTGGGTGTAGGTTATGTCCTTTAATCCATTGCATTTGTACATCATGTTTTCGGTACACTTGTAAAAATCGCTTCCATAAATCTGGGTTTTTTTTGCCTTGAAACCCTTTTTTTTCCCAACCAAAAACCCACTTTAAATTCACAGCATCTACCACATATTTTGAGTCGGAAACCACCAAAACTTTAGTAGGAGTTTTTTTTAATTGCTCCAAACCTACTATCACAGCCATTAATTCCATCCGATTGTTGGTGGTTAATGCAAATCCTTCGTTGAATTCTTTTCGATAATGCGAACCAACCTGCTCCATTACAATTCCATAACCTCCAGGGCCAGGATTTCCTTTAGAAGCACCGTCAGTATAAATAATTACTTCAAATGAATTCATATAGATGATAGGTAGTTTTCAATTACTTTCGGAAAATGGGCATATTCTAATTCGTGAACTTTTTTGGCAATTTCCTCTGAAGTTAAAACATGTTTGATATCGCATTTTGCTTGGAATAAAATAGCTCCTTCATCGTAATGTTCATTAACCAAATGAATGGTGATGCCGGTTTCGGGTTCTTTATTTTGCAAAACAGCTTCATGCACATGGTTGCCATACATGCCTTTTCCGCCATATTTCGGGAGAAGTGCAGGATGAATATTGATGATGCGATTTGGAAATGTTGCTACCATAATTTCCGGGATTTTCCATAAAAAGCCTGCTAAAACAATTGCACTTGGTTGTAAACTCTTTAATTGGTCCAATAAAATACCATTAAAAAACTCGTTTTTAGAGAAAATGGTTGTGGGAATTTGAAGTCTTTGCATCTTTTCTAACACTTTTGCATCAGGCTTATTACAAAATAAATGCACTATTTTAATGCTTGGATGGTTTTGAAAGTACAAAACGATATTTTCGGCATTGGTGCCCGAGCCTGACGCAAAAAGAACTAGATTTTTCAAGGGATGTTGTGGTTGGTTGTGTTTTGCAAAGGAATTAATTTTTTTGAGAAAAATCCTATTTTTTAGAGGGAGAAAGTCTAAAAATGAAACTTTTGAAGCACTTTTAGCAGCAAAAATCATTTTATAAAATAAAGTTTTTTATTTTTGTGCCGATTAAACTAAAAATTAAACATTATGTCAGACATTGCATCAAGAGTTAAAGCGATTATCGTGGACAAATTAGGTGTTGACGAGAACGAAGTAGTATCTGAAGCAAGCTTCACTAACGATTTAGGAGCGGATTCCTTAGACACTGTTGAATTGATTATGGAGTTCGAAAAAGAATTTGATATTCAAATTCCAGATGATCAAGCAGAAAACATTGCAACAGTTGGTCAAGCTATTTCTTACATCGAAGAAGCTAAGAAATAAATTCAATTAGCCCATTATTGCAATGGGCTTTTGTTTTTAAGACTATCATAAATTCCTTGATTTTACAACTAAATTCAAGGTTTTTTTGTTTAATAACGTAACATCGGTTATTTTTGTTTGAACAAAAGTTAAGAGGTTTACAGTTAAGTCGCTAATTTTTTTTTAAATTCGTTCCAAACAAGTTTGTAAGATTTATACCATCAAACTGGGATCACAAATTTGAGATATAGCCTCTTCCAAATACATGGAAGAAATTAAAACAATTAAAAAACAACAAATGAAACTTAGAAGAGTTGTAGTAACCGGTTTAGGAGCTCTTACTCCTGTCGGAAATAACATTCAAGAATACTGGAATGGTTTGATTAATGGGGTAAGTGGTGCTGCACCAATCACTCATTTTGACGCTTCCAAGTTTAAAACTCAGTTTGCTTGCGAAGTCAAAAATTTTAATGCAGAAGATTTTATCGACAGAAAAGAAGTTCGCAGAATGGACAAATATGCTCAGTATGCTTTGGTAGCATCTGAAGAAGCCATTCAAGATGCCAACTTTAATATGGATCAATTAGATAAGGATAGAGTAGGAGTAATTTGGGGTTCCGGTATTGGAGGGTTAGAAACCTTTCAGCAAGAAGTGATTGGCTATGCTACTGGAGATGGAACACCTAAATTTAATCCGTTTTTTATTCCAAAAATGATTGCAGATATTGCAGGTGGACATATCTCTATCAAATATGGTTTTAGAGGGCCAAACTTTACTACTGTTTCTGCATGTGCATCTTCTACCAATGCCTTGATTGATGCATTTAATTATATCAGATTAGGGCAAGCAGATGTAATTGTAGCTGGAGGTTCAGAAGCCGCAGTAACCGCTGCAGGAATGGGTGGTTTTAATGCCATGCATGCTTTGTCTACCAGAAACGATGATCCTAAAACGGCTTCTAGACCAATGGATAAAGATCGTGAAGGTTTTGTTTTAGGTGAAGGAGCAGGTGCATTGGTGTTAGAAGAATATGAACATGCCATTGCTAGAGGAGCAAAAATTTATTGCGAAATTGGTGGTGGAGGAATGTCGGCCGATGCCCATCATATCACTGCTCCACATCCGGAAGGTTTAGGAGCAACCAACGTAATGCTTAATTGTTTACGCGATGCAGGATTGCAGCCAACTGATGTTTGTGGGGTAAACATGCACGGAACGTCAACTCCGTTAGGAGATATAGCAGAAAGCAAAGCAATTTTAAAGGTTTTTGGAGAGCATGCTTATACCATGAATTTAAATTCTACCAAGTCTATGACCGGACATTTGTTAGGTGCTGCAGGAGCAATTGAGGCCATTGCATCGATCTTGTCTATTCACCACGGAATGGTGCCACCAACCATCAATCATTTTACAGATGATGAAGAGATTGATATTAAACTTAATTTCACCTTTAATGTGGCACAAAAACGCGACATGAAAGTGGTAATGAGCAACACTTTTGGTTTTGGTGGACACAATGCTTGTGTGTTGATGAAAAAATTAGAATTGTAGTTTTGTAAATGCGACTTTTTTCGAAAATATTTTCAAAATCCCGCTCAGATGATGACGGGATTTTTTTACAAACCATCCAAAAAATAACAGGAGTATCTCCGGTAAATGCAAAATATTACCGCAAGGCTTTTATTCATCGATCTATTAATAAAATGGATGAAAAAGGCAATCCCATCAACTACGAAAGATTAGAATTTTTAGGTGATGCGATGCTGAGTGCAGTAATAGCAGCACATTTGTTTCAAAAAGTTCCAAAAGGTGATGAGGGTTATTTAACCAAAATGCGTTCAAAAATTGTTTCTCGAGAACATTTAAACGAATTGGGGAAGGACTTGAATTTACTTCCGTTGGTTCAAAGCAAAGTACCTACCCAACATTTTGGAGAAAATATTTACGGAAATATTTTTGAAGCTTTGGTTGGAGCTATTTTTTTAGACAAAGGCTTTGACGTGTGTCAGGATTTTATTCATCGTAAAGTAATTGTTCCGTATGTTGATATTGCCAAGTTAGAAGGTAAAGTAATTAGCTATAAAGGAATGTTGATTGAATGGTGTCAAAAGCACAAATACCCGTTTAATTTTGAATTTTTTGAAGAAACTACCAACGAATCGCAAAAGCATTTTGCCGTAAAATTGTATATCAATAGCGAATTAATTGCCAAAGCTAGAGCTACTTCAAAAAAGAAAGCAGAAGAAACTGCTGCTAAAAGAGCATATTATGCTTTTCAAGAAAAAATGGAACGAAAATAAAAACACTAAAACGTTTTCGTTAGTAAAATTAAGTTAAGTTACACCAAATAACCTGCTTGTTACAAGGGCTTTTAATATATTTACAAAAATATAGAACCATGGCTGTGCACAAATTGGTCTATGATATTCAGGAAGAAGAAGAAAGTCAGTTATTAGCCATCCATACCAATATGGAAATGGATCGATTGGCTTTTTTTATGAATAAACATAGTAATGTCATGTTAGCTATATCAAAAAAACCAATTTTGGTAACCATTCAAAAAAAAACCATCGATTTTACTCACTTTTTTGCTTTGGATGATTTGGAAGGATTTAGGTGTTATTTGATTGAAAACCAAGTAGAAATGCCTGAGGAAATTTCTACTCCAGCCGGGTTATTTAACAACCAAATGGTTACTGCTACTTACCACTTTTTACCAGAATTAAAGCAAGTACCTTACCTATTTAAAATTGAAGGTTTAGATGCTGCTGCCAAAGGGGAAGAGTGGGTGAAAGTATTACAAAAAATACCACAAATTGCTTCAGCTTATGCGGTTGCTTGGACTCAAATAAAAAATAAAAACTATTTAATTTTCAATTAAATGCCTACTACTAAAAAAACTAAAATTGTTGCCACTTTAGGGCCAGCATGTTCTACCAAAGAGGTAATTAAAGACATGATTGATGCTGGAGTAAATGTGTTTCGAATTAACTTTTCGCATGCCGATTATGCCGATGTAAAAGAGAGAATAGATATCATTAGAGAACTAAACGAAGAATTTGGTTACACCACTGGTATTTTGGCCGATTTACAAGGACCGAAATTAAGAGTAGGTGTAATGAAAGAGGATGTTGTAGTGCAAAAAGGAGATGTGATTACATTCACCACTGCTGAGGATATACCAGGTACCAAGGAAAGAGTTTATATGAACTATAAAGAATTTCCTAAAGATGTAAACCCAGGGGAAAAGATTTTATTAGATGACGGGAAATTAATTTTTCAAGTAACCAAAACCGATAAAAACACCGAAGTGGAAGCGGTGGTTTTACAAGGTGGACCTTTAAAATCAAAAAAAGGAGTTAATTTACCTAATACCAATGTTTCTTTACCAGCTTTGACCAAAAAAGATATCAAAGATGCCATTTTTGCTATTGAAAACAAAGTAGATTGGATTGCTTTATCTTTTGTAAGAAACCCTAGAGATTTAGAAGATTTGCAAGATTTAATTGCCAAACATTCTGACCATAAAATTCCGATTATTGCTAAAATTGAAAAACCGGAAGCGGTAGAAAATATTGACAAAATTGTGGCATTTTGCGATGGTTTGATGGTAGCAAGAGGTGATTTAGGTGTTGAAGTACCTGCTGAGGAAGTTCCGTTGATTCAAAAAAAGTTGATTCATCGTGCAAAAACGGCTCGTATTCCGGTAATTGTTGCTACCCAAATGATGGAAACCATGATTACCAGTTTAACCCCAACTAGGGCAGAGGTAAATGACGTTGCTAACTCTGTAATGGATGGTGCGGATGCAGTAATGCTTTCAGGAGAGACTTCTGTAGGGAATTATCCGGTTCAAGTAATTGAAACGATGACAAAAATTATCCGTTCGGTAGAAGATAGCCCGTTAATTCAAGTTCCACATAACCCACCTCATGTTCGTACCAAGCGATTTGTAACCAAATCTATTTGTTATCACGCTGCCAACATGGCTAACGAGATTAAAGCCAAAGCGATTTCAACTTTAACCAATAGTGGATATACTGCATTTCAAATTTCGGCTTGGAGACCTCAAGCACACATTTTAGTATTTACCTCAAACAAAAATATATTAACGCAGTTGAGTTTGCTTTGGGGAGTTAAAAGTTTTTACTACGACAAATATGTTTCTACAGATGAAACTGTAGAGGATGTGAACCAATTTGCACAAGACAAAGGTTTTGTTCAAAAAGGAGATATGTTGATCAATTTAATGGCGATGCCAGTTGCCCAAAAAGGGATGGTAAACACCATGAGAATTTCTATGATAGGAGAAGATTAAATTTTTAGTATCTTTTTATAAAGCCTTTAACTTTTTAGTTAAAGGCTTTTTTTTTGTTAGTCTTTTTTTAGGGCATTCCAACCTCTTGCTTTTAGCGGAATATTTTCTCCTGCTCTGCTAACCAAATGCATCCCTTGGGAGGCTTCAGTGATATGTCCGATGACGGTTAAATTTGGATTCCCTTTAATTTTTTCAAAGTCAGTTAACGGAATGGTAAATAGTAATTCGTAGTCTTCTCCTCCATTAATTGCAATAGTGGTGCTATCGATATTAAATTCTTCACAAGTAGAAATCAATTGTGGGTCCAGAGGTAATTTTTCTTCAAACAATTGAACTCCAACATTGGATGCCTTGCATAAATGTAAAATTTCTGACGATAAACCATCTGAAATGTCAATCATAGAAGTTGGTGTTACTTCCAACTTTTCCAATAAGTTTTTGATATCGTTTCTGGCTTCAGGTTTTAATTGTCTTTCAATTAAATAAGTATAGGGTTCTAAGTCTGGTTGGTTGTTTGGATTTACCTGAAAAACTTGTTTTTCTCTTTCCAAAACCTGCAATCCCATGTAAGCTGCTCCAATATCTCCGGTAACTACCAATAAATCATTTACTTTGGCTCCGTTTCGGTAAGCCAATTCTTTTTCTTTAGCTGTACCTATAGCTGTTACAGATAAAATCAATCCTTTTTGGGAGGAAGTGGTATCACCACCAACCAAATCCACTTGGTATTTTTCACAAGCCAAAGCTACTCCTGCATATAATTCTTCCAAAGCTTCTAACGGGAAACGATTGCTCACAGCCAATGAAAAAGTTATTTGTGTAGGAGTTGCATTCATAGCACAAATGTCAGATACATTTACCACCACAGCTTTGTAACCTAAATGTTTTAAAGGCATATAAGCTAGGTCAAAATGTACCCCTTCAATCAATAAATCCGTAGAAATTACCGTACGTTGGTTTTTAAAATCCAATACTGCTGCATCATCTCCAATGCTTTTTTTGGTGCTTTTTTGACTAATCGAAAAATGTTTGGTTAAATGTTCTATCAAACCAAACTCACCTAATTCGGATAAGCTGGTTTTTTTTGGAGTTTTATCTTCAAGCATATATAGGATAATTTTTGGTTTGCAAAGATACCAATTATTATTCCATCATCTTTTTAAACTAAAATGCGATTTGAATTCTTTGTTGTTTCCGTTTAAATCTTGGTAAAAAACTTGAAACCAATAATCCGTAGAAGGCAAAGCAACTCCATTAAAAGTTCCGTCCCATGATGGGCTTTGAGGTGTTAATTGCTTGATGAATTTGCCATAACGATCATAAATTTGCACGGTTGCTTCGGGTAAAGTAATAAATAAACCGTCAATTTTCCATGTATCATTTCTGCCATCGCCATTTGGTGTAAAATATTTAGGATGTTTTAAAACAAAAAACGAAAGCACTTGTTGTCCACAATTACCTTTGGTGTCTAATACTATAATTTGATGAAATCCGGAAGCTACATTCTCAAAAACAGGTGAACTTTGATAATCTCCACCATCCATACTATAAACATAGGTTCCTAAACCTTGGAGAATATTCACAGAAGCATTGGCAATATCTTCAAACGGTTGGGTTACTATCACTTCTGCAATAGGTGCACTTGAGGCTTCAACGATAACTGTAAAAGGTAAATAATCGCATTGTGGAGGAGTTTCATTAGGTACTTTGATGGCTTGTATTTCATATTGCCCCGCTTGAAAAACCAGCAAATTATTACCTGTACCTACTACTCCTCCGTTAAGAGTCCAAGTAATTTGGTATTGATTTGGATTGATAGGCACTTGTAAAGAGATAGGTTGAAGCGTAACATTGGTAACCGGATCTACACAAATGACACGATTCGGAATTTGAAAACTTAATTTTGGAAAAATTCGAAAAGTAAATAAGGTTTCTCTGAAGCAGGTACTATTTTGAGAACTTCTACCATAAAGCCAAACGGTGTATGTGCCAGGCTGGCTAAATTCATAATCACTACTTGGGATTAAGTTAGAGGAATTACCACCTGACGAAGTATAATATCCGAAGTTAAACTCATTGTTATTTGGTAAGGCAGGTAAGGTCAAACTTCCACAAAAATTTCCTTGCAGTGAAGTTACATTAGGCAATATTGGTGTATTTGAAACAGTAATGGTAAAACTTTTCTCATCGGTACAATTTACCCCAAATCTTCCTTCATTGGTAGCAAAAACATATATGGTAAAAGTTCCAGGGGTATCAAACACAAAATTACTAGGAATTGGATTGCTTCCATTTGCATCCCAAAAATATCCGATGCTGTAGTTGGTTGTAGGCGAGTTAGGCACATGGGTTAAAGCTGGAAGTGTGTACAAATCTTCCACACACCTTTCCACATTCGGATAGTCTGGTAAATCGATGCCGTTGTAAAACACGGTAAATGGATTATCAATTTCGCAACCATTTTCGTTATTGATGGCGTAAAGGTAAAAGGTTCTTTGCTCGTTAAAGGTTTGGTTGGAAGCAACAGCATTACCGGTTCCATTAGGCCCTCCAGGAGCAGTGTAAATGGTACCATTCGTAGAAGTTACACTATACGGACTACATTCAATTCTGTCGATTACTTCATCTACTACAGGGTTTGGTACAATTTGTACCGTGAACGAATAATCGGTTGTACATCCAAAACTATTTGGCCCGTCAAATATGTAAAATGTTCCGGGAGATAAATCAGTACCCGATAAATCAATTATTCGAAATGGACTTAACATTTCTTGGTTAGTTGTAGATGGCCCTCCAGGTAAACGATAATAAGTTCCATTGGTTAATTGAGGGAGCATATAGGAACCACAATAGGTGTTACTCGGAATGTTATCTACTATCGGAAGAGGCAAAATAGTGATTTGATAAGCCAAATTTTCAGTGCAATTTGGTGCAATGGTAGTGTTTGTAAAATAATAAATGGTTGAGTTTTGTGTGATAGGAATATTTGGATTCACAATACTCCCTTGACCATTTGGAAGAGTAAAATAATTACCAAAAGAAATTGCTGGCAATGTATAACTTCCACAAGCTGATTGGGGCACAAACAGACTAGTATTTACTATTTGAACGGTAAAACTAGTTTCTGCACTACAAAAGGCGTTGGTATTTCTGATGAATATTTCTCGGGTTGTAGAAATGGTAGTTCCTGCAGGTATTAAGCCTCCTCCTCCGCTAAATGCATAATAATTTCCATTGGTTAATGGTGGCAAAACAAAGCCATCACAATAAGTAACATCAGGTAGATCGTCTACCAATGGGATGGGGTGAATAAAAATTTCATAAGGTTCGTCCTGACAAATTACACCATCAAACTCTGCATAGTAATACAAAATAACACTTATGCTTGTTTGGGTGTTGTTTTCATAAACGGTACCTGGAGCAATTTCGATACCACTTCCATTCGGCCCTCCTGGAGCAGTATAAAATGCTCCTGTGTCATGAGGTAATGCAACGATGTATGACCCACAATTATTTACAGTTGGCTCAAAGTCTTCAATAAAAACCACAGTAAAATTAGTTTGACTGCTACAACCATTGGCATCAGGTCCGTTGTAAATATAATATACACCATCTTCTTCTAATACATCTCCAGGAAATAAAGGTGTGCCAGTCCCGTTTGGGCCTGTAAAGTAATTTCCATTGGTTATTGGAGGAAGTGTAAAACTATTGCAAACAATAACCAAATCTAAACTATCTACTAATGGTAAATCAAACACTTGAAGAATGACAGGTACTATTTGAAAACAACTCGGGTTATTAGAATAAAAAATTCTTACCCAATAAGTAATGCTGCTACTGCCTTGAGGAATAACGATATTTGGATCAATCGCAAATGCATTATTTAATGCATTTGTTTCATTTTCAAAAAAGGAAAATAAAAAATTTCCAACTTGCCCATTGATAATGTCAGGTTGGGTAAAAGCCAAATTGTATGGAATATTTCCAGAAGCTGCACAAAAACTCACCTCAATTTGGTTTGGACTATTTAATTCTGGTAAAATGTTTAATGAAAAACTATAAGTTGCGTTACATATTGCACCACTGTTAATATGACGGATTTTGATATATATATTTTGTGGTGAGCTAATGTAATTGTTTAATAAAGCACTGGGTATGGGGTTCCAGTTAGTTACATCTGTGAGCGAAGCAAAGTAAAAAATTTCATATACAGTTCCATCAATTCCTAATGAGGAGGGATTGTTGGTTGTTAAATCATAAGTTCCTTGTCCGGTTCCATTAGAACAATCAAAAATGGAAGACGGGGTATTTACATTGAGCTCGCTAACTATAATTTGGTCTGTTAAAAAACAATTTTCTTTGGTAATTTCTATGCTGTAATTCCCTGCGTTTTGAATGGTTAAAAATGATTGGTTGGCATCCGGAATAGGATTATTGTTAAATAACCATTGAAAATTGTAAGTATTATCAAAAGGAACATTTAAGGTAATTTGCTCACCACTACAAATAGTGATGTCGTCACCTAGGCTAAAGTTGGTAACAAAACTTCCAGCTTGTACAAGTATAGCTGAATCAAATTCCGTATCACCATAATCAGCAATCGCAAGTCGGATTCGATAGGGCTGATTCGGAACCAATGCTGCACTTGCGGTAAGTGGAACGGTATTTCCTCTCATATTGATGCTACTGTTGGCAGGATTTAACACATGATATGTGCCGAATAAATTCGCATTACTCGAATTACAGTTGGTATTAAAAGCAGTATTTCTAATACTTCTAACACTTACTGGTTGACCTGTGGTAGGGACTACTCCTAAATTGATCGAAACACCGGTTGCCAAATTGGTAAGCACAAATGCAAAAATATCATTCGATATACATTGAAATTCACCATATTCATTGGAAGCAAATAAAAAATCGAAGCTAAAAGCATTGGAAATTGGCACAAAATCAAATTCTAAAAAAGCAACATCTCTAATGGCAGTACTTTGTCCACTCGATTGATTGCTGAGGTTTTGTAAAAAAGGGTCAGTAAAATTTCCAACACTGCTACTTAAATTATTACCCGTATATTGCCCTTGAGAAAAAGCTGCTTGCCCGCTTCGAATAATTATTCCCTCTTGGAAAGAAAAATTGGAACCATTTTGGTTAAAATAAGCAACAGATTGAGGAGAAGACCATTGGGCATTGGTAATTTCTAAACAAGAATTTCCTACCAAAAAATTTGCCATATCATTCGCAGAAGAAAAAGTGTTGTTATTTACACTTATTCCCTGGGCAAACAAAAGGGTAAAGGAACCAAACCACCAAATATAAAATAGCTTTCTCATAGCTTTGAGATTCTCTGTAAGAGAATGTAAATTTCTATGTTTTTATTGTTGTTGGAATCAAAAAAGTAATCTTTTTTACTAAAAAACCACATTTTTCAAGTATTGGTTAGAAAAATGTGGTTAAATAAAATTAAGTTTTACAATTAATCGTTTAATTTTAGAACTGCCATAAATGCTTGTTGTGGAATTTCTACATTTCCAACTTGACGCATTCGTTTTTTACCTTGCTTTTGTTTTTCTAGTAATTTTCTTTTACGAGAAATGTCTCCACCATAACATTTTGCTGTTACATCTTTTCTCAACGCTTTGATGGTTTCACGAGCAATAATTTTTGCTCCAATGGCAGCTTGAATTGGAATGTCGAATTGTTGTCTAGGAATTAATTCTTTTAACTTTTCACACATTTTTTTACCAATAGTATAAGCATTGTCTTCGTGAATTAATGCTGACAATGCATCAACAGAATTGGCATTTAACAACACATCTAGCTTTACTAGTTTTGAAGTACGCATCCCTATTGGATGGTAGTCAAAAGAAGCATATCCTTTTGATACGGTTTTTAAACGGTCGTAAAAGTCAAATACAATTTCAGCCAAAGGCATGTCAAAATTCAATTCTACCCTTTCGGTAGTTAAATAAGTTTGGTTGGTTATCAATCCACGTTTTTCAATACACAAACTCATTACCGAGCCTACAAAATCTGCTTTGGTAATAATGGTAGCTTTGATATATGGCTCTTCAACACGGTCTAATTTGGAAGGTTCTGGCAAATCAGAAGGGTTGTTTACTACAATGGCAGTTTCCGGATCTTTTTTGGTGTAGGCCAAGTAAGATACGTTAGGCACGGTAGTAATCACCGTCATGTCAAATTCTCTTTCCAAACGTTCTTGGATGATCTCCATGTGCAACATACCTAAGAAGCCACATCTAAATCCAAATCCTAATGCCGCGGAACTTTCAGCAGTAAATACCAAAGAAGCATCGTTTAGTTGTAATTTTTCCATAGAAGCTCTTAAGTCTTCATAGTCTTCGGTATCTACCGGATAAATTCCAGCAAAAACCATTGGTTTTACATCTTCAAACCCTTGAATGGCATGGGTGGTTGGTGTTTTGGCATCGGTAATGGTATCTCCCACTTTTACTTCTTTTGCCTCTTTAATTCCAGAAATTAAATACCCAACATCTCCAGTAGAAATCACATCTTTTGGTACTTGGTTTAACTTTAATGTACCAACTTCATCTGCAAAATATTCACTACCGGTAGCAACAAATTTAATTCGTTGTCCTTTTTTAATTTCTCCATTTTTAACTCTAAAAATTACCTCAATGCCTCTAAACGGATTGTATACCGAGTCAAAAATCAAAGCTTGTAATGGTTCCTCAGGGTTTCCTTTAGGAGCTGGAATTTTCTCAATAATGGCTGCCAAAATGTTTTCTACTCCAAAACCGGTTTTTCCGGAAGCATGGATAATATCTTCCAATTTACAGCCCAATAAGTCGATAATATCATCACTCACTTCCTCCGGGTTGGCACTTGGTAAATCTACTTTGTTCAATACCGGAATTATTTCCAAATCATTCTCTAAAGCCAAATAGAGGTTAGAAATGGTTTGTGCTTGGATGCTTTGGGCAGCATCTACAATTAGCAAAGCACCTTCGCAAGCAGCAATACTTCTTGATACTTCGTAAGAAAAATCTACGTGTCCGGGAGTATCAATCAGGTTTAAAATATATTTTTCCCCTTGATAAGTGTATTCCATTTGAATGGCATGACTCTTAATGGTAATGCCTCGTTCTCTTTCTAAGTCCATGTTGTCTAACAACTGGGCTTTTTCTTCTCTGGCAGAAACCGTTTGGGTAGCACTCAACAAACGGTCGGCTAAAGTGCTCTTTCCGTGGTCAATATGTGCAATAATGCAAAAATTGCGAATGTTCTTCATAGTTCTTTTTTCTATCAACTTTTTCTAAAGATTTCACTCTCTTTAGAATTCGCAAAAATAGATAAAAAAACGCATTGTATAGGAGGTAAAAACGTAATCTGCTATAATTTACAAATTGTTTATTTTTGTAAAAAATTCGAGATGCCTAAAATTGGTAACATAGTACTGCCCGACTTTCCTTTATTACTTGCTCCTATGGAAGATGTAAGCGATCCACCTTTCCGTAGATTGTGCAAAATGCATGGAGCTGATTTGATGTATTCGGAGTTTATTTCTTCAGAAGGATTGATTAGAGATGCCATTAAAAGCAGACAAAAATTAGACATTTTTGACTACGAACGTCCGGTTGGTATCCAAATTTTTGGTGGTGATGAAGAAGCCATGGAAATGAGTGCCAAAATTGTAGATGCAGTGCAGCCTGATTTGATTGATATCAATTTTGGTTGTCCGGTTAAAAAAGTGGTTTGCAAAGGGGCAGGAGCAGGGGTGTTAAAGGATGTAGATTTGATGGTGCGTTTAACCAAAGCTGTAATCAAAGGAACCAATTTACCGGTAACCGTAAAAACCCGTTTGGGTTGGGACGATAGCAGTATTAATATTGATGAGGTAGCAGAACGATTGCAAGATATTGGTGTGCAGGCTTTGACCATTCATGCCCGAACTCGAGCCCAAATGTATAAAGGCCACTCTGATTGGAGTCATATAGCTCGGATTAAAAACAACCCTCGAATCACCATGCCTGTTTTTGGAAATGGCGACATTGATAGTCCGGAAAAAGCATTGGAATACAAAAACAAATACGGAGTAGATGGCATCATGATAGGTAGAGCTGCTATTGGCTATCCGTGGATTTTTAACCAAATCAAACATTACTTTGCAACCGGACAACATTTGGCAGATCCAACCATTTTAGATAGGGTAGAAGCTGCCAAAAACCACTTAATTTGGTCGATGGAATGGAAAGGTGAAAGGGTTGGTATTGTAGAAATGCGAAGACATTATACCAATTACTTTAAAGGAATTCCGCATTTTAAAGATTTTCGTCAAACTTTGGTTACTTCCGATGATCCGGTAGTGTTGTTACAAACACTAAAAGAAATTCCGGAGCATTACCTACATTTGGTGGGGTAACAAATTATTTCCCCAACAACTTTCCGGAAACTTTTTTGCTGGCAAAATAAGAAGCCAAACTTCCTAACGACAAAATGGTAAGCAGTACAATACCAATATTGGCTATTGTAAATTTTACCGGATAGGCCATAAAATCGTTGATCATAATGGGTTGAAACTCCCACTGAATCCAAACCACTACCATACCGAGGACCAATCCAAGAGCACCACCAATGCTGCAAATCAATACTCCTTGGTACATAAAAACTTGTTGCAATTGCTGTAAGGTAATGCCAAAACTTCTAAAAGTGTTTAAATCTGTTTGCTTGTCTAAAATCATCATAAATAAAGTACCGATTAGGGTGAATAAAAGCAGACCAAGCACCAACAAAAAAATCAAATACAACATTAAATTTTCGGTATTTAACATGCGGAGCAACGTTTCGTTTAGCTCGTTTCGGTTTTTGAGTTGCAAGTTGTTTCCGAATATTTTTTGCAGCGATTCTTCTAATTTTTTTTGCGAAATAGCTCCGTTGGTTTTAAACTCAATACCGCTAAATTGGTTGGGTTTTAATTGCAACAATTCTTGTGCAACCATTGCAGAAGTAAACACATATTTGTTATGGTACTCGTCATTCACAAAATACACGCCAACAGGCAACAAATCAACCGAAACAAAAGCATTGCTAAATACATCCAAACTGCCTTTGCCAGGCTTTACAGCTCTTGCCTGAAATTGTTGGTTGGCTTGGGCAATTCCCATGCCTAGTTTGTTGGCTATGCCATACCCAACTACTGCTTCGTTGGAATTGGGTTCCAACCAAGCACCTAGTTCTATTTGGTCTTCCATTTGGTTTACCAAAGTATAGTTTGAGTCTACCCCTTTTATGTAAGCAATAAAATCTTTTTCCTGAAAATGAAACACCACACGTTCCTCCAAAACTTTGCTAAAAGCAACCAAGCCATCCAATTGTTTGAGCTGGTTTTCTTGGTTTGGAGTAATCACAAAAGTTTTTCCCGAAATTGGAGTTGCTTTGAAATCCGGATCTAATTGCTGTACAAACGACAAGCTAAAATCGCGTAAGCCACTAAATACCGAGAGTACTACAAACAAACTCATGCAGCCCAATACCACACCAATACCCGAAAGCCATGTAATCCAATTAATGGCAGTTTGTCTGCTTCCGGAAAACAGGTAACGTTTGGCTAAGTAAAATGGAAAATTCATACAAAAGCATCAAAACATTTTACGTTTAGGTAAAATATCCGGATTTTCGATTGGGTTTTCGGTACCTTTTAAGGCTTGGTCAATTTTTTCGATATAATCTAATGAGTCATCGATGTAAAAATGCAAATTAGGCACTTTTCGTAACTGGTTTTTTACACGTTGGGCCAAATCATGCTTAATCATAGGAGTGTTACTCTGAATTGCTTTGAGCAATTCCGGACCATTTTCGGACGGGAAAATGCTTAAATGAACTTTGGCAATAGACAAATCACTGGTCACGTTGACTTTTGACACTGTGATAATTAAATTTTTAATGGCATTTTTGCGAACTTCACCCTGCAAAATATCGGTGATATCTGACTGAATCAAAGCTCCTATTTTTTTTTGTCTGTTGGTTTCCATGGGGCAAAGGTACAAATTTTTGCATTGTCCTCGTTTACGGTTAAAAAATCAGTCATGCAAGTGTTTTTATGTCGCAAATTCCCGCTATCCGCTTTTACTCCTCAGGGCAAAAGGGGCATTTGTATAGGCCTTTTTCCAGCTTCTAAAGTCGCTGTTAAACCCCAACAAAAGCACCCTTTTGCCCTTGTGGGGTAACCGCTTCTATCGGTGCGATAAATTGGATTTACTCCCCTCTCCTTTGGAGAGTCCCGACACTTTGGTTGGGGGTGAGGTAAAAATAGTAAACTAAGTTACAATTCCTTCACCCCAATTGCAGTGGCAGCTTTGTGCAGCAACTAACGAGCATTGGTTGGCATGCCAAAGCGACTTCCGAAGCTCTTGGGATGCCTTATTCAATGCAGTTTGGTGCCAACAAACTATAACGGAAAGTGGGAAGTAGCGACCAAATAATTATCAGCATGGATTTTTAAAAACACCAAATAACTCCTACTTTTGAGGCATGAAGTTACAACACGAGGTTTATTTGTCGATGGGCAGTAATCAGGGCAATCGGAAGGAGCATTTGGAACGTGCCATTACCGAAATTCATCAACATTTGGCCACGGTGGTTGCGGTTTCCTCGTTTTACGAAACTTCTTCGTGGGGCTACCAAGGAGCTACTTTTTACAATGTGGTACTTAAGGTACATACCCATAAAACCCCAAAATGGTTGCATAAGCAATTGCAAAAAATAGAAAAGCAATTTGGCAGAATCAAAACTTCGGATACGTACGAAGATCGTGTTTTGGATATTGACATGCTCAGTTTTGATACGCTAATTTCGGATGCTTCGGAGCTTACTTTACCACACCCACGAATGCATTTACGTGATTTTGTGTTGGTGCCTTTGCAAGAAATTGCCCCGCAATGGATGCATCCGGTGTTGCAAAAATCTTGCAAGGAGTGTTTGGAAATGGTGACTGAAAAAACCATTCAAAAAAAGTTGGATGCACCCAATACCAATGCTTTGATTTGGAAGCCAGAACCCCTGAATTACTTGGTGGTGGAAGGCAACATTGGAGCTGGAAAAACCACTTTAGCCACCAAAATTTCGGAAGATTTTAATGCCAAATTGGTGTTGGAACGTTTTGCAGATAATCCGTTTTTACCAAAATTTTACCAAGACCAAAACCGATACGCTTTTCCGTTAGAAATGTCGTTTTTGGCCGATAGATACCAGCAATTAATGGAAGATTTGTCGCAGTTAGATTTGTTTAAAGAGTTTGTGGTGGCAGATTACCACATCATGAAATCGTTAATTTTTGCACAAGTTACTTTACACGAAGACGAGTTGAAATTGTACAAAACACTTTTTGACATCATACATCGCGAAATTCCAAAACCCGATTTGTATGTGTACTTGTACCAAAGCACCGAATCGTTGTTACAAAACATCAAAAAACGAGGCAGAAGTTTTGAACAGCAAATAGCTCCTGAATACCTAAACCAAATACACGAAAGGTATTTTCAATACTTTAAAACCCCACACGGATTTCCGATACATGTATTGGATGTTTCCGGGATGGATTTTGTAAAAAACCAAGTGGATTATTTACAAATTTTAGGGGAGATAAGGGGGATGTTGGTTTCTTAGTGTATCTTTTTGGGTTTAATAGTCAAAAATAGTTGGTAAAACAGCTGTTAGACATTATAAAATATGGTGTTTCCAAAAGTTTATTGAAATTCGTTTCAATAAACTTTTTTTATTTATGAAAATCTCAAAAAAAAGCGATGTCCAACCTGCAAAAGTCTTCTAACTATTAAATGGGGTATTCAACAAAATAAACAACGATTTAAGTGTAAAGATTGTGGACAATTGTTTACAGCCAGTAATAAATCTGTTTCGGATTCTAACAAAGAAATTTGGTTTAAGAATTGGGTAATTGG
>JAGXRF010000003.1 GCA_018335925.1 Flavobacteriales bacterium
GATTTTCCTTTACCACCACTTAACGAGCAAGAGCAAATTGTGGCTAAGTTGGAGGAGTTAATGGCTTTTTGTGATGGTTTGGAGGAGAGTATAAAGGAAAGTCAGGGGTATAATGAGAAGTTGTTGCAGGAGGTGCTTAGGGAGGCGTTGCAAGTGAAATAAAACTAAAATTAAGATGGAAAATACAATTTTATTTGGAAATGGTTTTAATAGATTAAGAAATTCTGGTATTAGTTGGGAGGATGTATTAAATGATCTTAAGAAGCAAAATTTCAGTAATGGTAATTTACCATATACATTAATATATGAAAAGTCTTTATTGGATGGTGCAAAAGGACAAATAAATACTTTTACTGATTACGAATTTGAAGTTAAAATTAAATTAGCTGAATTAATGAAAACTATTGTCCCAGCTGATATTTATAAAAATTTAGCAACGTTGGGTTTAAAAAAATATTTAACTACAAATTATGATTATTGTTTGAATCAAATATTTGAGTTAAATAAACTTAATGAAGTAAACAATAGTACTGAGGATATTTATAGTATTAGGCGTAAAACAACTTTTTATAACGAAAAAAATGAAGAAGTAAGCACTATTTGGAATATTCATGGTGAAATTAACAAGCCTATTTCAATAATGTTGGGTTACGACCATTATACAGGTTCATTAAGTAAATTAGAATCATATGTTAAGGGTAATTATGAATTTGCATTTAATAGAGATTCTATTAAGCCAAAATCTATGAGAAGCAAAATATTAGGGCAATCAGATTTTGATGATTATTCTTGGATAGAGTCTTTATTTAAAGATAAAGTACATATAATTGGTTTAAAATTAGATTATTCTGAAACAGATATTTACTGGATTTTAAATAAGAGAAAAAGATTTTATACTGAATTAGGTAATTCAATCAAGTTTAAAAATGAAATTATTTATTATACAATTAACGAAGACAATCACAAACATGAGCTTTTAAAATCATTTGGGGTAAAAGTGATTTTTAAAAAAGGATTTAATCATAGTGAAATATATGACTTTGCATTAAATAATATAAAATAAAATGCTAGAAATCAGAAGAAATCTTTTTCCAAAACCTTATGAAAATGAGTTTTTTAGAATTTTTAGAATTTAAAATCAAATATTGAATTAATTCATTTTTTATAAAATTAATATTTTAAGTTTTTAAATTGAAAGTAGTTTGTCATGTTATTTAAGAAAAGAAATTTAAGTTAATTAAAAATAATATTTACAAACCAATTAAATTATCTTTTACATGAGTATTGACTGGGAGAAAAAAATCAATATAGACATTCAATGGGTCAATAGACTACTTGTAAATCATTTTTCTGAGAAATCTGCCAAAATTATGGTTAGAGCTTATACACCGAAAATTACAGGTACAAAATTTTGTTGTAATGCATTAATTGAAGAGCTTGGATATTTGTTACCCGCTTATGTTCACTCTGAAAGAAGTAAAAAAAATATTTTTAAATCTTTATCTATTAAGTTTGGTGATGATTTAGCTAAAGAGAGAATCCAAAATGCTTTATATTCTGAAGCTCAAATTTTTTTTGGAAAAAAGGATCCTACAACCGATGGCAAATATGGTGAGCTACTTTTATTTGCCTTATGCGAAAGTATCCTTAAATGTAAAATGGTAGCTCATAAAATAGAAGGATTATCAAATGCTAAAGATCAAGTTAAAGGAGGTGATGGAATATTTCTAGGGAATTATGAAAATTCTAAAGGAAAAATTGTTCCTGCCATTTTCATTGGAGAATCTAAAATTATGCAAGAGCGAAGTAGATCAATTGATGAAGCACTTGATTCAATAAATAGATTTCATGACCCTGAAACTCAAGCTGAATTTAATAAAATGGAGTTCATTGTTGCAAACAGAACTTTATCATTAGATGAAGACGATATCGATTATGAAGAGGTATATGAACGATTAACCCCTGGCTCTGAAAAATTTAATAATCAAATTACTGTTCACCCTATTTTGTTAATGTATAATACTACAACAATAGGTAAATTAGAAACAATTGCATCTGATAAAGATGATTTGGAACTATTAATTAAAAATCATTTGCTTTCAAAAAAAGAGGAAATTATCAACATAATAAATGAGAAGCTTAAATCTTATCCTGAAATTAATAAAGTTTATGTTGACTTCTTTTGTTTACCATTCAACAACATAGATAATTTTAGAACTGGGATGTATTTTAATATTCATAAAGTTCCATATACAAATTTAGACTAAACTAAATGGAACAATTTGACAAAATATATGCAAATCAAACTTTAAACTCTGTTATTGAGAAACAAGTTATTAATCTTCTAAGTAAGAAAATTGATTCAGTTTCATCAGTGAATACAGAATATAATGAAATTAGAAAAGCTGTTTGGTTAGCATCGATTTTAGCAGAAAGTGAAAATGAACAACATCTTAAAAAGGTACAAGATTTAGCCATATTACTATTTTTAAATAATAAAAATAATTTAGAGGTACTCAAAGTAACTTATATTCTTTTCTCTAGAATTGGAAATTTAACTGCAACGAATCATTTGAAAGGTCTTGTAGATAAACAACATGAGAATATTTTTATTGAGGATATTGTATTAACTAATGAATTAATTCAAAAAAGATTTGAAAACTCAATTTTAGTAAATGATAAGCCAATTCTGTTAACTGATTTTCAAAAGAATCTTTTTGAAATTTTAAACGAAGAAAAATATATTTCTATTTCCGCACCTACTTCTTCTGGAAAATCTTTCATTTTGAAAAAATACATTGAAGAAGAGCTAAAAAGAAATGAGAAATATTGTGTTTTTTATATTGTTCCATCTAGGGCTTTAATAAATCAGGTTAGTGAAGAACTTAGAGTAGATATTCCAAATATTACTATAAAAAATGCCTTTATAGAAAATGAAATTATTGAAGAAGATAGACTCATTTATGTTATTACTCCTGAAAGAGCTGTCAAAATTATTAATTCAGAAAATGATATAATATTACCAAATCTAATTTTTATAGATGAAATACAAAATGTAGAAAATGAAGATGGTAGAGGAAATCTTTTTGAATACGTTTATGAGGAATTATCTAAAATTTCAAATGATACAAAAATAATTTCTGCTGGTCCATTTATTTCAAATTCAAATGAAATTTTTAAAGAATTATTTGATAAAGACAGTAAAGAAGTAAATACAGGATTATCACCTGTTTTTCAACTTAGAACAATAATTAATTTAGAATCTGACTTTATTTCCTTAACATTATTTGTAAATAATAAAGTAACTTATGAACTAAAGGATATTATCAAAATTGAAAAGATTGAAAAGACTTTCAACTCAAATATTGGGAGTGGGTTATCTAAAATAATTTCGACTTTAAGTAACAAAAATGAAAGTAATTTAATTTATGCTTCTCGTGGAGATTATGCAGAAATATGGGCATTAAAATATTCTGAAACCATTATAATAGAGGAAGAACTAGAGGATGATTTAAGAGATTTGATTAAATATATAAAAACAGATATTCATCCAAAGTATTTTCTTATTGATTGTCTTAAGAAAAGAATTGCATTTCATCATGGAAATCTTTCTGAATTTGTAAGAAAAGAAATTGAAACACTTTTTGAACAAGGAATTATAAAAACATTGTTTTGTACATCTACATTATTGGAGGGAGTTAATTTACCAGCAGATAACCTTTTTGTTGTAAAACCTGAAAAGAATAAAGATGAATTATCTGATTTCGAATTTGGTAATCTAATTGGTAGAGCAGGTCGGATTAAAAACACTTTGTTTGGAACTATATACTGTGTTAGTAAACAAAATAACACAGAATGGGCAGAGGATTACTATCAAGCTAGTTATACAAAGGAAGTGAAAACTTCAAGTTCAAAAGCGATACCGGAAATAGGAGAAGATGAACTCGGAAAATCTAGTAATCAAATTGAATCATCCAAAGTTAAAAATATAATTATCTCACTAAGAAACAAAGCTTTAAAAAAAGATGGTTCATTAGATATATTCTTAGCAAAACATGACCTTAACGAGCAAAAAAAAGAAAGATTAATACGTTCTCTAAAAAACTCAATTAAAAATGTTACTATTCCATATGAAATAGTAAAAAGAAACCCTACAATCGATCCAATATTACAAAATGAATTATATAATAGAATAAAACAAGATGGAATAAACAAATGGGTTATAAATACTAAAAGTATAAATTATTTTAACAGAAAAATAGATAGAGAAGAAAATAGTTCAATAGTTTTTGAAGAAAAAAATCTTTTCTGGCAATTACAAAATATTATTTTAAGGTTGAATGATATTTTCAACATTAAAGGAGAAATATTCAAAACAAATAATTTTTGGATTAACATCACACCAATTACAATTAATACTTTGAATTGGCTTCAAGGACAGAGTTTTGGGCAGATAATAAATGATAGATTAAATTATTTTGCAAGTGAAAAGGTTAATGATAATCTAAGAATTGACCTTAATGATCCTAATAAAATAAACCAGCACATTAAAGATGTTATTAGAATAAATAACAAAGTTGTCACTTTTTCAGTTCTAAAGTATTTTAAATTGTTGATTGATATATTTGATTTGATATTAAATGAAGAACAAAAAGAAGTTTACAAATTAACTCTTGCCTTGCCAATTCATATAGAATTAGGTACGCAAGAACCTCTTGAAATAAATTTGATTTCAAGCGGAATACCAAGAACTATTGCACTTCGATTATCAGTTATTTTCAAGAAAACTAATGAATACAAAAACGAAGAAAATGTATTTAATTGGTTAAAATCTCAAAATCAAATTAATGGACTAGAACCTATTTATAATAAATTTCTTTTAAAGAATAATTTTTTAAAAGTTCAACTAAAAAAATTAGACAAATAAATTAAATATCCACTTAAGAAATTATATAAATTAAATTATGCTTGATATAAAAATTTTTAAAAATCAAATTGATGTTTTATGGGAAGATGAAAAATATAAAAGCCTCCCCTTTGTTAGCAGAGGCTATGCCATTCAAAGTGTTATTCCTTTTAATTCTATTCTATTTATTGGAATTAATCCTTCATTTAACGAAAAGAAAAATAAACATTTTAAAAGTTTTTTCTATGATGTGCATAAAGATGATTCTCACAAATATTTTAAAAAATTTAAAGATATTGGAGAAAAAACTAAAAATCTGTGGTCACATTTTGACTTGTTATTCTTAAGAGAAACCAATCAAAATAATATTAAACATTTATATAATTCACTTATTGGAAAGGAGTTTTTAGATGAGCAACTATTGATTTCAAAGAAAGTCATTGAGAGCTCTAAACCTAAAATAATTGTAATATCAAATGCTTTTGCTAGGGATTTATTCCTAAAAGATGGGATTTTTCAAACTGAATTTGATTCACAAATAGGTACTCATAAAATTATCAACAATGAAAAACTAGTAGGTGTTCCTGTATTTTTCACCAGTATGTTAACTGGACAACGAGCATTAGACAATGGCTCTTATGAAAGGTTGATTTGGCATTTGAAGAAAATTTTAAATTAAACTTTTTCGTCAAAAACTAATAATCTAATTTTGTACAAATGATCCCTAAAATCCACATCCAACCAAATCTCATTACTTGGGCAATAGCCCGAGCGGGTCATGATGTGGAAGAATTTATTCAAAGTCAACCCAAGATTCAGAAATGGTTAAACAAAGAAGAAAGTCCAACCATCAAACAATTAGAAAAGTTTGCTGCTAAATTACATATTCCTTTTGGGTATTTGTTTTTACCTGAACCCCCAAAAGAAACGATTCCATTTCCTTTTTTTAGAACCGGAAACAACACTACCGATAGGGTTAGTTTAAATGTATTTGATACCATTCAAATTTTGCAACGTCGACAAGATTGGATAACCGAGTATTTGATAGAAAGTGAACAAGAGTCTTTGTCTTTTGTAGGTAAATTTAATGCTAATCACTCTTTTCAAGATATCGTAAATGACATTCGTAAAACATTACAATTAGCACCGGATTGGGCAAAAGAATTTGCCACTTTTGAAGAAACGCTTGCCTTTATAACACATAAAATTGAAAGCATTGGTGTTTTTATTAATTTTAATGGTATTGTAGAAAACAATACCCACCGACCTATTTCTGTAGACGAGTGTCGAGGTTTTGTTTTGGTTAATGAATATGCCCCGTTTATGTTTGTAAATGCTGCCGATGCGAAAGCAGCTCAACTTTTCACGATAGTACATGAATTGGCTCATATTTGGTTAGGAGCAAGTGCAGGTTTTGAAAATCAAAATTTACTTCCGGCATCTGACCCCATAGAGCAACTTTGTGATGCTGTAGCTGCTGAATTTTTAGTGCCTGCGAGTTCCCTTGTTGCTATTTGGCAAGATAAACCAAGTATTAATCATGCTAGAAGAATTTTTAAAGTAAGTCCTATTGTAATTGCTCGAAGAGCTATGGATTTAGGATTAATGAGTAGAAGCGACTTTTTTGTTTTCTATAACGGTTACATTGAAAGTTTCAAAAATAAAAAAGAAAAACAAGGAAGTGGTGGTGATTTTTATGCTACTGCCCGAAAGAGAGTCAGTGTAAGTTTTGCCACTTATGTTAATCAAGCGGTAAACCAAAATAAATTATTACATCGTGATGCTTATAAAATCACAGGATTAAAAGGAGATACTTATCAAAAGTTTGTCACACAACATTTACATTAATCGAGTATGGCAATTCCTTTCCTACTCGACAGCAATTTTTTTATTGAAGCATACAGAACTAGCTATCCCTTTGATGTTGTTCCAAGTTTTTGGTTAAAAGTTAAAGAAATCGCTGAGAAAGGAAAAATCATTTCTATAGATAAAGTCAAAAAAGAACTCCTTCAAAATAAAGATGAACTTTCACAATGGTGTATTGATAATTTACCTGAAGATTTTTTTAAAGATTCAACAGAAACGATATTAAATTATGCTATATTAACAAGTTGGGTTTATTCTAAATCTAATCAATATTCACCACAAGCAATTAGTGAATTTTTAGACGTCGATGAAGCTGACGCATGGCTTATTGCTTATGCAATGACTCATAACATTCAAATTGTAACTCACGAGACTAGTAGTCCGAATAGTAAAAGCAGAGTTAAACTCCCAGATGCTGCCTTACGACATGGAATTGTTTGTATTAAAACTGTTGATTTGTTTAGAGCATTGAATGTTACGATATAATTGTAATCAATTAAATAATTATGGATTCAAAAATTTTACTAGGCAAGATATTGCAACGTTTTTATGATGCTAAAATTAGTAAGGTTAAGGGTTATACCTCTTTTGGATATATCAAAGAAACGCATAATGCAGTTTATGTTACTCGTGAAAATGGAAAAGACACAAGAGTGTCTTTTGATAAAATATTAATTGGAATTAAGGGGTATCAAAAAGAACCTTCTTTATATCACGAGGGTCCGGGAGCATTGCGTGATTTAGGTATTACACATGTGAATAGTCCGGTTTGGTCGTTGCTGCATTTGTTGAATGTTGAGGACTTTCAATAAATTTAAATATTAAACTCTTAATATTTAAACCAGTAATTAGCTTTAGTAAATGTTTAAATATGAACAATAAATTCAACTCTTTATTGCCTGTTTTACTATCTATCCCTAAGAATGAATTTGAAACCATTACTTATCTTGACATTATTGATGGACAAGAAAAAGAAAACATCATTAGTAAAATTTATGCTTTTTACTTAGATGTAAATAAAAACCCCATTATCTCAAGTTGGTTTGTTAAAAGTATCATGGAATTAATTTCGGAGAAACGAAAGGAACCATATTTTGAATTAACTGACTACGAAGTTTATACAGAATACCCTTCTTTAAATAACCAAGGGAGAATTGACATTGTTTTGCTGTCTGATAAACAAGAATGTTCCATCATCATTGAAAATAAAATTAATCATATTTTAAACAACAATTTGATTAACTACTGGGAAACCTTTGAACACTCTAAATATGCTAATAAAAAAGGGGTATTGTTAACTTTGGAAGACACGAAAGTTTCCGATGAAAATTTCACTCCCATCAAGCATATAGATTGGATAAAAAAGGTAGAATCAAAAATTGATTGGGAAAAACTTTCTGAAAGACATATAATTCAGTTACAAGACTTTATCATTAATATTAAATTTATTTCAAAAAACTATGTTATGAACGAACAAGTAAAGTTTTATTCTGATTATTTTAACCAAATAGACAGTTTAATATCAATAAGAGAACAAGCATATAGTTATGTAAATAATATTGTAAAATCCATTGCAGATTCCTATGGGTGGGCTGTGTATGGCAGTACCCACGAATTAAAACAAATATGGAATAAAATTGATGATGAAAGAGTATTTTTTGCTTTATTTCCGAATCAAATTTTAAAAGAAAAAAAGTTAATTATTAAAATTCAAATAGATGGATATGCAACTGATTATTATGACTTTTTGAAGAATGAAATGCAAAATTTAATGGCTAATTCCGACTATTCAAACATTAAACTTTCTAATAAGACAAACGATCATTTTTTAGGTGAAATTGAAGTGATTGATTTAGATGAATTAAAATTTGAAAACCTTAGCAAAATCATCTCTGATTTGGTACAAAAACTAAACCCTTTGCGACAAGAGATTTATAAAATACTTAAAACCAAAATGGAACAACAAAAAGCATAATCTTGCAAATTATTTTGTTCCAATATTTAGAACTAGTTTTCAAACATACCATCCTAACCGTCACCCCTTGTCGTTCTCATCACATAGCATTGAAGCAAATTAATAAAACTGTTAAGTATCTAACTCTTTATTTAAAAGCAATAAAAATACAAGACTCAAAATTCAATTGTAAATATAAATCGAAGAAAAAACATTTTGTGACTAGTTAATAAAAGTATAAAGCTTCCTGCCAAATGCAAATTAGCTCATTGGCTTATTTCTAATTGACATTGCAAAAGGGTCTCGACTCCGCTCGACCTGACAAGAGGTGTTTATTTTTTTTGTTGAAGCGTTGAAGTTCCTGCCCTGAGCCTGTCGTAGGGTTGAATCGAAAATTGGTTGATGGTTAGTGGTTGGTGGAAAAAGTTTCAGGTTTAAAGTTTCAGGTTATGTTGTGATAGAATAGGTAGATCGGAAATTGATAGTCGGTTGTAGAAAATCATTTTCAAATGAAAAAAATTGAAAAAATTCTAAAACTTAACCTGAGCCTTCAAGAAGATTGAGTCGACCTTCGACCAGCGAAAACGGTAGTCGGTGGTCGAGAAAAACATTTCCAAATTGGCACATCATCCCATTCGCTAATTTTCAAATTGGCTCATTTTCTAATTGACACATTTTCAAATTGGCTCATTTCCAAATTGGCTCATTATCCAATTAGCTAATTTTCAAATTCGCTCATCCACAAATCCTCTCTCCTATTTTGTTTTTGAAATCGTTAACAAAGTTTTACCTTTGCAGCCGCAACTAAAACCTTTTCGATGAACAAAATTTATTTGGACCACGCAGCTACTACCTATGTAAAACCGGAAGTGATTGAGGAAATGACCCAAGTTTTGGTGCAGTTTGGCAATCCGAGTTCTACCCATAGCTTTGGCAGAAGTGCCAAAAGTTTGATTGAAAGTAGCAGAAAGCAAATTGCAGCATTGTTAGGTGCCAAAGCCAAAGAAATTTTGTTCAATTCCTGTGCTACCGAAGGCAACAACTGGATCATTCAACAAGCGGTAAAATCGTTGGGAGTGACCAGGATTATCTCTTCGGAAATGGAACACCACGCAGTGTTGTATCCGGTAAAAGCATGGCAAAAAGAAGGCATCGCAGTAGAGTTTGTAAAGGTGTTGGCAGATGGCCAATTAGATTTGGTTCATTTAGAGAGTTTGTTGCAAAACAACCAACCTACTTTGGTGAGCTTGATGCACATTAACAACGAAACCGGAATTATTAACGATTTGGTGGGCATCGGAAATTTGTGCAAACAATACGGTGCGTACTACCATGCCGACATGGTACAATCGGTTGGGAAATACCCTATTAATTTGGCAGAATTACCTGTTGATTTTATGGTAGCCAGTGCCCATAAATTCCACGGTCCAAAAGGTGCAGGATTGGTTTATGTAAAGAGTCCGTTGGTGTTGCAACCTACCATTTTGGGTGGTGAGCAAGAAAAAGGGTACCGAGCAGGCACCGAAGCTCCGCATCAAATTGTAGGAATGGCCAAAGCTTTGGAATTGTCGTACGTGCATTTAGAAGCAGAGCGTACCCACATCCAAGCATTGAAACAGTACACCTTAGAGCAATTGCAACAACATTTGCCGGGAACAGAGCCTAATGGCAACCCGGAAATGACTACATACAACATTTTAAATGTGCGTTTGCCACTTTCTGCAGAAAAAGCAAGTATGTTGTTGTTTGCGTTAGACATGAAAAATATTGCCATTTCTAGAGGAAGTGCTTGTCAATCCGGTAGCGGCAAACCTTCACACGTGTTGGCCTGTTTTTTAAACGATGAACAAGGAGCCATGCCTAACATTCGTATTTCTTTTGCAGAAAATAACACCAAAGAAGAAATCGATTATTTGGTGGCTGCTTTAACGGAGGCTTAATTTTATTTGTTATTACATGATCTCTAGGCTAGGTTGTTAAGTGGTTAAAAAAGGATCTAAAAAATATAAAAAAGCAAAAAAATCTAAAGGATTTAAAGAAGCGAAAAAATCAAAAGAGTCTAAAAGAGTCAAAAATTTTATAGGTTTTTTTATTCAAGTAGTACTTGGTAACCTAGGTTACAAAACTATTGCACGGAACCAACTACTTTAGCTTATTAAATTTTAGTTTCATGCGTTGGTTTTTATTTTTTTGGATGAGTTTTTTGGCTACTGCCCAAACTTCTGACTTTCCGTATACCCTACAAATTACTCCGATTGCCAATACCAATTTACCCGGTTTGCATTCGTATGCCTTTGGCATGTGGCAAAACAAATGGGTTTTTGTTGGTGGTAGGTTAGACGGCATCCATGCTCGACAACCTTTTAATGCCTTTCCGGCAAATAGCAGCAACACCATGCTTATAGTGTACCAACCCAGCACCAATCAAATTTGGACTCGCTCGGTAAACGAATTGGCAGTAGGCTTGAAAGAGCAATTGCAAAGCACCAATATGAATTTTTACCAAGATGGCAATCATTTGATTATTATCGGGGGTTATAGCTTTGCAGCCTCTGTAAACGACCACATTACCCACAACAAATTAACCACCATCGATTTGTCGGTTTTGGTGCCTGCCATTCAAAACAATAGTGCAATTGCTTCGGCTTTTAAACAAATTACCAACGAAAACTTTGCCATTACAGGCGGACAATTAGGGAAAATAGACAACACCTACTACTTGGTAGGTGGCCACCGATTTGATGGCAGATACAACCCAATGGGCAATCCTACTTTTACACAAACTTATTCCAACCAAATACGAAAGTTCCAATTAGACTTAAATAGTTCAACTTTGGCCATAAGTAACTACGAAGCCATTACCGACCCGGTACATTTACGAAGAAGAGACTACAACTTGGTACCACAAGTTTTTGCCAATAACCAATTGGGGTATTTGATTTCTTCGGGAGTGTTTCAGGCAAATGCCGATTTGCCTTTTTTGTATCCGGTAGAAATTAAAGCAACCGGACATGAAGCCATTACTTCATTTAACCAATATTTGAGCAATTACCATTCCGGTAAATTAGGTTTGTGGGATGCTACCCAGCAAAAAATGCACAGCTTGTTTTTTGGAGGCATTAGCCAGTATTACTACCAAAACAATACGTTGGTTCAGGACGATCAAGTGCCTTTTGTTAAAACCATTAGTCGGGTTACCCGAAGCCAGAATGGCACCTATCAAGAATTTAAGTTTGCCCAAGAAATGCCTGCCTTAAAGGGAGCAGGAGCCGAATTTATTCCGAATTTAAACTTGCCTCACTTTAGCAATGAAGTTTTGAAATTAAATGAGATTACTGCAGAGGAATTTGTGATTGGTCATTTGTATGGTGGTATTTTAAGCACTACCATTAATCCGTTTAGCAATAATGCCACCAGTACCCAAACCCAAGCAGATGCCAGTTTGTATGAAGTAAAATTGGTAAAAGACACTACTTTAGGTGCCCAAGCTTTGGATGGCAAAAACCCGTTTTCGGTAAAAATATTACAAAACCCCATTCAACAATCTACTTTTCGTTTAGGTTTTACTTTGCCTTATGTGGCCAACCTATCTTACTTTATCACCAGTTTTGATGGCAAACTCTTGGCCGAAGGCGAAATTGAAGACCATACGCAAGGCTATCAAGAAATGAATTTTGCTTTGGACCCAAGCATTCAAACCGATTTTATTTTAACCATGGTGTTGGATCACAAATACTATGTGAGTCAAAAGATTTTGTGGAGAAAGTAATTTTTATGATTTTAAGCCAATCTTAAGTTTCTATTTTCATTTTCATCGGAGATTTGAATAAAATTTCCGTCATGAAAAGTCGATTTTCCATTCTTTTCGGCATTAGTTTGTTCTTCCTCATTGCTTCAGGTTTATTAAGAAGTATTCTTTGGTTTTGGGAGTGGGACTCCTTACAAAACAATTATTTGCAATTTCTACCCTCTTTCTTAACTGGTTGGGCATTTGATGTTGGAGTATTGAGTGTATTATGGGTAATTTTGGGTAGTTACCTGTTGTTATTCCCCAAAAAATATATTGGCAATTGGTTGGACAAAAGCATCATATATTTTACAACTTACCTTACCATTCTTTTATTGGTCTTTACATTTTTTGCAGAAATTACTTTTTGGGACGAATTTCATGCTCGGTTTAATTTTGTAGCTGTAGATTATTTGATTTATACCTACGAGGTAGTGAGAAATATTAATGAAAGCTACCCGTTGGTTTTACTCCTACCAGGAATGTTATTGATTAGCTTGGTAGTAATTGCCAGCTTGCATTACTTTCAATTTTACAAAAATAGTTTTCAAAATCAAATGCCAGTATCCCACCGGTTGAGCTATTACTGCATTTCTGTTGGAATATTTTTGCTCTTTTTATTTGGCATCCATAGTAGCGATGCAGAATGGTCGAACAACCGTTATGTAAACGAAATAAACAAAACCGGTATTTATTCCTTTTTTGCAGCATTTAGAAGTAATGAGTTAGATTACAACACTTTTTACCCTACCATTTCAAAAAAAGAAGCACAAAAAAAAGTGGCAAAAGACTTATTTGATCTCTCCAACAGCTCTCAAAAAAACTTTTGGATAGAACGAAAAATTACTCCCACTAAAGAAAGTAATCATAACAATAAACCAAATGTAATATTTGTGTTGATGGAAAGCATGAGTGCAGATTACTTAGAAACTTTTGGCAACCAGCAACACCTAACTCCATTTTTAGATAGTTTGGCTACCCAAGGCATGTTGTTTAAAAACTTATATGCCACCGGCACCAGAACCGTAAGAGGAATGGAAGCCATTGCCCTATCTATTCCTCCAACACCCGGAAGCAGCATTGTAAAACGTCCGAACAACCAAAACTTACATACGGTTTCGGATGTGTTTAAACAAAAAGGATATCAATGCCAATTTTTTTATGGAGGCGATGGCTATTTTGACAACATGAATGTCTTTTTTGGTGGCAATGGTTTTGATTTATATGACAGAGGCAGAGGCAGCGTACTGAGTGATCAAATTCACACCAAAAGAACTTTAATTACGGATGAGGAAGTACAATTTGAGAATGCCTGGGGTATTTGCGACGAAGATATTTACCAAAAAGTAATACAAGTATCCAACCAAATGCACCAAAAAAACACGCCTTTTTTTCATTTTGTGATGACTACTTCCAACCATAAGCCATACACTTACCCCAGCCAAAAAGTAATCATTCCGTCAGGCACCAACAGAGAAGGAGCAGTACAGTATGCCGATTTTGCGTTAAAACAACTTTTTAATGAAGCTAAAAAACAAGCATGGTTTAACCAAACCATTTTTATTTTAGTGGCAGATCATTGTGCCCATGCTGCCGGAAAAGATGAAATAGACATTAAAAACTACCATATACCGGGAATCATTTTCGGAAAAAACATTGCAAAGCAAAACATTGAGCTATTGTGTTCACAAATTGACATCTTCCCTACTCTATTTGCTCAATTACAATGGGAATATACCTCTCATTTTTTTGGGAAAAACGTATTAGACCCTTCCTATCAACCCAGAGCTTTTGTGGGAACCTACTTGCATTTAGGAGAACTTTTTAACGACAACAAGCTAGTGATTTTAAACAACAAAAAAGAGTGTAAAACTTATAAAAGAAATCCGATATCCAACGAATTGCAATTATGCAAGCACGATACTGCAAAGGAAAATTTAACCAAGGCATATTACCAAATAGCTGATCTGTACTATCACCAACAAATTGACAAAAACCGTAAAAAATCTAAGTCATGAAATTTATTACTACCTCATTATTACTATTGATTAGCAATTTGCTATTCTCTCAAAATTGGCTAGCCAACTACCAAAAAGCAGAAGAACAAGCCCGTACAGAACAAAAAGCAATGGTAGTTGTGTTCTCCGGCTCAGATTGGTGTGCCCCGTGCATTAAATTAGATAGAGCTGTATGGCAATCGGAATCATTTGCCAAAGCATCAGAAAATTGGGTGATTTACAAAGCTGATTTTCCGAAGAAAAAACAAAATCAATTGCCTAACGAATTAAAGGCCCAAAATGAAAAGTTAGCCGAAAAATACAATCCCAACGGGATATTTCCTTTGGTAGTAATGATACATGCCGATGGAAAAATTCTGGGACAACTTTCCTATGAGTCTATTTCGGCAGAGGACTACATCCAAAAGATAAAAAAAATACTCCATGAAAACTAAATTATTGCTATTGATATTTTTCTTGGGGTGTACCAACATTGGAAATACCCAAGAAATATATTCTTTTAAAACCTCCTTGATTGGGAGTCCGTTTGAACTTATAGTTGTAGCCACAGACAGCACCCAAGCCAATTTATATTTTGAAGCCAGCGTGCAAGAGGTAAAAAGAATAGAGTTACTAATCTCTGAATGGAAACCTGAAACGGAGGTTTCCAAAGTAAATGATCAAGCCGGAATTAGTGCTGTTAAAGTGAGCAAAGAAGTATTTGATTTGGTGGAAAGAGCCCTTAAAATTTCGAAAATTTCCGAAGGTGCTTTTGACCTCACTTTTGCCAGTATGGAAAAACTTTGGCAATTTGATAAAAAAGAGCATGCCTCATTACCTAGTCCGGAAATTGTATCGAATAACGTGAAAAATGTGGGGTATCCATTCATTCAAATGGATAAAAAAAATCAAACGATTTATATCACCAACCCAAAAACAAAAATAGGTTTGGGAGGTATCGGACAGGGATATATAGCAGATAAAATAAGCGAAAAATTAAAAGGAATGGGATGCACTTCGGCTGTAGTGAACGTATCTGGAGATGTATATGCATGGGGCAAAAAGCCCGACCAAAAACCTTGGCAAGTGGCCATTACTAACCCCATGAATACCCAAAAAATTATTGGCTACTTTCCGTTAGAAAATAGTGCCGTAGAAACATCGGGGAACTACGAAAAATACTTTACGCACCAACAAAAACGCTATGCCCATATCATAGACCCACGAACCGGATATCCGGTGCAGGATATTGTTAGTGTTTCGGTATTTGCCAAAACTACCGAATTGAGTGATGCTTTGGCAACCGCTGTATTTGTTTTGGGTGTAACGGACGGACTTGCTTTGCTAAACCAATTGGATGGTATTGAAGGCATCATCATTGATGACCGAGGAAAAATTTATACCAGTAACCACATTAAAATTAAACCTGAAAATTAAACCCCATGAAAAAAATAATCTACGGTTTCCTATTATGCATTAGCATGTTTGGTTGTAATAGCGTAAAGGAATATGAAAAACAATACATCAACGACCAACAAATGGCTTTAACTGCCCCAAAAATGGAACGATTTGAAACCACCTATCAAGTATATCGCGAAGGTGCTTCGGGAGCTAATGGAGGAAAATCAGGTGGTGGCTGTGGTTGTAATTGATAAAACTATGAAAAAATTTGCCCTATTATTTATTTGCTTTTATGGCATTTTACATGCCCAGGATTCCACCTTGGTTTTTAAAAAGAAAATACAAGAAAGCACTGAAATTGATTTTATTTCGAGTTATTACCAACAAGATGGGGTACATTCTGCCGTTTCTGGAGGGATAGGCTCGGAAAACTTACAAGATGTAGCCAGCAACATTATTATTACTATGCCCATAAAAGCCGATGGTGTGTTGACTTTTGATATAGGGGTTTCTGCTTACACCTCAGCTTCTTCTAGCAACATCAATCCTTTTAACATTGATGAAGATGAAGATGAAGACAAAGCAGGAAAAGCAATTCCAGGTTCGATTACAGGTACTCCGTGGCAGGCTTCCTCCGGAGCTTCCATGCAAGATGCCCTGGCTAGTGTGGTTGCAGGGTATGCTCACCATAGTGATGATAGAAATAAAATTTGGAATGCCAATGTGTCTTTTTCCAACGAATACGATTATACCTCTATAGGATTTGGAGGAGCATATGCTTACCTGATGAACCAAAAAAATACAGAATTCAATGTAAAATTTAATGTGTTTTTAGACCAATGGAGACCTATTTACCCAATCGAATTCCGACAATTTCAGTGGAATGGCTCTCAATGGAATCCGGGGTTGTTTGCCAATACCACCATTTGGGATAGCAACGGAAATGCTTCTGCCAATTATAATCCAACTAAGTTCACTCCTTGGCAATCGTCTGAAAGAAATTCCTATTCGGTAAGTATTGGGTTATCGCAAATTCTGAATAAAAACATGCAGTTTTCTGTATTTTTAGATTTGGTTCGTCAGATGGGGAATTTATCTACCCCCTATCAAAGAATTTATTTTGCAGACAAACCCGATTTTTTTATTGGAAATCCGGACATGATTTCGGTTTACACAACCCCACAAAATACTGGAGCTTACCAATTGGCAGATGATGTAGAACGCTTACCCAACACCAGAAATAAAATTCCGATTGGAGTACGTTGGAATTATTACATTAACGAACAATTTATATTGCGTACTTACTACCGTTATTACTGGGACGATTGGGGCATTCAGGCACATACTGCTCAAATAGAAGCTCCGATTAAATTAGGGGAGAAATTTTCGATGATTCCTAATTATAGATTTTACCAACAAAGTAGTTCCGATTACTTTGCCCCGTATAATCAACATATGTGTTCGGAAAGATTTTACTCGTCTGATTATGATTTATCAAAATTTGAAGCTCATGCATACGGAGCTGGATTGCAATATTACGATTTACTTAATAGCAAACACATTTGGAAATTTGGCATTAAAAACATCGATTTAAGATACCAACACTACAGCCGGTCTGATGGTTTGGCTGCCGATATCATCAGTTTTGGTGTGAAATTTATATGGGATAAATAACTAGGAGAAACATCTATAAAAATTGAAGAAACCAATTTGATTTTTCTTATTTTTAAATAAAAAACAAGCATGAGTCAGAAACATATTTTGATCATAGATGACGAGATAGGAATTCTTCAATTTTTAGAGGAGGGCTTGCAAGAAGAAGGCTACCAAGTGCACACCGCCTTGAACGGAAAAGAAGGATTGCAAATGGCATTAAAACAACCTATTGATTTGATTTTGTTGGATTGGATGATGCCTAAGATGAATGGATTAGATTTTTGTAAACATTACAGAGAACACAATGCCAATACACCGATTTTATTTTTAACAGCAAAAGACCGATTAGAAGAAGTAATAGAAGGATTAAAAGCTGGAGCCAACGACTACATTAAAAAACCCTTTAGTTTTGAAGAGCTATTGGCAAGAATAGAAGTTTACTTTAGAAACAAATTAGAAACCAAAGTTATTGAAATAGGTACAAAAATTAAATTGAAACCCGACCAAAGAGAAGTGTGGGAAGAGCAAACTTTAATTAATTTAACCCAAAAAGAATATGATTTGTTGTACTTTTTAGCTTCGCAAAAGGGAAAAATTTGCACAAGAGATGAAATTATTGACCATGTTTGGGACATTCATTTTGGTTATGACAGTGGAGTAATTGATGTATTTATGAATGCTTTACGAAAAAAAATACCAAGTTTAAAAACAGAAAACATCATCCAAACCATACGTGGTATTGGATATAAAATTTCTTGATTGTGGAAAAAAACATCACTTACGAAAATTATTTACAGCAACACTACATCCATCGAAGCAATTGGTTGAGGGCTGCTGTATTGGGTGCGAATGATGGCATCATATCCATTTCGAGTTTAGCGGTTGGGGTGGCTACTGCAAGCCAAACCAACGAACCCGTAATTTTGGCTACTTTAGCAGGATTGGTAGCCGGAGCATTGTCTATGGCAGCTGGTGAATACGTTTCGGTAAGCTCACAAACCGATATGGAAAAAGCAGACATTAAGAGGGAAGCTAAAGAATTAGAAGAATTACCCGAAGTAGAATTGCAAATATTAGCTGAGATATACGAGCATCGTGGATTAAAAAAGGAAACTGCAATGCAGGTTGCAAAAGAACTAACAGAGCATGATGCACTCGGAGCACATGTAAGAGATGAATTAGGTATTACCGAAATGCATCAAGCAAAACCTTTACAAGCAGCTTTGGCATCGGGAGTTGCTTTTGTGGCTGGCGGTATTTTGCCAATGCTTACTGTATTTTTTGCCCCAGTAAACCAAACAGAAATTTATTTGTATGTTACCACCGTATTTTTTCTTGGCTTATTAGGTTACTTTTCTGCAAAAACCGGTGGAGCTGCAATTACCAAAGCCATTATAAGAGTCATCATTTGGGGAACCCTTGCCATGGGATTAACCGCATTGGTTGGCTACCTATTTGGAGTACAAGTTTAACCCATTAAATAACACATTATGAACGAAGCACACGCACATTTAGTGATGAATCATTTCCCTATCATTTTACCTATGGTAGCTTTGGTACTTTTAGCTTTTGGCATCTTTAGAAAAAACGAAACTCTACAAAAAACGGCCTTATGGATTTTTGTGGTAGGTGCAGTTTTCACATTTTTTGCCATGTTTACCGGAGATAAGGCAGAGCACTTTATAGAAAACTTACCAGGTATTTCGGAACAAAAAATGGAAAATCATGAAGAAATGGCCGAGCAATTGGCATGGATACAATATTTGGTTGGCATTATTTCGGTAGTTGGTTTGATTTTACACCATAAAAAACACCAAGCCATCAAATACTTACACTACCTTTTGTTGGTACTTACCTTAATCTTGTTATTTTTTGCACAAAAAACCGGAACCAGTGGTGGTGAAATACGTCATCCGGAAATTTCAGGAAATGCCAATGAATTACTTCCTGTTAACAATAATGAAGGAAAAATGCACGAAAAAGAATATGAACACGACTAAATAGTATTGATGTCGCCTTTAAAAAACCTAAGCTATTCCAACAGAATCGGACTGCTATATATTAGCAGTTCGGCTTTGTTGTTGCTTTTGGTTTTTATTTCGATTTTTCAAATCACTTCTTTAAATCTGTACCGAACTATTGAAAATGATTTGGATTTTGAGCTGCAAAAGCATTTAGAGGAAATTAAAATAGAAAATAACCAAATTCAACTTATCCATAAAGAAGAATGGTTAGAAAGAGAACACACCGGAGTAGAGGTAAATCCGGTTTTTGTTACTTTTTTAAATCGAAATAAAGAATTGGTAGAAAAATCACCCAACCTTAAAAATTCTCAATTAAAATGGTTGGTTGCAAAAGAAAATAAAAAATACATTGACACCAATCTTGAAAAAAACCCTATACGTCAAAAGCAATTTGAAGTATTTGAAAACCAAAAACTAAAAGGCTATGTCATCGTAGCCATGTCAACCAAAAACACCCAAATTGTATTGCAAAAACTTCAAAATCATTTGCTTTGGTTATATCCTTTGGTGTTATTGGCATTGTTTTTCATTGCTCGCTTTTTTGCTGGAAAAAGCATTCAACCCGTTCAAAACATTCGCGAAACAGCCCAAAGCATTACATCACTCCAATTAAGCCAACGTATTCCACTACCATACCATAAAGACGAACTATATAGGCTATCCGAAACCATAAACGATTTGCTAGATAAAATTGAAGACACCCTACAACGCGAAAAGCAATTTACTTCGGATGCTTCGCACGAACTTAGAACTCCATTATCTGTAATCAAAGGCACTCTAGAAGTGTTGATTCGCAAGCCCAGAACTGAAACTGAATACCAAAATAAAATCAAACAATGTATTGTAGAAATCAATCAAATGGATGTATTGTTAGAAGAGTTGCTTTTTATTGCAAGAAACGAATACTTACCTAACATTGAAGCACATTGGAACCTTATTGATTTGCATTTATTAATACAAAAAATGGAAGTTCAATTGCAGAACAAACTTTCTCAAAAAAATATTCAGATAATCAAGCAAATACCAAAAAACATTCAAGTAACCACTGATGTACATTTGTTAGAAGTTTTGATTAAAAATATTTTGAGTAATGCCATTAAATATTCAGAACCAAATCAGAAGGTTGAAATCGTATCTGAACTTGATAAGGACTTTGTTCTATTAAAAATTATAGACCACGGAGATGGTATTGCAGCAGAAAATTTGGATAAAATATTTCATTCTTTTTACAGAGTAAACAGCTCTAATAATGCTCCAAAAGGATACGGAATTGGCTTGTCGATTGCAAAAAAAATAGCAAACATTTTACAAATTGCCATTGAAGTGCAAAGCTTGCCACAACAAGGCACTACTTTTATGTTACATATTCCCTTAAATCCTAAGGAAATCTTAAGCTAAACCCTATTTTTTGGCTCTACTTTTGACTAAAATTAAGAGCCAAATGAAAACCATCATCCGATTTAGTTTACAAAATAAACTATTGATTTTATTGTTTACAATGATTATGGTTGGTTATGGGTTGTATGCCACTTTTCATATTTCTATAGGTGCAGTGCCAGATATTACCAATAACCAAGTACAAGTAATTACCACTTCAAGAAATTTATCTACACAAGATATTGAACAATATGTAACCTATCCGGTAGAATTGGAAATGGCCAACTTACCAGGCGTTAAAGAAATTCGTTCGGTTTCAAAGTTTGGATTATCAGTAGTTACGGTGGTTTTTGAAGACAAAATGGGAAATTACTTGCCTCGACAATTAATCGCTGAAAAAATCAAAGTCGCAGCAGAAAAAATCCCGGAAGGTTTTGGCGTACCCGAAATGGGACCCATCACCACAGGTTTAGGAGAAATTTATCAATATACCTTAGAAGTTGCCCCCGAATTTAAAGACCAATACACCGTTGCTGACTTGAGAGAAATTCAGGATTGGCAAGTGAAGCGACAACTTTCGGGCATACCGGGGGTGGTAGAAATCAACACTTGGGGTGGTTATTTAAAACAATACGAAGTGGCATTTGACCCTAACCAACTACATGCTATGCAAATTTCGGTAGGAGATATTTTAAAAGCTTTAGAACAAAACAACCACATAGCCGGTGGTGCCTATATTGAAAAAAACAACCAGAGTTATTTTATCCGTGCAGAAGGCCAAATTTCCTCTTTACAAGACATCGAAAACATTTTGGTTGCCAATAAAAACCAAACCCCAATTAGAATTAAAGATGTGGCAAAAGTTCAATTTGGTCATGCCAATCGTTTTGGAGCCATTACCGGAAATGGAGAAGGCGAAAAAGTACTTGGGCAAATCATGATGCTCAAGGGAGCCAATTCTAACCAAGTAATTAATGATGTAAAAAATCGCATCGCTTTGGTTGAAAAATCACTCCCAGACGGGGTGTCTATTAATGGCTTTTTAGAGCGAAGCGAGCTCGTGAAAAAAACCACTTTTACCATTGCAGAAAATCTGATTTTAGGTTGCTTGATTGTGATTTTTGTGGTGGTGTTATTGCTCGGAAACTGGCGTTCGGGGTTAGTAATTGCTTCCGTAATTCCATTGTGCTTGTTGTTTGCCATTTCGATGATGTATTTATTAGGGATGGATGCCAACCTGATGAGTTTAGGTGCCATCGACTTTGGTATTATCATTGATGGAGCCGTGATTATTGTAGAATTTGTTACCTTTCAAATTACCCAAAAATTGCGTCCGCTATTGCCTCTGTCTGCTAACGACCTTAAAGAGAAAATGAACCATATCGTATTGGAAAGCTCGCATAAAATGATGAACTCTGCCATTTTTGGGCAGTTGATTATTTTGATTGTGTTTATTCCAATCATGACCCTATCTGGCATTGAAGGTAAAATGTTCCGACCTATGGCCATGACTTTTAGTTTTGCCATTTTTGGTGCGATGATTCTAGGGATGACCTATGTGCCCGTGATATCTGCACTTTTTTTGAATCCAAATAAAACTTCTTCTTTCAAAATTTCGGAAGTAATCATTCAAAAAATTCAAAAAGCTTATAACCCTGTAATTCGTTGGAGTTTAAAAAACACCAAAAAAGTAATAATTGCCGCAGTTACCTTGTTAGTTGTTTCCATTGGGATATTCTCGCAAATGGGTGGGGAATTTATTCCTACTTTAGATGAAGGTGACTTTGTGATTCAACCTGTTTTAAAAACCGGATTACCTTTAACCAATACCATTGAAACGACTACCAAAATTGAAAAAATTGTATTGGAGAATTTTCCGGAAGTCGATCAAATTGTTAGCCGAATAGGTGCTGCCGAAGTCCCAACCGACCCTATGAGTATGGAAGAAAGTGACATCATCGTTAAACTCAAACCCAAAAGTGAATGGACAACAACAAAAGATAAAGAAGAATTGGCCAATTTGATTAAAACCGAATTAGAAAAGAAAATACCCAATACCGAAATTGAATTTACGCAACCCATTGAAATGCGATTCAACGAATTAATTTCAGGAACTCGCTCGGATGTTGGGATTAAAATTTTTGGTGACGACCTTAACACTTTGGCAAGAATTGCAGAAGATATTAGCAAAAAAATCAAAAATACCCCGGGTGCCTCAGATGTGGTGGTAGAAAAAACCGAAGGTTTGCCACAAATAAAAATTGTGTACGACCGATTTAAATTGGCACAATACAACCTCAATGTTTTTGAGGTAAACCAAACCATAACCGCTGCTTTTGCCGGAAGTACTGCAAGCACCGTTTTAGAAGGCGAAAAACGCTTTGATATGGTGGTTAGAATGGACAAAGCATTTAAAAATAATTTGCAAGACGTACAAAATTTATGGATTACGCTACCCAACCAAAACCAAATACCACTAAGCGAAGTCGCTCAAGTAACCTATGAAAAAGGTCCGGCTAAAATTTCTCGCGACAACACCAAAAGACGCGTGGTAATTGGAGTAAACATCCGAAACCGCGATTTACAAAGTGTGGTAACCGATATGCAACAGATCATCGATACCCAAGTGAAACTCCCCGAAGGGTATTACATTACCTACGGTGGACAATTTCAAAACCTGGAAAGTGCGAAAAACCGATTGTATGTAGCGGTTCCCGTGGCATTGGTACTGATTTTTGTATTGCTTTACTTTGCCTTTCAGTCGGTGCAAGAAGCCTTGTTAATTTACACTGCCATTCCGCTTTCGGCTGTGGGAGGCATCTTGCTTTTGGCTATGCGAGGCATGCCTTTTAGTATTTCTGCCGGAGTAGGATTTATTGCCTTGTTTGGGATTGCAGTGCTAAATGGTATTGTGCTCATTGAACATTTTAAGCATTTAAAATCCGGAAAATATACTTCCCTAAAAGACATGATCATTCAAGGAACTTCCGAACGACTTCGACCTGTTTTGTTGACTGCGGCTGCGGCTGCCTTAGGATTTTTACCAATGGCCATTTCAAGCTCAGCAGGTGCCGAAGTACAACGACCTTTGGCAACTGTGGTCATCGGTGGATTGATTTCTGCTACTTTTTTGACTTTGGTTGTATTGCCAGTTTTGTATTTGTGGATGCATGAACGTGAATTTAAATGGAAAAAGAAAAACAACCCTGTTGTGGTGATGTTTCTATTAACCATTTTGCTGCCAAGTGTTTCTATGGCACAAAACAAAACCTTAACACGAAACGATTTGGTGCAACTGGCTTGGGAAAACAACCTACAAATCAAAGCATTGCAAAGCAAAATCAAAGCATCTGAGAGCAATGAAAAAACAGCTTTTCAGCTCCAAAAAACCAATGTATATTACAGTTTTGACCAAAATAATTTAACCCCAAACAACATTCCATTGCATGTGTTTGGTGCTTCACAAGATTTTAAATTTCCTACTTTTTATGGTGCACAGAAAAAAGTGCTACAACAACAAACCACTTTAGATAAAGATGTATTAGAAATTCAAAAAAACCGCTTGGCTTTTGAAGTTTCTAAAGTGCATGAAGAAATGGTTTTTTGGAAAAACCGCGAAACCTACTATCGGTTTTTAGATAGTTTGTTTACTAATTTCAGCAAATCGAGTAACCGAAAATTTGAGTTAGGAGAAACCAATTTTTTGGAAAAAGTAAATGCCGAAGCCAAACAAAAACAGATCCAATTACAATGGCAACAGAGTCAGAAAGAGATAACTATCAGAAAAATTCAATTGCATCACTTATTAAATCAAGAAGTAAAAGTAGAGGAAATTACCAATCGGCTTTTTCCGATAGAGCCTTTAAATGATATAAATTCCGAAACCATCGTTCAATTATACAACGATTTAGAACAGTTGAGTAATTTGGAAATTAAAAAGCAAAGACAAGAGAATTTGCCCGACTTAATGGTGGAGTATTTTCAAGGAGATAACAAAGGGGTAGGAAGTAGTTTGTATGGAGTAAAATTTGGCGTTTCCTTACCCCTATTTCTATCTAAAAACAAACAGAAAATCAAAGTACTCAACTATGAGAAAGAAAACCGAAACTTTCAAAAAGAACAAATTCAATTGCAGTTAAACACCTATCAACAAGAAAAAGAGCAAGCATTGCAGCAATTGCAATTGGGTTTAGATTATTACCAAAACCAAGGAAAAAAACTATCGGAACAAATTATCAAAGTAGCCAACCAAAGCTATAAAGCCGGAGAAATTGACTTTTTTCAATATCTTCAAAGTTTAGAAAATGCTACAGAAATTGAACTCCAATATTTAGAAACTTTGTTGCAATACAATGTGCTGCAATTAGAAAAAACCTATCTACCCATTCCATTAAATTAAAACACCATGAACCGTATATTTTTTTTGATTACTTTATCTTTTATGGTTTCTTGCAAAAAAGAAAGCACTGAAAACAATACCACTTCTTCGGAGCATTACATCAGCGTAACCAAAGAACAATTTGCTTCCAACCAAATGGCTTTAGATTCGATGAAAAAACGTGATTTTCCGGAAACCATTGAAACAGCCGGAAAATTAGCCGTGCAACCCATTTACAGTGCCAAAATATCTGCACCCTTAGCCGGTTATTTAAAAAACATTCCTTTTAAGGTTGGCGATTATGTCAATAAAGGGCAATCTTTGTTGCAAGTAGAAAGCAATGAATTGTTGGATATTCAAAAAGAATATGCCCAATTATACCAACAACTTCGTTTTTTAAAATCTGAATTTGACAGACAAAAAACTTTGTGGGAGGAAAATATTAGCTCACAAAAAAACTTTTTAAAAGCCGAAAGTGATTATAAAACCACATTAGCCATGACCCAAAATTTGAAAAGTAAATTAAGTGCCATGGGTGTTTCAATTAGCCATGTAGAAAATGGAAAATTTAGCAATGCATTGGCTGTGCAAACCCCGGTGAGTGGCTATATTATCAAAATTAACACCAGCCCGGGAGCTTTTGTGGCTGCCACCGATGTGTTGATCGAAGTAGCCGATTGGAAACAAATGCAAGTGGAATTGAAGGTATTTGAAAAAGACTTTGCCAAAATTACCTTAAATCAACCTATTGAATTTCAATTGAGTAATAATGCACAAGTTTTTAAATCCCAAGTGGTTTCTTTTGAAAAATCGGTCAACGAATCCGACAGAAGTATTGCCGTTTATGGTAGTTTAGAGGAAAACATGAAAAAACAATTGGCATTGGGCATGATGTTGCAAGCCAAAATTTTCACAGGTACTTCAAAAGCAGTTAGTTTGCCAACAGAAGCTATTTATCAGGAGGGCAAAAACCAGTGGGTGTTGTTGTTGCAAAAAGAAGATCCCAAAAACTATTATTTTCTTCCACAAAAAGTAAAAGTCAAAAACGCACAAGAGAACTTCACATCCATCGACATTCTTCCAAACCAAAAAATGTATTTGGTAAAGGGAGCAGCCATGCTATGGTAAATTTACCATCTACCGGTAAGTTTGATATTAAACACGCGAGTAGTCATAAAATTTGGCACCCCGTATTGGTTTTTGGTATACACATCTCGAACCCAGGTGTTGGTGATGGCATTTTGGTTGTTGAACATATTGAAGATTTCAAATCCAACACTTAAATCTTTCCATTTTTTCAACCAATGGGTATCTGCACGAAGTTCGTTTCGGTCGGTCAACACATAAAAGAAACCAATATCAGCTCTGCGGTAATCACGCAAACGCAATTGGTAGTCGTACGGATCGGCATACGCAGGAGAACCTCCGGGCAAACCAGTGTTGTACACCAAATTCAAATACAACTTCAAGCTAGGAAATTTAGGAACATAATCTTGAAACAACACAGCAAACTTTAGTCGTTGGTCGGTTGGACGATCGATAAAACCACGGTTATTTTGGTTTTCTTGGGTTTTCATGTAGCCAAATGTAAACCAAGATTCTGTACCGGGAACAAATTCTCCATGCAATCGCATGTCTAAACCGTACACATAAGCTTCTGCCTCATTATTGGCACGATAGCGAATTCGAACATTATCTAGAGTATAAGTATTCACATCACTTAAATCTTTGTAGTACACTTCAGAAATCAACTTAAAGGGTCGGTTATTCCACTGAAAACCATATTCGTTACTCAAGATGTAGTGTATAGATTGCTGGGCTTTTACATTGGGTTGCACCACTCCGTTAAAATCTCTCATTTCACGATACATAGGAGGTTGGTGGTACACCCCAACTGCCAAACGAAACAACAAATCTTTGTCTTCCGGTTTAAAAGCTACTTGGGCTCTCGGACTAAATACTACTTGGGTATTGCCAGCAATATTTCTCCCAGAAACTTCCCATGCATGCAAACGCACTCCTGCATTGAACCACCATTGGTTTCTGGTTTCGGTAGTGCGATAACTCCATTGGGCAAAACCGGAATAGCGGTTAATTTGTACAAAATTGGTGGCACGAATATTTTGGTAAGGCACCAAAGGTCCGGTGTACGGATTGTATGGTTGGTCGTTCACAGGCAAATCGATACTTGGAGGATTTAGTGAAAATCCGGCAGAGTCAATCACTTCCCACTCTACCAAACGGTCTCTTAGGTCTTCTCGGGTATATTTAAAAGCCCATTGCAATTGGTGTTCTTTGATTTTGTGGTTTCCTTTGATTTCAGAGTTAATAATCAAGCCATCCAAATCGTTTCGGGCATGGTTTAATTGTGAGCCAACACCTCTCGTAAACAGCACCCCCCCAAAAGTTTCCGAACCAATGTTGGTATCTACTTCTCCTAATCTGTAAAAAGCTGCTATATCAAAATACTCTTGTTCGGTGGTATGGTAAATGGAATTGGTGAATTGAAAATCGTTGTTTTCGTTTAAGAAAAATTGATTTTTAATGGCTCCAAATCGCGTAATGTATTGGTCTTTTTCTTGTCCTTGATAAAAAATTTGTAAAGCTATTGGTTCGTCAATCGTACCAAAATTGGTTTGTCTGAATACCGGTTGGTAGTCGTACTTGTTTTGCGATAAGTTCCCCAAAAAGCTATGTTGCCATTTGGTGTTGGGAGTAAAAGTAATGTAGGTTTGTACATCAGCAAAGCGTGGACGGAAGTTGGTTTGGGTTTCTTGGCTATTGACCAACAAGGAGTTATCACGATAACGAATTCCAGTAACTGCTGTCCATTTTTCATCTTTAGAAACTAAATCTATCGAAGCAGCACCTCCTAAAAAGCTGCCTTCAAAACTTGCTCCGAATCGGGTTGGTTTTCGGTAGGTGATATCTAACACCGACGACAACCTATCTCCATATTTTGCTTGGAAGCCTCCTGCACTAAAGTCGACATTAAAAACCAAATCAGAATTTACAAAACTTAATCCTTCTTGTTGCCCGGAACGGATTAAAAACGGACGATATACTTCAATATCGTTTACATATACCAAGTTTTCATCGTAGTTTCCACCTCTTACGGCATATTGGGTACTCAACTCGTTGTTGGAATTTACCCCTCCAAAGGTTTTCATGATGTTTTCTACCCCTGCATTGGCACCTGGTATTTTTCGGATGGTAGCTGGGTCAATGGCTTGCATTCCTTCTACCCTTTTTCGGTTACTTGCGGTAATGACAACTTCTCCAATTTGTTGCCTGTCTGCCAACATTTTAAAGTTGTACACATACTCTTCGTTGGGTTTGAGTTGTATTTTCAACTCCACTCTTTTGAGGGTAACGTGTAAAAACAAAACGGTTAGTTTTTGGTTGGCAGGGACTTCTAACAAATAAAAGCCACTGGCATCGGTAGTGGTTCCTTTGTCTTTTTCGTAGGTTACTGCTACTTGTTCCACCGGTTGGTTATTTTCATCAAGAATCACTCCTTTGATACGAGCGGTTTGAGCAGTTAGGGTAAAAAAACTTGCAAGGGTAAAAATGAAAAAAAAGTATTTCAAAACTTATGGTTTGGAATTGGTTCGAAAAAAATGTGTTTCAAATATAGTAGAATTTCCCACATAATCTTCTACCACTACTTTCAAATCGTTTTTTCCCTCCTGTACTTTGCCATCTGCAAAGGCATGTGTTAACAAATTATCTTTGTATTCGTACTCCATCAAAATCCATTTGCCATTCAAATAAGCGTTAAAACTTTGGATACCGCTTCCTTGATCGGAGATTTTCACTTGCAATTGGCTTTTGTTAGATAGCCATTCTCCTTCCTTAAAATTAACAGGTTGAATGATGGGAGCTATGTTGTCTTCTAAAATTTGGTAATTACCTAATCTTCGAACATACGCTAATCGATTGCCATTCTTTTTAAGTTCGGCTTTTTCGTATAAAGGTTTGGCATTATCCATATAAGCCAAATAACTTTTGGGTGTCCAACCTACTTTTTCCGGATCAAAAGTTAAGGTGATGGAACCATGCACTGGCACTTTTTTGTGGTGCAACTTTAGTTTTCCCACTTGGTATTGCAAATCTAATTTGGTATCTTCATACAAAGTTTTTGCTGGGATCATCACTTCAAATGGTCCTATATCAAAAATTTCATCTCTACTCTTTTTAACAACAAACCCTTTACTTTCGTCTTTTTTTGGTGGAATTTCGGATGCATCATACACAATTGGCACCAATACCACCGTGGTGTTTTGATGAAAATCGGAAACTTCAATTTTTACTTGATAGGTTTTGTTTGGAGCAATTTCTAACCAACCTAAATTGGTGTGCTTTTTCACCATTGGGATGACCACATCGTTGGTTAAAAACAGTTTTTGGAATTTATTACCGGTTTCGGTAAAATGTTCGTAGTCTAAATAATAATTCAAAAACCTGCTTTGGTCAAAGGCAAATCGATCAAACTGCATTTCGAGCAAGGTTTTGCCATTGCAAGTAGCTTTGATTTGGTACACTCCGTTTTTACCAAAACTCAGATTAGACTGATCAAAACATTGGATTCCCAGTCCAATTTTGCCCTTGGCTCGAATGGTTTTGGTGGTGATCACTCCTCCTGCATTTTGGGCAATGGTAACTATAGAAGGCTGTTGCAATCCATTTACCGAGGCTTGTTCCTCTAACGGATAAGCCCTTAAAGCTACAATGGTTGGCTTTTTTTGGTCTTGCACTTGCATGTCAAAACCAAACAACATGGGGTTGATGATTTCTTCGGTTTTGGTATCTCTAATTTCAAAGTGCACATGAGGCCCTCCACTGCTTCCGGTATTTCCGGAAAAGGCAATCATCTCTCCTTTATTGACTTTAATTTGGTGAGGATCGGGGAATAATTCTATTTCAAAAGATTGGTTTAAATACTGCAAACCTTTTACGTATTCTTCTATTTTATCGGTATATTTATCTAGATGTGCATACACCGAAGTGTATCCGTTAGGATGATCGATGTACAACACTTTTCCGTAACCAAATACAGAAACTTTGATGCGAGAAACATAGCCTTCGTCCAAAGAATATACAGGCAAACCTATTTTTTGTTGGGTGCGAAAATCCAAGCCTGAATGAAAATGGTTGGTACGCAATTCGCCAAAGCTACCCGACAAAGTTAAAGGAATGTCTAAGGGCTTATGGTAGTCCCAAAACATGGGATTTTGGGCTATCAACAAATGACTAAAAAACAAGCTCCCAATCAAGTAAAACAGATTGGTTAAAAATTTAAATGCCTTTGAACGTACAATCATAAGAAATTAATTTGCAGGAAACCGATAGGAATCATAAATTTGTAAAATGATAACGATTTAGTCATTCATGAGTAAACTTAATGAATTTGTTCAAAATTTAGAAACTAGTGTTCAAAAATTGTTCCAAAAAATGGACACTTTAGAACAACTAAATTCGCATTTAAAACAGCAAATTCAGGAGTTAGAAGCCAGCAAGAGTAGCTATGAAAAACAGTTAAAACTTTTGCAAAATGAAGTAAAAGCATTAAAAATGTCTAATTCGTTATTGGGTAGTGAAGAATTTAAAAGAGATACAAAACTCAAAATAAATGCATTGGTGAAAGAGATTGATTTTTGTATCCACCAATTATCAGATTAAAGATGGAAGACAAACTCAAAATTAAAATTTCCATTGCCGACAGGGTATATCCGTTAACGGTACATCCTTCGCAAGAAGAAAGTTTGAGAGCAGCTTCAAAAAAAATTGATCTGATGATCAAACAATTTGAACAAAATTATGCTGTAAGAGATAAGCAAGATGTATTGGCCATGTGTGCCCTACAATTTGCCGCTCAGGTAGAACAAAAATCTGGTACTTTTGTTGAAAATGGGGATGCCTTAGAAAACAAACTAGCAGAAATTACCGAAAGCATTGCTGCATATTTAGAAAAATAAATACGTTCTTAAAAATACGCATCACAAAACTACCCACATTATTATCTTTATTGATAAACTCAACATTAAACAATTAAAATGAGTGAATCATCGTTACTATAGTAGGCCATTCATCGCATTGGAAACTTGAACAACGAGTTAACTCAAAACTTGTCCTCACGAGTTTATTCAATCAATAATGTGGGTTTTTTATTTATATATATTTTAAAACCATGGAAAACACACCTTTATTAATCATCATCGGAATTGTTGGCGTAGCAATTGGATTTGCCATCTCCAAGATTTTAGAAAAAAATAATGTTTCAAACCTGATTAAGAATGCCAAAAAAGAAGCGGCATCTATCTTAAAAGACGCCAAAGTAGAGGCAGAAAACATTAAAAAAGATAAGTTGTTACAAGCCAAAGAGAAGTTTTTAGAGTTAAAAACGGAACACGAAAAAGAAATTTTGGCTCGTGATAAAAAAATGGCAGAGGTTGAAAAGAGGGTTCGCGACAAGGAATCGCAAGTATCTTCGGAGTTGGCCAGAGCAAAGAAATCAGCAGATGACTACGATGCCAAAACCCAAGAATATGAAAATCGCTTGGAAACCTTAGAACGCAAGCAATTGGAGTTGGATAAAATGCACAAAAGCCAAATTGAACAATTGGAAACCATTGCAGGTTTATCGGCTGACGATGCTCGTGAGCAATTGATTGAAAGCTTAAAAGCAGAAGCCAAAACCAGTGCCATGGCATTGATTCAGGAAACTATTGAAGAAGCCAAATTGACCGCTCAACAAGAGGCCAAAAAAGTAATCATCAACACCATTCAACGTGTAGGTACTGAGGAAGCCGTTGAAAACTGTGTATCGGTATTTAACATTGAAAGTGATGATGTAAAAGGAAGAATCATCGGTAGAGAGGGAAGAAATATCCGTGCATTAGAAGCTGCTACTGGAGTAGAAATCATCGTAGACGATACCCCGGAAGCCATCATCTTGTCCTGTTTTGATCCGGTAAGAAGAGAAATCGCTCGTTTGTCGTTGCACAAATTGGTTACCGATGGTAGAATCCACCCTGCTCGAATTGAAGAAGTAGTTGCCAAAACCACCAAACAAATTGAAGACGAAATTATTGAAGTTGGTAAACGTACCGTGATCGATTTAGGTATCCACGGATTACATCCGGATTTGATCAAGATTGTCGGTAGAATGAAATACCGTTCTTCCTACGGTCAAAACTTATTACAACACTCCAGAGAAGTTGCTAAGCTTTGTGGTATCATGGCAGCAGAATTAGGTTTGAATGTGAAATTAGCGAAAAGAGCTGGTTTGTTACACGATATCGGAAAAGTACCGGAAACCGAAAGCGAATTGCCACACGCTATTTTAGGGATGCAGTGGGCTGAGAAATATGGCGAAAAACCAGAGGTTTGTAATGCCATTGGTGCCCACCACGATGAAATTGAAATGAAGTATTTGATTTCACCAATCATCCAAGTGTGTGATGCCATTTCAGGTGCTCGTCCGGGTGCACGCAGACAAGTAATGGATTCATACATCCAGCGTTTGAAAGACTTAGAATCGGTTGCTTTTGGCTTCCAAGGAGTGAAAAATGCGTATGCCATCCAAGCCGGTAGAGAATTACGAGTAATTGTAGAAAGTGAAAAAGTAAGTGATGAAATGGCTGGAAAATTATCTTTTGATATTTCGCACAAAATTCAAACGGAAATGACCTACCCTGGTCAGGTGAAGATTACAGTGATCAGAGAAACCAGAGCCGTTAATATTGCAAAATAATTTTTTGGGGAAATTAAATCTAAGCACCTCCCAATCGGAGGTGTTTTTTTTTGTACTATCATCCAAATGAAATGGATAACAAAAAATAATCAACTTCATCAGAAAGGCTTATAGTAGTATCAATTAAACCAAAGAAAAAGTCAAGGAAAAGTGATCTTGCACAACGAAATTTGCACCATGGAAAAACTATTTTTGAATACAAAAGGGAAAACTATGAGAAAAATTATTTTAACGCTTTCTGCTTTGTTTGCTTGGCATGCCCAAGCCCAACAAATGGTAACGTGTCCGGTTACCGGAAAAACGTATGCAGTTGGTGTAGAAGGAGCTGCTGTTCCGCATGGAAACTATGGAGAGACTACCTCTTACAACAACACTCCGACAACTTCGGAAGTTACTCCATCACCAATGGAGAACAAAAACAAAAACAAAGAATGGTGGCCAAGCCAATTGAATTTAGATGTATTACGTCAAAACTCTCACCTTTCTAACCCAATGGGAACAGATTTTGATTATGCAAAAGCTTTCCAATCGTTAGACTACCAAGCATTGAAAAAAGATTTGAACGATTTGATGACCCAATCGCAAGAATGGTGGCCAGCAGATTTCGGACACTATGGTGGGTTGTTTATTCGTATGGCATGGCATAGTGCCGGAACGTACAGAACTGGTGATGGTAGAGGTGGATCAAGAGCAGGTCAACAGCGTTTTGCTCCATTAAACAGCTGGCCAGATAATGCGAACTTAGACAAAGCTCGCAGATTGTTGTGGCCAATCAAACAAAAATATGGCAACAAAATTTCTTGGGCCGACTTGATGATTTTGGCTGGAAACGTTGCTTTAGAATCTACCGGATTCAAAACTTATGGGTTTGCCGGAGGAAGAATAGATGTATGGGAACCAGAATCGCATATTTACTGGGGATCAGAAACCAAATGGTTAGATGACAACCGATATTCAGAAGGTAGAAAATTAGAAAATCCGTTGGCTGCAGTACAAATGGGATTGATTTACGTAAACCCAGAGGGACCAAACGGAAATCCAGATCCGGTATTGGCTGCCAAAGACATCCGTGAAACTTTTGGCAGAATGGGAATGAATGACGAAGAAACCGTTGCGTTGATTGCAGGTGGACACACCATTGGAAAAACACACGGTGCAGGAGATGCCAAACATGTAGGGCCAGAACCAGAAGCTGCAGGTATTGAAGAACAAGGATTTGGCTGGAAAAGCGACTACAAATCCGGAAAAGGTACTGATGCAATCACCTCAGGTCTAGAAGTTACATGGACTTCTACTCCTGCTAAGTGGGGATATGACTATTTAAATTTCTTATTCAAATACGAATGGGAATTAACCAAGAGTCCGGCAGGTGCACACCAATGGGTTGCCAAAACAGAGGACAAAATTATTCCGGATGCATTTGACAAAAACAAAATGCACAAACCATATATGTTGACCACCGACTTGTCGTTGCGTTTTGATCCTGTGTACGAAAAGATTTCACGTAAATTCTTAGAAAATCCAGCATTATTCAACGAAGCTTTTGCCAAAGCGTGGTTTAAACTAACCCACAGAGACATGGGACCTAAAACAACATACTTAGGCCCGGAAGCTCCAAAAGAAGATTTGTTGTGGCAAGATCCTATTCCGGCAGTAAATCATGCATTGGTAGACAGCAAAGACATTCAAAACTTGAAAGGACAAATTGCCAAGTCAGGATTGACTATTTCTGAAATGGTAACTACTGCTTGGGCTTCTGCTTCAACTTACCGTGGATCTGACAGAAGAGGTGGTGCCAACGGTGCTCGTATTCGTTTAGAGCCACAAAGAAGCTGGGAAGTAAACAATCCTGCACAATTGAACAAAGTATTGTCGGCTTTGGAAAAAATCCAAACAGAATTCAACGTAAAAAACAAAACCAAAAAAGTTTCTTTGGCTGATTTGATTGTGTTGGCAGGAAATGTAGGTGTGGAACAAGCTGCTAAAAATGCAGGAACGAACATTAACGTTCCGTTTACTCCAGGTAGAATGGATGCCAGCCAAGAGCAAACTGATGTGAATTCCTTTGCTGTGTTGGAGCCAATGGCAGATGGTTTCAGAAACTATTTGAAAACCAAATATACCGTTCCAACTGAAGAATTATTGGTAGACAAAGCCCAATTATTGACCTTGACTGCTCCTGAAATGACCGTATTGGTTGGTGGAATGAGAGCATTACAAGCCAACTACAACGGAGCAAAACACGGGTATTTGAGCAGTAAAAAAGACCAATTGACCAACGAATTCTTTGTTCGCTTGTTGGAAACCGGAACTACTTGGAAAGCAGTAGACAAAAACCAAGAGATTTTTGAAGGAAGAAATATGTTGACCAACGAATTGAAATGGACCGCAACCAGAGCAGATTTGATTTTTGGATCTAACTCTGAATTAAGAGCCGTTGCAGAAGTATATGCACAACAAGACAACCAACAAAAATTTGTAAATGACTTTGTTGCAGCATGGACCAAAGTAATGAACTTAGATCGTTTTGACGTGAAGAAGTAATCTACTACTATCATTACTACTAACTGCAAAGCCACCTATGGGTGGCTTTGTTTTTTTATCTATGTTGCGTCATCAGCAGTTCAAATACATGAAAGCTTTGTTCTTAAGCTCCCAAACGTACGTATTGACAACCAATTACCATACAAATTTAGATCCACTCACCGACAACTCTTGCAATGCTTGTTGGTATTCGTTGACTACTTGTTGCATGATTTCTTCTACGGGTTGGATTTGGTGAATCAACCCAGCTATTTGTCCGATTTCTAATTCGCCTTCTTCCAAATCGCCTTCAAACATTCCTTTTTTTGCTCTTGCTCTGCCTAGCAAAGCTTTCAGTTCCTCTGCATTAGTTCCTTTGGTATACAAGGCTTGCACTTCGTTAAAAAATTTGTTTTTTACCAAACGAACCGGAGCAAGTTCCTTAAGCGTCAATTGGGTATCCCCTTCTTTCACCTCCACGATGGTTTGTTTAAAGTTTTCATGGGCTGAACTTTCCACACTTGCCGCAAACCTACTTCCCATTTGCACCCCATCGGCTCCTAGTACCATAGCAGCCAACATGCCTCTTCCGGTGGCAATACCTCCAGCAGCAATCAACGGAATTTGGAGGTGTTCTTTTACCATTGGAATCAAAGTGAACGTAGTGGTTTCTTCTCTTCCATTATGTCCACCTGCTTCAAAACCTTCTGCAACTACCGCATCTACCCCTGCTTCTTGGGCTTTGAGAGCAAACTTAGAACTACTCACCACATGCACTACCGTAATGCCATGCGATTTTAAATAAGAAGTATACGTTTTCGGATTTCCAGCAGAAGTAAAAACGATTTTCACTCCTTCCTCTATGATAATTTGAATGATTTCCTCCAAATTGGGATATAACATCGGAATATTGACTCCAAAAGGATTATTGGTAGCTTTTTTACATTTTTGAATATGCTCTCGCAATACCTCCGGATACATGGATCCAGCTCCAATCAAACCGAGTCCACCATGGTTGCTCACGGCACTTGCTAATTTGTAGCCACTGTTCCAGATCATCCCACCTTGTATGATAGGATATTTGATACCAAATAGTTGGGTAATTTTATTCATACTTGTTATTTGAAAGCATAAATATACAGAAAAGTCTTGGTATGATTGTTGTCGAGACGAAGCGAAGCTTGTCTCGATGCAGACCGAAGCGTCTGCAGTTGATGGTTGTTGGATTATCTGACGACTCACTACTCACTTATCACTAAATAAACTATATTTGAAATACTACATTTTTTTAATTTTTTACTTATGTTGAGATTTATTCTTTTTTGGTTATTGCTTACCACTGTGGTGAATGCACAAAACGCTTATGATATTATTTTTAGCAGTCCGAACCATGACCAGATTTGCAAGCCTTGTTTGGATGCTTTTATGCGAAAACCAAAGGAGACTCAATTTTCTGTAAAACGAGAAGGAGCAAATTTATTTTTAGAAATCAACGACAAAGAATGGTTGAAGCGATTGATCCAACATCCGGAAGATGGTATTGCCATTGATGTGGTAAGTAAAGATCGTTATGTTTGTAATGAAGCTTTAGAAGAAAAACAAATCAAAGGAGTATTGCTCAAACCGTTGTATGGCAATCGGGTAACAGATGCCTTAAAACCACATGGCAGCAATTTATATCGATTATTGGTTGGCAAGCTAACCCCTGACCAAATGCAAAAAGAGCTCGAGTACAACATTTTGTTTTTAAGCCAAAAACGTTTGTGCAGATACCAGGTGATTTACAACTTAGCTTCCTACCCATGGGATTTACTGGATATGGGAATGTATTTGGACACCATTACATACCAAAACCAAGCCATTCAAAATAAAGGAAAAGACTACATACTTAAACACAAAACCATCACGTTTAAAGTACCCTTTGAAAAAAATAAGTCCACTTATTCTGCGGCTGATATCAAACCTTTGTACGATTCGTTACGGTTAACCGATTACACCATACAAACCATTCAAATCAAAGGGTATTCGTCAGTAGAAGGCACTACCGAACGCAATTTGGAATTACAACAACAACGTGCCAAAAGTATTGCCGATGCTTTGCAATCGTTTCAAAAGCCAAACATCAAAACGGAAGTAACTTCTTCTGAAAACTGGGTAGAGTTTTTTAACGACCTGCCTAAAACCAAATATGCAGATTGGAAGACACTTTCCAAAGAACAAATCAAAGCCAAATTGGTGGGGAATATTTCCAAAGAATTGGAACCAATTTTACAGATGCATCGCAAAGCAGTGGTTAGATTGGAATTAGAAAAAATAGACAGATACGAGTCCTTAACAGGGGATCAATTGGTAGCTAAATTCAACCAAGCAATTCAATCAGACCAATTGGCAGAAGCTAAAGAGATTCAAAATTCTATATTTAAAAAAATGAAAGCCCAAACGATTTCTCCTAACTTATTGGAAAAATTGCAACTTCCAAAACAAATTAAATACGTAGGATTTATCAACAACAATGCAGCATTTAGATCGATGTTGGATGTACAAGAATCCTTGATTGTTTATAATCAGTTGTTGGAATTGGAAAAATTAGCTCCCAAAGATGGCAAAGTAAAATACAATTTAGCAGCCCTAAAAATTAAATTATGGCGATATAAAGCACTAGAAGTGAAGGAAGCTGATTTAAAAACACAAATCACTGATTTAAAAAAGTATGGAATTTCCACGGTTTTAATCGACCGAATGTTATTGAATATGCACATCATTAAAGCAGAAAACCAAATGCAAATTAGAGACTTTAAAAACAAGGACCTCTCCGTTGCTTTTATAGAAACTACCTATAAAAAAATTCCTCTTTCGGATTTTGACTATTTGAGCTTGGCACAGTTTTTTAGTTATTATGCCAACATAGATAAAGCGGTTGTTTTATTAGACAAGAAATCGAGACAAATTGATATTGATGAAGATTTGTTGTTTTATTACCTCAACCTAACCTTGATTAACAAAGAGTTGATGGAAAAAGATGACTACAGAACTATTTTACTCAATGCCAATACCATTAATCCGAAAAGATTTTGCCGAATGTTTGATGCAATCGACAAAGGAGGTGTAACCTTTCAAATGCTAGAAAATGATTTTCTACGTGGGGTGTATTGTGAAGGGTGTAGATAAGGGTTGATGGTTATCGGAAAAAGTTTCAGGTTTCAGGTTTCAGGTTTAATGTTTGTCAGAGAACTTTCATCTTCACTTTTCACTCTTCACTACAACCTATACCCCACTCCAACTTTAACTAAGTTGATGTTTTGCAAATAAGGATTGTTAAAATTCCCTGATTTGGAGAGTTGGATAAAATCGTAATGGGCATGAAAATACCATTTAGGACTCACTTCTAACGAAAAACCAGCTATTGCATTGATGCCATATCTGGTTTCGGTGCCTTCCGGAAAAAAGGTAAAGTTATTGCCATTGGTAAAAAATGTTACCGCACTATAGCCCACTCCCACTATTGGATGAAACTTTGGTAAAGAAGGCAGAAATAATTCTCCAAACACTCTTGGCTGGAGTGTCCATACCAGCACATCAAAATCGGTAGCTAGGTCCTTTATACGCTCTTTATCTTGGAACAATCCGGTATGCAAAGAAACCCCAGTTTTAAAAGACACGTTTTCCCAAAAAACATATTTGGTTCCTACTTCAAACAATCCATCAAAATTGGCTCCAACCAAATTTTGATCCACCAAAATTGGGTAATTTACTTCGATACTCCAATTGGTATTTTGGGCATATAATCCGAAAGTAAGCAACAAAAAACAATATATTTTTTTCATGTGATAAATTTTAGAATATAATAATTAACGTGAGTTCGATATAAATTAAATAGTTTGTGAGAAACACTTTGTGGTATTTTGTGACTTCTTTGTGACTTTTGTGCTACAACAAAAATAGCTATAACACAAAATGCACTAAGTATACACAAAGTTACACAGAGAAAACTCTATATTAAATCACATAATTTCATAAATATCAAACACTTAAATATCTTTATTATGTCGAACTCACTTTAATTAACAAGCCTCAAGCTGATATTACTCCTGAGCCTAAGAGCTCATTGTTGAGGTACCATGCAGCAAATTGTCCGGGTGTAATTGCGGATGGGGCTTGTTCAAACACCACAAACAAGCCTGATGCATATTGGCATAAAGTAGCAGGCTGTAATGGTTGACGATAACGAATTCTAACCATTACTTGCATTTGTTCTCCGTCCTTTAATGCCAAATCGCTTCTAATCCAATGAATTTCGCTTGGTTGAATTCGTAAAGCCTTACGAAACAAGCCAGGATGATTGGCTCCTTGACCTGTATAAATCACATTTTCAAGGGTATCTGTTGCCAACACAAACAAACCTTCTTTGGTACCACCAATGTTCAATCCTTTTCGTTGACCGATGGTAAAATAATGGGCTCCTTGGTGTTTACCCACCATTTTCCCCATGCTGGGTTGGTATTTTATTGGGGAAGACAGTAATTGCAATTCCTCTTCAGTAACCCCATTAGGTAAAGATTGTTGGTATACTTCGTGTTGTGCGGAAACTTCGTAAACTTCTCCTTCTTTAGGTTGCAATTGTTGTTGTAAAAACTCAGGTAATCGGACTTTACCGATAAAACACAATCCTTGTGAATCTTTTTTCTCTGCTGTTACCAAATTTTGTGCTTGGGCAATGGCTCGAACTTCCGGTTTGGTTAGTGCTCCTATTGGAAACAAAGCTTTGCTTAATTGTTCTTGCGATAGCTGACACAAAAAATAAGATTGGTCTTTATTAGAATCTTTTCCTGCAATTAATTGATGGATGGTTTTTCCATCTTTTTCAAAACTTGCTTTTTGGCAATAGTGTCCGGTAGCTACAAAATCTGCACCCAAACTTATAGCAATATCTAAAAACACATCAAATTTAATTTCTCGATTACACAACACATCTGGGTTCGGAGTTCGTCCTTGCTCATATTCCCGAAACATATAATCCACAATACGTTCTTTGTACTGTTCGCTTAAATCGACCGTTTGAAAAGGTATTCCTAATTTTTCTGCTACTAAAAGAGCATCGTTGCTATCCTCTAACCACGGACATTCATTGGAAATAGTCACGGAGTCGTCGTGCCAGTTTTTCATAAACAAACCTATGACTTCGTGTCCTTGTTGTTGCAACAAATAGGCAGCCACACTAGAGTCGACTCCTCCTGATAATCCTACAATTACTTTGGCCATTAAGGTTGTTTTTGGGTTGGTTTTTGTTTTAATTTTCTTATTTCTGCCGTTGGGTGTGCCAAACTATCCCCTGCTTTGCGTAACTTACGTTGAGCTTCTTTGTTTTCCGTTCTTACCAATTTGCCTTTTTCATAATAGTTCCATTCACCAATTGGCAAATCGTTTCGATACATTCCTTCTGATTCCAAATTTCCTTGATGGTCGCGATATATTGCTTTGCCAGATAATTTTCCTTGTTTGTAGTTTAGTTCTTCTAAAACTTTACCTGTGCGAGCAAACTTTTTATAAACCCCTTCACGCAAGCCATTTACATAAGTACTTTCTTCTAACAAATCCCCATCCATATAAAACACCTGTTTTTTGCCATGTAATACGCCATCTTTGTACTGTTCCAACATCATCACTTGATCCGATTCAAAATGATAGGTTTTCCATAAACCTTGGTATTGTTTGTTTACAACCAATCCTTCTGAAACTTTGAATTTTCCTTTAAAAAAAGTAGTATATGCACTTCCGTCTTTTTGAAAAACTCTGGTAGCAATGATACTTTTTGCTTTCGTATTATCATAAAAAGTAAAAGTTCCAACTTCTTTACCATCGTTAAAAGTTCCTTCGTACTTAAGGTATTTGGTATCTTCATAATAGCCTTTCCATAAACCATGACGATTGCCATTGGCATTGAGTTGGTTGGTATTGATTTCATTCTCTTGAGCATTGCAATTGGCCAAGAAGATAAAAACGATGAAAACGAATATTTTTTTAAGGTGAAGCATGTTGTAAAATATGTTGCAAAAGTAAAACCTAAAGTTCAAATAACAAGAAAACGAAATCTTAATAAAATTGGTATATGTTCTTTAAAAGAAATCCCCATAAAAAACGTGTTTATGGGGAATTTCTAACCAAACTTAACCTAACTAACTCAAACTATATTTGTATTTTAATCTTGATCTGACTGCTTGAAGTAGTAACCTCCCTGATTTTGGTAAGCTACTCCATGAGATGGCCCATAATAGGTGGAGGAAAATCCGTGGTTGCGATGGTATACACTTCCTACCATTTGTACCAATTGTCCTCTTCGGTTGTAAATCAACTCTAAGCCCCCTACTCTAGCCAATCCAAAACGATTGTATTGCATTAGGATGGTGCCTATTCTATTTACTCTATCTAAACCATCGTAATTTACAAATACATTACCAACTCTTCTAATTCTACCAAAG
>JAGXRF010000004.1 GCA_018335925.1 Flavobacteriales bacterium
CCTAACGCAGATAGTTACAACGACCATTGGAATATTATTGGTTTAGGACCTCAACATCAAGCAAAAATTTATATATTTGACCGCTACGGAAAACTGTTGAAACAAATCAGCCCAGGTAGCAACGGATGGGACGGAAACTTCCTCGGAAACCCTCTGCCATCCACCGATTATTGGTTCAAAGTAGAATACCTCGAAAACAACCAAAACAAAGAATTTAAAGCACATTTTACATTAAAAAGATAAAGATTGACCCAATGACTTTAAGAAAAATTCCTATTTTACTATTTGCTTTTTTTGCTCATTTTATTTACGCTCAAGAAGGAATTGCTGTTTACTCTGATTATTTGTCTGATAACTTATATTTATTGCATCCATCCATGGCAGGTGCTTCAAGCTGTGGAAAGATAAGATTAACGGGACGTCAACAATGGTTTGATCAAAAAAACTCTCCGGCATTACAAACTTTAAGTTTTCATACTAGAGTAGGGGAAAGGTCAGGTATTGGAGCAATCGCTTTTAACGACAGAAATGGATACCACAGTCAAAGAGGAGCAAAGTTAACTTATGCACATCACATCATGTTTTCGAGAAGTAGTTATGATTTGAATCAGCTTTCTTTTGGTTTGAGTGCAGGGATGGTACAAAGCCAAATAGACCAATCATCTTTTGATGGATTTGATCCAATAATCAATAATGGTGTGATTGTAAAAGATGCTTATTTTAATATAGATGCTGGTGCTTCTTATAACTTTTTAGATTTTTCTGCTCACTTCACCATTAAAAACTTAATCGCAAACAAAAGAGAATTATATACTGATATTGAATCGGATAACTTAAGAAAATACATCTTAAGTGCTGCTTATGTTTTTGGTGACGAGGAAAGATTTTTATGGGAGCCATCTTTTATGTTTCAATACGTAGATCAAACCAAAGAAAAGTTTTTAGACTTGAATTTAAAAGTATATCGTGAAATGGATTTTGGTAGATTGTGGGGTGGATTGTCTTACAGACAAGCTTTTGAAGGAGCTCAATTTGTTAGTGGGTCTACGTTAAACGAACAAAGATTACAATGGTTTAGTCCAGTTGTTGGAGTTAATTACAAACAATTTATGTTTGCGTATACTTACACTCATTTAACTGGAGATATACGTTTTGATAATGCAGGTTTTCATCAATTAACTTTAGGGATAGATATTTTCTGTCAACCAAGCAAGTGGAGCTGTAATTGTCCTGCTGTTAATTAATACCAATCATCCCGTTTTTAACGGGATTTTTTTTAATAATAAATATCTAATTATGCCTATTATTCTTCCAGTTCAAGGAAAACATCCTCAAATACCATCATCTTGCTATGTGGCAGAAAATGCTACTATAGTTGGTGATGTTGTTTTAGGAGATCATTGTAGTGTATGGTTTCAAGCGGTAGTTAGAGGCGATGTACATTCGATTAGTATTGGAAACCAAGTAAATATTCAAGACGGAGCGATCATTCATTGTACCTATCAAAAGCATCCTACTTTGATTGGAGATAGGGTCTCCATTGGGCACCGTGCCATAGTACATGGTTGTACCATTCATTCGGATGTATTGGTTGGAATGGGTGCTATTATTATGGATGGATGTATAGTGCATACCAATACGATTATTGCCGCAGGTGCCGTGGTAACTCAAGGTACTATCGTTGAGTCAGGTGCCATTTATGCCGGAGTTCCCGCTAAAAAAGTAAAAGATATCAATGCTTCAGAATTTGCCAATGAAATTAGCAGAATAGCTAACAATTACCAAATGTATGCCTCTTGGTTTCAAGAACAACCTTAGAAGTCTAAAAAGCTAACTTCATATTGGTTTCCAACCAATTTTTGTAAAACACTTATGTTGTGGTAATTGCTGTAAAATTTTAATTTTGGTTTTGACTTAGAATCATTCAATAGGTTATTTAATTCTAAAACCCTTTTGGTTTGTTTGGCAACTGCTTCACCAGAATCAATGACATGAATGTTAGAAGGCAGTATTTGTTGAATGACTGGAATTAAATATGGATAATGGGTGCATCCTAATACCAAGAAATCAATATTTTGATGGATCATTGGTAGTAAATAGGATTTTAGTAAATCTTTCATTTTTGTGCTTTCTATTTCTCCATTTTCAATTAATGGTACCAAATCATGTCCAATTTGTTCAATAATTTGTATTTCCGGAAAATTTAGCACTGCTTGATGGAATAATTCACTACTAATAGTGCCTTTTGTAGCAAGCACACCAATAGTTTTGGTATGGCTATTTAAAGCAGCTGGTTTAATTGCTGGTTCAATACCAATAAATGGAACTTTATACTTGCTTCGAAGATGAGAAATAGCATTGGTAGTTGCGGTATTACATGCAACTACTATTAATTTACAATTTTGGTGCAATAAAAACTCTGTATTTTTTTCTGACAAGGCAATGATTTCCTCTTTGCTTTTTTCTCCATACGGAGCATTTTTGCTATCGGCTAAATAAATGGTATTCTCTTTGGGTAAAAGATGATGGATCTCTTTCCAAATGGAGGTCCCTCCAATTCCTGAGTCAAATAAACCTATAGCTTTTGGATTGTACATGTTACAAAAATAAAAAACTGCTCATAAAGAGCAGTTTTAATTGGTTTTTAATTTATAGGAAGCAAATTAAAATCCCAAATCTTTTTTAACATCAGCAGTGATATTGGTTCCGTTGGCTAACAAAGCGGAAGTTTTGTCAAAAACATATTCAAATCCTTTTGCTTTTCCAACTTTTTCTATAGAAGCTCTTACTTTGTCGTAGATAGGCTTCATTAATGCCTCTTCTTTATCGCTAATGTCTTTTTGAGCAGTAGAACGGTAGTCTTTGATTCTTTTGTCCATATCTTCCATCTCTTTTGTTCTAGCTTCATTGGTTTTGTCATCTACAGTTTCTGCTTCTTCTTGGTATTTTCCAAGTTTCTTTTGAAACTCTTCAATCATTACTTTCATTTCACCTTCATACGTTTTGCTTAATTGCTCTAATTGCTTTTGTGCATCTTTCATAGCAGGCATGTTGGTGATGATATCCTGTACATCTACGTGAGCAATTTTGGATTGTGCATTGGTAAATTGAGTTCCGATAAAGGTTACTAATGCGATTAAAAATAATTTTGCAGTTTTCATGTTCATAAAAATAAATTAATTAATTTTCGTTGGGATTATTGTTTTGTCTTTGTTTTAGTTTTTCTTCTCTTTCTTTTTGTAATTTGTCTTTTGCTTCTTGAATTTGTTTTTTACGCTCATCAATCTGCCTTTGTCTTTCTTCTAAATTCTTTTTCTTAGCTTCTTCTGCTGCTTTTAATTTTTCTTCTCTGTCATCATTGCTAGGTTTAGCTTCGGAAGTGTTTTTAGGTTCTGATTCATTTTTTTTGTCAGACACTTCTGAATCCTTTTTATCAGAAACTGTGCCAGTTTTTTTACTGTTTCTTTCATCAATTAATTTTTGACGTGCTTCTTCTTGTTCTTTTTTCTTTTGTTCGGCAGCTAATTTACGATCTTCCATCAATTTATCTCTCTCCGCTTTCCTTTGCTCTAACATTCTTCTTCTTTCTGCTAAGGCAGGATTGGCATCTTCAATATCCTCTTTGTATTCTTCTTTCTGCAATTGTTCTAACTGCTTTTTGCTCATTTGCTCTCGCTTATCAGCTCGAGTTATTTGTCGTACCACCAAATCACTAATGTCAAAACGTTTTGCAGCAAATAACATGGTTAAGTCAGAGGCTTTGTCAAATACAAAATCGTATTTTCTTGTTTCTGCTATATCTTGTACAATGGTAAAAACTTGGTCTTGAATAGGTTTGATTAATACAGCTTTTTGAACAAAGAAATCTCCATTAGGGCCAAATCTTTTTTGACGATAATCATAAAGTTCTGCTTCTAAAATAGCAATTTCCTCCTCTTTTTCGTCAATTAATTCTTTTGTAAGAAGAATTTGTTCCGTTTTTAAATTGTCTTTTTGTCTTTTTATTTCTGCTTCTTTTTCTTCAATTTCTTGTTTCCAACGTTGTGCTTTTTGTTCTATTTGACTAATGGCTTGTTGGTAGTTTGGAGTTTTTTCTAGGATATATTCCATATCGATATAACCAATCTTGGTTCCTCTTGCCGCTTGAGCTTGCAAGGAATGGAAGGTAGAAAAAACCAAAAGAAAACATCCAAATAAAAAAAGCAGACGTTTCATTTTAGATGATAAAGCCGGAACAAAATTGTGTTTCATGCGATTTAATTTTTTGACATAGGTAACTAGGCAAAGCATGTTAACCATTGAAATTGTTGTAAATATATAACTAAAAATTTCAATTAAAATTGTTGACCTATGATAAAATGTGTTTGCCATCCACTTTTTTGAGAGGTTCCGAATGGGGCATCAAAACCATGTCCAAAGTCGATACCCAATAAACCAAAGGCTGGCATAAATACTCTTAATCCAAATCCTGCAGAACGTTGCATTCTAAATGGATTGAATTCTGTAAAGTCGTTCCATGCCGAACCAGCCTCTAAAAAGCTTAATGCATAAATTGATGCAGCTCCTTTTAAGGTAATTGGATATCTTAATTCTAAAGTAAATTTGTTATAAATGGTACCTCCATTTCTAAAGCCTCTATTATCAACTGGAGTAAGTGCTTGGTTTTCGTATCCTCTTAACTGAATAATTTCTCTGCCGTCCATTACAAAGTTTGCCAAACCATCTCCACCAACAAAGAAACGTTCAAACGGAACCAAACCTCTTGCTTGGTTGTATGCACCCATAAAACCGAATTCAGCATTAGCTCTTAATACCAAGGCATTGTTTTGTTGCCCAACTAAAGTGGTGTACCAATCACCTCTAAATTTGATTTTATAAAATTCTAACCAGTTAAATCTTTTTTGGTCAATTTTACCTTGGTCTGCATCAGCATCTGCAAAATTATCAACTCTTACCAAACCAGTTTGGGTCCCTATGGTTGTTTCTCTTACAAAATCACCAGGAGCTACCCAATTGCCATCTACACCAAAATAACCTTGACCTGTATTGGTTAATTTATATTCTGCCTGGTTTCCTAAGTTGGCATAATCTGTTTTGTCAAACAAAGAATAAGGAGGTGTAAATTTAGCTGAAATGGTAAACTCTGAACCCTGGGTAGGATAAATTGGATTAAAGGCTTTGCTATTTCTAGTCAAAGCAACGGTATAAGCAAGATTATGTGATTGCCCATCACCAAATGTAAATAAGCCGGTATTGTAATTTTTTAAATCGAAGTATTGGTAGCTTATTGATTGAGACAGTAAAAAGTAATCATCTGGCACAGTTAACCTTTTTGCAATTCCTAAGCTTAAAGATGTGATGTTAAAATATCTACTTCTGTCAACTGCTCTTCCTTGGTTGAACTGGTTTAAACCGAAATTAGCCAAAAACTGTTTACTATGCGAAATTGAGGTGGACAACCGAATTGGTTTTTTTCCTCCCCACCATGGTTCTTCAAAATTTAAAGAGTAGGTTTGAAAGAAGTTACTTCCTTGTAAACGCAGCGACATTCTTTGTCCGTCACCCATAGGTAGTGGTTTGTAGGCATCTTTGTTAAAAATATTCCGCAAAGAGAAATTGTTAAACGAAAGCCCTAGAGTTCCGATAAAACCTCCACCACCATAACCACCTTGTAATTCAATTTGACTAGCTCCTTTTTCTACCAAATTGTACTCAATATCTACTGTACCTGCAGAGGGGTCTACGTTTTTAAATTTAGGATCAATAGCTTCCGGATCAAAAAATCCTAACTGACCAATTTCACGAATGGTTCTTACTAACTCTTGTTTGCTGTATTTTTGACCTGGCTTGGTTCTCAATTCACGGTATATTACATGGTCATTGGTTTTGTCGTTTCCAACTACCGTAATTTTGTTAAAGTAGGCAATAGGTCCTTCGGTGATTCTGATTTCAAAATCGATGGTGTCATTTGCAGTTTTTACTTCAACCGGATTTACTTGCGAAAACAAATAGCCATTATTTTGGTATAAATTGGTAATGTCTTCTCCATCAGGTTTTTTCTTGTCGTTGATTCTTTTTTCCAACAAAACTCCATTATAAACATCTCCTTTTTTTATGCCTAAAACTCTAGCCAAGCCTTCATCTGTATAAATGGTGTTTCCTAAAAATTTGATGTCTCCAAAATAATATCTATTACCTTCTTCTACTTTCATTTTGATAGTAATTCGATTTTTTTTGTTATCAAATTGAACAGAATCCCATACTACTCTAGCATCTCTGTAACCTTTTTCTTTGTATTTGTTAACTATTTCGGTTAAGTCTTCTTGGTACTTTTCTTTGATGTATTTAGAGCCTTTCCAAAACCTTCCAGGAAGTTCGGTTTTGGTGTTTTTCATGGCTTTTTTTACCTTTTTGTTGCTCATTTTTTCATTGCCAACAATTTCAATTTTTCTCACTTTAATTTTATTGCCTCTGTCTACTCTAATCAACATATTTACCAAGTTATTTTGGGTAGTGTCAGATGGAGAAGTGGTAATGTAAGCCTTGGCATTGAAAAAACCGTTGTTGCGATATTTTGATTCAATTTTGTTTTTGGTTGTAGTAATCAAATTTTCATTAACAATAGTTCCTTTTTTTAGTTTGTTATCGTTAATAATGGATTCAGCCTTTCCTTTTTTTATACCTGTTACTTTGGCCTCGTTTAATTTTGGAAGTTCTTCAATATTTAATTCTAGAAAAATAGTATCTCCTCTAGTTTCTTGGATAAAAAAGTCGATGTCGCTAAACAAATTTAATTTTCCTAATTTTTTAATGGCATTAGAAATTTCCTCACCAGGAATGATGATGCGTTGTCCTTTTTCCAACCCGGTATAGGTTACAATGGTTTGACTATTAAAAGTAGTTTTTCCTGTTACCTCTACATCACCCAAAATATAAGAGTTTCCACTTCCGAAATCCGGATTAATTTGGGCATTACTTAATTGGATGCTGGAGAAAAAAATGCAGCATAAAGCTGCTATATAGGATAAATTAATTCTGTAATTGTTCACTGGTTTTTCCAAATCTGCGTTCTCTTTTTTGATAACTAATAATTGCTTCATACAAATGTTCTTCGGTAAAATCGGGCCATAATACATCAGTAAAGTAAAACTCTGCATAACATATTTGCCACAACAAAAAATTGCTGATTCGATGCTCTCCACTGGTTCTTATCATCAAGTCTACATCTGGCATATCATGGGTGTAAAGATGTTGATTAATAATGGATTCGTCAATATCAGATTCTAAAATTATATTATTTTTAACTTTGAAAGCAATTTGCTTTACGGCATCTACAATTTCCATTCTAGAGCCGTAGCTTAATGCCAAAGTTACCGTTAAATTTTTATGGTTTTTGGTGACCTCGATAACATGCAATAGTTCCTTGCGAGCTTTTTCAGGTAACATGTTCAAATCTCCAATGGCATTTAGTTTGATTCCGTTTTTAATTAACGACTTTAATTCGTCTTTTAAAGCACTTACCAAAAGCTTCATCAAAGTATCTACCTCCATTTTAGGACGGTTCCAATTTTCTGTAGAAAAAGCGTAAAGGGTTAAATACTTAACCCCTAAATTTCCACAAGCCTCAGTAATTTTAGTTACTGAGTTTCTTCCATTTTCGTGACCAAAAATACGGAGTTTGCCTTGCTTTTTAGCCCAACGACCGTTGCCATCCATAATAATGGCTACGTGTTGAGGGATGTTGTTTGTATCTATGGATTCTTTTAAACTCATGGTTAATACGGACAATAACAAGGATTGTTTCCAAAGGTATAGGTTAAAGTAAATCCGGTAAATACATACCAGTCATTACTGCTTAAATTACCAAATCTTCGGTTGGCTAAGTTATCGTTTTTAGGGTTGGAACCATCTAAATTATCGGTAAATGTATATCTAGCTCCTATTTCTGCTCCAATTACCAAGCTTCGGGTGAGCTTACTTTTTACTCCGACTATCATCGGAATGCCCAAACTCCAAGCGTTTTGGTCAAATTGAAGCTGTTTGTTAATAAAGTAGTTTTCTTTGTAATTAAAATAACTAATTCCTGCCATTACATAAGGCGTAGTTTGTATGCCAAATTGATGTAAATCAAACTCAAGAAAATTAATTTCTAAGCCTAAGGTAATGTCGTGTACTCGGTTTTCAAATTGCAAACCACGTTGAGGCCTGCTACCATCTTTAACATCTAAGTCGTTGGCAGTAATTTTGCCATAAGTATAGCTTAATCTGTATGCATGTCGTGGACTTTTATTCCAGCGATAAACTCCTCCAAAAGAAATATGGTTTGGGGCAATAAAATTGTCTTTTCCAATATCACCAATATAATTGCTACCACCAACAAATCCACCTATTTCATGAATTTGGGCTTGGCCTTGAAAAAACAAGGCAATGAATATCCACAATATTTTATTTATTCTCATTGGTTTTTATAGCGTGCAAATATAACAATTAAGTCTAGTTTACTTAGTTAAATCCGTGGTATTTGGAGATAATAGAGCATAAAAAACTTTTAAGCCCGATAAACTAATGGTTGTCCCGTGCAATAGAACGCTAAAAAAGTTCAATTAGTATGGTTTAGTTTCTTTTGTCTTCTCCCCAAAGCAGCTTACTTCGTAGGGTTTTTAAGAAAGTTTCCGGTGTAATTTCTATCATCGGTACCTGAAAGGAATTCTTTTTAATTTTTAGAGTAGTCTCCTTGGCAAAGGTAAAAACACGGGAGTCTAAAGAGACTAAAAATTCTTGTTCTCTACCACTAACTTTTAAGGTAATTTCCATTTCATCCGGAATTACTAATGGCCTGGCATTGAGGTTGTGCGGTGCAATAGGTGTGATAACAAAGCTGGAAACTTCAGGAGTTAAAACAGGGCCTCCGCAACTCAATGAGTAACCGGTGGAGCCGGTAGGAGTTGAGACGATCAAACCGTCTGCCCAATAACTTGTCAAATATTCGTCATTTAAATAAGTAGCCACCGTAATCATAGATGTTGTGTTTTTTCGAGAAACGGTGATTTCATTTAACGCAAAATTCAATGACTCTAAACCTGACATCGTGGGTTCTGTTTCTAAACTTAACAAGCTTCTGTTGGAAATAGTATACTCCTTTTGTAAAACTTGGGTTAACGATTTTCTGATTTCATTTTTCTGAATCTTTGCTAAAAAACCTAATCTTCCGATGTTTACACCTAAAATTGGAATGTTCTTACCTCTAGTAAATGTAATTGCCCTTAAAATGGTACCATCTCCACCAATACTTAATAAAAAATCTACCTCATTCGGAAAGTTTTCAAAACTATCATAGGTGGGATAGGTGTCAGTTAAAATGACTTCTTTTTGTAATAATTGGTAAAAGTTTTTCTCAATGTAAAGGTTTACTTGTTGCTCTTTAAAAAAGTAAAAGATTTCTTGGTAAACAATTCTCGATTCTGGTTGAAAACTTTGTCCGAAAATGGCGATGGAAACCATAAAAGTAAGTGTTGGTTGTTCCAACAAAAATAAACATTTTTTTCGGAAGCCTTTTTAAAGATTATATAGAAAGGTATCTGTCTAAATAATCTGAACGTTCTTTTAAGTTTTGTAAATACAAATCTTCGTGATGCTCAGAAACAATTTCGTAGTGGTATCTTCTGAATGATTGAATGATTTCATTAATGGCACCTAAAGAAATTTTTACCATAACACGAACTTGATCTGATTCCATTTCTTCTACCATACAACCCAATAATTTTGCTTGGTTGCTTTCAACAATTTGTGCAATTTGACTCATCGAAAAATCCGATAAATTTTTCTGTACAATTAAAATGGTGCCAGGCTCTTTTATAAAAGTAGTTTGCAAAAAATACTCTTGCACATCTTCCAACAAATAATGCCCCAAATAAGATTGGTCTGTACCTAAAAGCGGACAAATGTTACTTTCATTTCTCGAAAATAGTTCCAATACATCCATCCATGAAGAAGTTTCTCTGGTAAAAATACCTTGAAGCAAATATTGGTATTGTTGCAAGGTTTGGGTTTCTTCTAATGTTTCCAAATCGGTTACTGCAATACAGCCCAAATAAACACCTTCTTTTTGAACAGGAACATGACTTAAACGATAGTCTTCGGCTACCAACAAAGCATCCGTAATACTTTCGTTCATATCCAAAGGTTTTGGATTTTGATGTATTTGATTTTTCCAAGACATATCCTAAATTTTCCTAGGGTGCAAGGTACATAAAAAATAGAAATACCATTTAGCACAAATCTTAAGGTTTTGTTGCAATGATTGGCTATTTTTGAAACAAAAACAAATGCAACGTTTCGGAAAGATTTTTTTAGCTACTATGGTGTGTTTAGCAGTTGGTTTTTTATCAAGTTTCGCAACACAAAGCTCTGTGAAAGATTGGTATCCAACATTGGTAAAGCCTTTTTTTAACCCACCATCTTGGGTGTTTGCTCCGGTTTGGACATTGCTCTATATTATGATGGGAATCGCAGCTGGTTTGGTTTGGAGCAAAGTAATGCCAATTAAAGCAAAAATACCTGCCATTGGTTTTTTTACTTTGCAACTGGGTTTAAATGCTCTGTGGAGTATTTTGTTTTTCGGATTTAAAAATCCACTGTTGGCATTAGTCGAAATTATTTTGCTTTGGATTTGTATTTACCAAACCTACCGACATTTTTATCAAATTCAACCGGTAGCAGGAAAGCTACTATTGCCATACTTAGCTTGGGTAAGCTTTGCATCGATTTTGAATTTTTCTATTTGGTGGCTTAATTAAATTTGTTTTTTTTGAGTTTAACTTTCCTAAACTTACTCTAAACCTAACATTTTTTGCGTATATCCTTGTATTTTTGCAGGATTAAATTCATTAAAATGTCCACGAAATTAAGTGTCAACATCAATAAAATAGCTACTTTACGAAATTCTAGAGGTGGCAACCAGCCAAATGTTTTGCAAGTTGCAAAAGATGTGCAAAAATTTGGAGCACATGGGGTTACAGTGCATCCTCGACCAGATGAACGTCATATCAAATACCAAGATGCTCGGGAGTTGAAAAGCGTAGTTTATACCGAATATAATATCGAAGGAAATCCAATCAAAAGTTTTATTGATTTGGTTTTAGAAGTAAAACCAACCCAAGTTACCTTGGTTCCTGATGCCGATGATGCCATTACCTCTAATGCTGGTTGGAATACGTTGCAACATCAAAGCTTTTTAAAAGAAGTAATTCAAGAGTTTCAAAGAAATCACATTCGTTGTTCCATTTTTGTAGATCCTGTTTTGGAAATGATAGAAGGAGCCAAAGCTACCGGTACCGATCGAATAGAGTTGTATACCGAACATTTTGCTTCTGAATATGCAATTGGAAACACCCAGGCCATCGTACCATACACCAATGCGGCTATTTTGGCCAATGAACTAGGTTTGGGAGTTAATGCCGGACACGATTTAAGCTTGGATAACATCCGTTTTTTTAAAGAAAATATTCCAAATTTGTTGGAAGTCTCCATCGGACATGCTCTAATTTGTGAGTCTATTTATTTAGGAATAGAGAATGTAGTTAACATGTACTTGAATAAATTAAAATAGATGAATCCGTTGTTATACGCTAAAGTAGAAGGGTCTGGAAAGCCACTGCTTATATTGCATGGTTTTTTTGGGATGTCAGATAACTGGAAGTCTATTGTTACTCAATTGGCAGCCCAAGGTTTGGAAGTACATGCTTTGGATTTACGAAATCACGGACGAAGTTTCCACTCTGAAGAATTTTCGTACGATGCCATGGTGCAAGATGTGATACATTATGTAGATGCCCAATCATGGGAAAACTATGTGGTAATTGGTCATTCCATGGGTGGTAAAGTAGCCATGTTGCTAGCTGCTAACGATGCAAGAGTACAGCAATTAATTGTGGCAGATATAGGGCCTAAGTACTATGCTCCTCACCATCAAACTATTTTAAAAGGACTAAACGCGATTGATTTTAATACCAAACCCAATAGAGGAGAAGTTGACGAAGTACTTTCACAGCATATTACAGAATTTGGGGTGAGACAATTTTTATTAAAAAATTTATATTGGCAAACTCCAGATACCTTGGCTTTTCGATTCAATTTAAAAGTATTGACCGAAAAAGTTGAAGAAGTTGGTAAAGCATTGCCTTCGGACAAGTCCTTTTTAGGCCCAACTTTGTTTTTGTATGGTAAAAAATCTAATTATGTTTTGCCAGAAGATATGCTAGAAATCAGGAAACAATTTCCATCTGCACAATTTGTAGGTTTAGAAGGAGCCGGACATTGGTTGCATGCAGAAAAACCACAAGAATTTTTACAAGAAGTACTGCGATTTATTCATCAATTTTAATTTTATGAAATACCTATACAAAATCTTATTATCCGGTTTGTTAATTTTAGTTTTAGCAAAATTTTTACCAGGAATTGAAATCAAAGGAATACCTCCCGTTTTGGTGTTTGCCTTGGTTTTGGCTTTACTTAATGTGTTTTTAAAACCAATACTAAAAATAATCACCTTTCCCATTACCTTGTTTACACTAGGTTTGTTTTTGTTAGTTATAAACGTAGTGGTAGTTAAAATTGCCGATTATTTGGTAGATGATTTTGCGATTACGTCACTTTCTACCTTATTTATTTTTAGTATTGCAATGTCAGTAGGGCAGTCTATTATCAATTTTTTTTTTAAAGACTAACCTTCCCTATTAACCAAATCCATCGAAAAAGCTGGTGTGCAAACCGAAATATATTCGCATTCCTCTTCAAAAGGATTGGAATATTGTACTCTTACATTTTTTTCTATTTTGATAGATTGCCCGGCTTCTAACACAATAATTTCATCTTCTATAATAAATTGTTTTTTACCACGAATAACTAAAGTATACTCATCAAAAGCAGGAGTCTGAAATGGCTCACTCCAACCAGGAGGTGCAATCATATGTGCCAATGATAGGTTTGCTTGTTGGTTGGTAGCTGCTCCAAAGTGTTCTGCGATATATTTTCCATCTGTAGTTGGAACAATAAAAGGATTTTTTTGAATTTGATACGACATATTTTGTTACTTTTTAAAGATGAAATATACGGCTAAAACCAAGAAACACATCCCAACCAAGTGATTCCATTTAAGGGTTTCGGTTTTAAAAAACAACCAACTAAACAAGACAAATACTACCAAGGTAATTACTTCTTGAATTACCTTGAGTTGTAACAAGCTAAATGGACCACCATTGCCTTGAAAACCAATTCTATTGGCAGGTACTTGAAAACAATACTCAAAAAATGCCAATCCCCAACTAATTAAAATAATGCCTATTAAGCCAGCTTGTTCAAACCATTTCCAGTCTTTAAACTTTAAATGTCCGTACCAAGCCAATGTCATAAATACATTAGATAAAACAAGTAATGCGATAGTAGCAATGCCTTTCATGTTTTTTTAGCAAATATAATGGGAAATGCTCTTTTTAAGAATAGCTTCAAATCTGCTATCTTTGCCCTATGCAAAAAGAAGAGATGACAAATTTGGTAAACCAAGGACTTTGGTTGCCACTAATGGAACAATTTTATACCATTCAAGGTGAAGGAAATCATACCGGAACAGCTGCCTATTTTGTTAGAATTGGAGGATGTGATGTGGGGTGCCATTGGTGTGATGTAAAGGAAAGTTGGAATGCCAAAATTCATCCGCCATCAAGCATCGAAAAAATTGTAGAAGATGCCAAGAAATATGCAGAAGTGGTTGTAGTAACCGGAGGAGAGCCCCTTACTTGGAACATGCAACCGTTGACAGATATATTGCATCAAAACCAATTAAAAGTACATATCGAAACTTCCGGATGTTATCCGGTAACCGGAACATGGGACTGGTTTTGTTTATCTCCAAAAAAAAATAAATTGCCTGTTTCAGAGGCTTATGAATTTGCAGATGAGCTTAAAGTGATTGTTCACAACAAACACGATTTTATTTTTGCAGAAGAACAAGCTGCCAAGTTGAATAAAAAAATCCCTATGTTTTTACAACCAGAATGGAGCAAAAGAGAGCAAATGACTCCTTTGATTGTAGATTATGTGATGCAGCACCCACAATGGAAAGTTTCCTTACAAACCCACAAGTATTTGAATATCCCTTAAGAGTTTGCAATAGTCAACCTAGCCAAATAATCGTGGTGTTCACCCTCCGCTATTTTTTCTGCAAGTAAACCAGCCTCTTCACAGAGGCGTTGTAAGGTGCTAAAGTCAACATACAGCCAAGGAAATTCTTGGCTTTCTCCATCAGAATTGGTTACTGTAAAGTTTAATTCGCCATAATAACTACTCGGACTCCAAATGGAACCATCTTCTTCTTGGTCATACATATATAGTATGTCTGAGCTATCTATCAATATTTGTCCGCTTGGCTTGAGAAGTTTTTTTAATTTTTCCAAGTAAGAAACACTTTTATCAATGTCTTCTAGCAATCCGGTACCATTCATCAATAATAAAATAGTTTCAAAAGTACCGCTCATTTCCCAAACAGAGACCAATTGGGAGTCATGTAATCCTCGAGCCTTACAAACTTCAATGCTTAATGCAGAAATATCAATAGAAGTCACTTCCAAACCTCTTTCTTGCAAAATTAAACCATGACTACCTGCGGCACAACCAACTTCCAAGACTTTGCCTTTACAAAGGTTTAGAGCAGTTTTTTCTATTTCAGGTAATTGTTCCCAATCTCTAAAAAAATAGGAAGCATCCATTTCGTCAGGTTCAGAAATTTCCGTTTCCCAATAAATAATTTGTGGTACTTTTGTTTGGTAATACTTGTATATTGCTTTACCAATTACATCTGATTGTATCATGCAGCCCGATTTAAGTCAATTAAAAAAACTAGCCAAAGATAAGCATCTCGAAAACAAAAAGTATTTTGATAAACTCAAAAGCAAACCTCCAAAAGATTTAGACCGCCAGATGGAGCAGTTGCATGAAGAAGAATTCCGAAAAACCGATTGTTTGTCCTGTGCCAATTGTTGCAAAACAACCGGACCGTTATTTACCAATGCAGATGTGGAGCGAATTGCCAAACATTTGAAATTAAAACCAGCTGATTTTCAGCAAAAGTATTTGCGAACTGACGAAGAAAATGATTTGGTATTACAAACCGTTCCATGCGTTTTTTTAGATGCAGAAAATTACTGTTTAATTTACGATGTCCGACCAAAAGCTTGTAGAGAGTATCCTCATACCGACCGAAAAAAGTTCCATCAAATTGCTAATTTAACTTTACAAAACGTGGCAATATGCCCTGCGGCTTATAATATTGTTGAAGCTATGAAAAGGAAAATGCCTAAGTAGAAAATTTTACTTTTCACTACTCACTATTCACTGTTCACTAGAAATCATACATCAAATACTTTTTCCGCATCTTTTCATATTGCTCCAATCCAGGTTTCCAGCTATTGCGGATTTCTTCTTCCGAAATACCATTGATAATTTGAAACTGTAATTGGTTGTTTCCTGCCAGTTTTGGAAAAAACGAATTAAAAAACTGACGTTTAATCATCGGAGAGGTATTGGTATAAGCCCTTTTTAGCCATTTAATTTCCAGTCTATTTACTTTAGGATGTTGGGTTAAATTCTCTCCAAAACAATCTTTGCCGTTGTGCAAAGGATCCGAAGCACCAAAATTTGGCTTTGGAGTAAACGAATAGGTTTTTTTGGTAATATGAGGCGACCCATAAATTTGAAATTGCAATTCCGTTCCTCTTCCAACACTCACATTCGTACCTTCAAAAAAACACAAACTTGCATATAAATTAATCGATAAATCGTTAGGTAAGTTTGGCGAAGGTCGCACAGGCAAACTATAGGACATGCTTTTTCGGTAATTTTTACATGCAATCACTTGCAACGCACATTGCTTACCTTCAGGCAGCCATTTTTCTCCTAAAATCATTTGAGCATATTCACCAATAGTCATGCCGTGTAACACCGGAACCGGATGCATGCCTACAAAACTCTCGTAACCGGGCTCCAAAACTGGACCATCCACAATTGTTCCATTCGGATTCGGTCGGTCCAAAACCATCAATTTTACCCCATGATCTGCACAAGCTTCCATCACATAATGTAAGGTAGATATGTAGGTGTAAAAACGAACTCCAACATCTTGCAAATCAAAAATCACCAAATCCACCTCCTCTAAATTCTTTTTACTTGGTTTTTTTTGGTTGCCATACAACGATATAATTGGTAGCCCCGTTTTGGTGTCTTTGCCATCTACCACAGTAGCTCCAGCATCAGCTTCACCTCTAAATCCGTGCTCTGGGGCAAAAATTTTAACCACTTTTACTTTCCTTTCAAGCAAAGCATCCACCAAATGCATCCCATTTTTTCCAGGAACAATACTCGTCTGATTGGCCACTACTGCAATGTTTTTACCTTGTAAACTCTCAACGTTTTCCATCAATACTTCAATTCCTAATTGCAATTTTTTTTCTTGCGATATCAAATTCACAGAAAACAATAAAGCCATCAAAGGCAAACAAACTAAGCTTCTCATGCGTTTCATAATTTTGGTAAAGATAAAATTTACATCACTTTCTATCACATAAACTAAGCCAAAACTCAATTTTTAAATTAATTTTGGGGTTTGCCAACCAAGGTTGTCACCGTGCTGTTCGTTGCAATTCCTCGGTCTCACTCCTTTTTTGGTACACTTTAAGCCAAAGCTTCCGTTGGTCGCTTTGCTAAAGTAACCAAAAATAGTCGTAAGCCCTGCGGTATTTACACTACCATCACTAACCCAAGAGCCATTGAAAACAGAATTCTACATTGCCAATAAATTAACCAAAGGAGCAATCAGCAAAAAAAGTGTTTCTGCTTCCGTGTTCAAAATTGCCGTAATTGCAACTATATTAAGTATTGCCATTATGTTGCTATCTGTAGCAGCCGGAATAGGATTGCAAACCAAAATACAAGCTAACTTAGCTGCTTTACACGGACATTTTACCATTCAAAATTTTGATACCAATCAATCCGAAATTACATTAATCCCTATATCCATAAACGATACCATTCAAAAAGCCTTAAATCAAAATCAAGTAGAATCGTTTCAATTTACAGCAACCAAAGCCGGAATTATCCGTACCGAAACAACTTTCGAAGGTTTTGTTTTTAAAGGAGTCGCATCTAATTTCCAATCTCAATTATTTAAAGATTTTATCATACAAGGAGGTTTGCCAAACTTTACTTCACCTGAAGTAACCAATCAAGTGATCATTTCCAACACATTAGCCTCAAAACTTCAAGTAAAAGTTGGCGATGCCTTACCAGCCTTCTTTTTAAAAAATTCAGAACAAGTTTCCAATCCCAACCAACGTAGGTTTTTAGTAGCAGTCATATATAATACAGGTATCCAAGAATTTGATCAAAATTATGTAATAGGTGATATCCGACACATCCAACGAATGAATAAATGGAATACCAACCAAGTGGGAGCTATAGAGTGTTTCTCTTCAAGTTTTTCAAAAGCAAATGTCGTTGCTCAAAATTTATACCACCAATTACCGCCTAATTTAGATGTGGTAAACATCCAAAATAAAAACAGCAATCTTTTCGAGTGGCTAAAAATTTTCGATTTCAATATCTTTTTAATCTTAGGAATCATGTTTTTGGTTTCTGGGGTCAATATTATTGTAGCCATATTGGTATTGATTTTAGAGAATGTTTCATTAATCGGAATTTTAAAATCCATTGGCTATTCCAACCAAAGTATTCAAAAGATTTTTGTGCTCCAAACGTTAAAAGTAGTTTTCTATGGAGTGGTTTTCGGAAATGCCATTGCTTATTTATTGATTTTTTTGCAACAAAAATTTCAATTCATTCAACTCAATCCCGAAAACTATTATGTAACCTATGCCCCCCTCATTTTTAACTGGCAGTGGTTTTTAAGCATAAATTTAGCCTTCATCTTGCTCATCTACCTAATTTTATTCCTCCCTTCTGCATTGATAATCAGGCTAAAGCCTTCAGAATTAGTAAAATTCAACCGTTAATTAAATTTAAAATACTGAAAATCAATAAAATAAAAAATATTTTCATTTTTTTTGTCCAAACATTTGGATATTGAAAAAAACTCTCTACATTTGCACCCGCTTTGACAGTCAAACGGAGTTACTAGAAAAACGAGGTTTTGTAAGTTAGGGTGATGAAATATAAACAAGCTCATTGACATATTGAATTGACAGCACTTCTCAAGAGATTGAGAAAAAAAATAAGAGGTAAGTTAGCGTAAGATTATTTGATATTATTTACAATATTAAAGAACTACGATGAAGAGTTTGATCCTGGCTCAGGATGAACGCTAGCGGCAGGCCTAACACATGCAAGTCGAGGGGTA
>JAGXRF010000005.1 GCA_018335925.1 Flavobacteriales bacterium
CTATCTTTCATTTCAACAACTCTTGATCCTCTTTCGTTAAAGGTAGAAAATTTATAAATCCAACGGTAAATTATGGAATTGCTAATTCCGTAAACCTTTTCAATTTGGCAAACACTTAGTTTACCACTTTCAAATAAACTAACAATCTCTCGTTTAAACTCTTCTGAGTAAACTCGATGCTTTCTGATTTTTCTTAAATTTGCTTTCATAATAAGTTGACTTTTGTGGTCAACCTATATCAGGGACGGACAAACTTCAACTTTCGTCATTCCAATTTTAATGTTCTTCAAGGCAAAGTTTTCATCAGCAAAATCATCTTTAGGTTTGTAAGATAAACAACTCGTATTAAAAAGTAAAATTGTGGTTACTATTAAAAATTTCATTTTTTACAAACTTCTTTTAAATTATAGATTCTTTTAGCTCTGTTCAATTTAGCTATTGTGTAACTTCAATTTAGCGAACAAACAATGAACCTTTTTGCGTTGAACTAATATTTAAAGTTTTGAAAATACCAACTTCTTTCAATGTATAAATATAAATCATTTTTAATTTGATTAAACTCTAATCAAATTTTAACCATAAAAGGTTTTAACAATCCTATTAGAGATGTATATTGTCCTTTGATTTTGTCATAGATGGCTGTATAAGTAAAAATGATAATTATCATGAAAAAGATAAGTTTTTGTGTTTAATTTTGAAGATTCATAAACATAAAAATCGTGAAATGATGAAAACCTTTAATACTATTGGCTTACAAGCTGAAAAAGCAAACGTATTGGCTGCTGAACTGAATTTGTTATTGGCCAATTTTCAAATTTACTACCAAAACTTACGGGGTTTGCATTGGAACATTCGTGGAAAAAGATTTTTTGATTTGCATGTAAAGTTTGAAGAATTTTACAACGATAGCCAATTAAAAATCGATATGATTGCAGAGCGAATCCTGACCCTTGGAGGAACACCATTGCATACTTTTGAAGACTATTTGCAGCACAACCAAACCAAAATAGGTAAAAATGTTTCTAACGACGAATTGGCAGTTGCCATGATTGTTGAAAATTTATCTAAATTGTTACAAATGGAACGTTTTATACTTCAACAAGCAGCAGAGGCGGAAGATGAAGGAACCAATGCTATGATGAGTGATTTCATCAAAGAACAAGAAAAAACCGTATGGATGTTAAAAGCTTGGTTGGAGGAAGAAATCTAAAAATAATCTTAATAAATGCTTAAAATTTTATAAAAATATTACATTTGTCTAAGTACAATAAGTACTCGCAACTAACTCCCGATAGTTATCGGAACTATTCACTATTCAATGCATCCAAAACTAAAATTTACTACTTACATCAAACAAGATTTTTCTTCCGGCTTAGTAGTTTTTTTAGTGGCACTCCCATTGTGTTTAGGAATTGCCTTAGCATCCGGAGCTCCATTGTTCTCAGGTATAGTTTCTGGTATTATTGGAGGAATTGTGGTTGGAATTTTAAGCAATTCCCCCATTAGTGTTTCTGGTCCAGCTGCTGGTTTGGCAGCAATCATAGTGGCATCCATCAAAGATTTAGGAAGTTTTGAAGTTTTTTTGGTAGCCGTGGTCATGGCTGGGATTTTTCAGTTAATGCTCGGATTTTTAAAAGCTGGTTCCATTTCCAATTACTTTCCAAACAACGTGATTGAAGGCATGTTGGCTGGAATCGGAATTTTAATTTTTTACAAGCAAATTCCACATGCTTTAGGGTATGATAAGGTGCCGGAAGGTGATACTTCTTTTATCGAAAAAGATGGAAGTACCTTATTTGATACCATATTAGTATCGCTGGAGCAAATTCATTTAGGTGCTGTTTTGGTTGCAACCGGATCATTGTTGATATTAATTTTTTGGCAAAAAATCCCAAAAATTGGAAAAATCAAATTAGTACCACCAGCTTTAGTTGCCGTAACATTCGGTATTGTTTTGAATGAAATATTTCAAGTAATACAAAGCCCATTGGCAATTCAGCAAGAGCATTTGGTAAACCTTCCAGTAATTACTTGGGATACCAAATTAGAAGAAGTGATCATGTTTCCGAATTTTAGTTGGGAAATTTTTACACAAAGTAAAATATACATAATTGCCATCACAATTGCAGTGGTAGCCTCTATCGAAACCTTGTTATGTATTGAAGCTGCCGACAAAATGGACGAACACAAAAGATTTACCAATACCAACTTAGAATTAAAAGCACAAGGTGTTGGCAATATCTTGAGTGGTTTGTTAGGTGGTTTACCTATGACTTCGGTAATTGTTCGATCCTCTGCCAATGCCAATGCAGGAGCCCAAACCAAAATGTCAACCATAATTCACGGTGTTTTAATGTTGTTAAGTGTGCTTGCATTAGCAAGTGTTTTGAATAAAATTCCAAACGCTTCTTTAGCAGCAATATTATTGTTGATAGGATATAGGTTGGCAAGACCTTCACTATTTAAACACTTTTTGCAAAAAGGAAAATTTCAATACATTCCATTTTTAGCCACTGTTTTGGCTGTAGTTTTTTTAGATTTATTAAAAGGAGTTGGATTAGGAATGTTAATTAGTGTGGTGTTTATACTGATGGGTAATTTTCAAAGAGCGTATTCTTTCAGAAAAGAAGAGTACCATGATGGGGATGTAATTCATATTGATTTGGCACAAGAAGTTTCCTTTTTAAACAAAGCAGCCATCAAAAATACTTTAAATAACATCCCAGAAAATTCAAAAGTAATCATCAATGCTTCTGACACCGTTTATATTGACCAAGACGTGTTGGATTTGATCAAAGATTTTAAAAACATCGTTTCTAAAGAGTTAAATATCGATTTAAAGCTAATTGGCTTTAAAAAAGCCTACCAACTAGAAGATCATCAGGATGATGTAAATCATGTAACCATACAACCAAACCAATAATTCATTAAACCAATGCCAGATTTTTACCAAAAAATACTTGAAAACAACAAAAAATGGGTGGAAAACAAAATGCAATCTAACCCAGAATTTTTCAAAAATTTAGCCAAAGGTCAAAGTCCACCATTGCTTTGGATTGGATGTGCAGATAGCAGGGTGCCAGCCAACGAAATAATTGGAGCAGAACCCGGAGAAGTATTTGTACACCGGAATATTGCCAACATGGTAGTGCATACCGATATGAACATGCTAAGCGTACTAGATTATGCCGTAAATGCACTGAAAGTGCAACATGTAATCGTATGCGGTCACTATGGTTGTGGTGGGGTAAAAGCTGCCATGGGAAATACTTCTATTGGAATTATAGATAATTGGATCCGACATATCAAAGATGTGTTCCGATTGCATCAAGAAGAGTTATTGGCTATTGAAAATGAAGATGACCGATTCAATCGATTGGTAGAAGTAAATGTACAAGAACAAGTATTGGATTTGGCAAAAACTTCTATCGTACAAAATGCTTGGAAAAACGGACAAAAATTACAATTACATGGTTGGGTATACGGACTCAATTCTGGCTATGTCACTGATTTGGGAGTGAATTTTAGTTCGAATGACGACCTAGATAAAGTATTTCAATTAGATTTTTGATTCATTTGATTTTCGTTAAACGACGAAGGCAACAAATTCGGAATCCATTGGGTTAATATAGGAAGTAACAACCCACCACCAGGCAAAATGAAAATTGCCAAAGATGGAATGGATTTGCACAAATCTAAAACCTCTTCTTTCATTCGTTTTTTTTCCTCTTTAGTCAAATCTCTTTGGGTAGAATTAACTAGCAATTGCATCAAGGTCTTACTGTCTTTTAATTCCTTCCAAATTCGCTCTTTGTTTTTGTTTAAGAGAGACAATACATATTCGGAGGTATGGTGATAAAAATGTTTCACCGGATGATTGTTTTGCAAAAACGAAATCTTATTTTCATGCAATTGAATAAACTGTAACAGTTCCGTCAAACTTTCTTGTAAGTCCGACTCGTTAAGTTCTAATTCCACTACATAGTTTTGTAAATAGGCCAACTCTTCCTCTTCTAATTTTTTGTCACTCAAAGCAGCCATACATTCCAAATCTAACAAGTAGAGTTTCTCTAATAAAATTAGTATGTCTGATTGAAGTAAAGAAGAGGCATTTACTACATCTTGAGGCAATAACTTGGAAGAATTTTTAAGCAACTTCCAAATCTTTTTGTCTAATTCCGAATTCTTTTTTTTGCTTTCAATAAATCGTTTGGTTTGAACAAAAATTCGTTGTTCCAAATATTGTTGGTAGGCTGTAGTTTCAAAATTGGGTTCAAATAATTTTCCAGCATAGGACAAAACATCTACAAACAACAAACTATTGGTAATGTTTTCCGAAAAATTTTTCGAAAGCAAGTCTTGGTTGGTTTGCACTCTTTCGTGCAAAACCTTTTCCAAAGCAGTCCAAATTTCTTGTTCGTTTTTTCCGGTTGTTAAAACTCCCATCCAATCGCAAAGAGTAGTTGCAAAATATTCATTGGTTCCGCTTTGCAACCAAACATTTTTCAAAGCAAATGCCAAAAGAATTTTGCACTTTTCCTCAGTAGTAAATTCACCAAAAGTTTGCAGCTTTAAAAAATGAATATCTACCGGAAATCCATACACCAACCCCGATTTCCTTAATAATTTATACCATTCCATCCAATCAGCAATAGCCATTTGTTGCGTTTCAAACAACAACAAAAATTTTTGCAACCAACCTTTTTTAGACGGATTAATCATTGTTTATTTAAAGTAGCTAAAATTGTGATTGTCTTTAATTGCCAACAACGACTCGTAAATTAACTGAATGGTGTGTTCCACATCTTCTCGCTGTACCATCTCAACAGTAGTATGCATATATCGCAATGGCAACGAAATCAAAGCCGAAGCTACACCACCATTACTGTAAGCAAAAGCATCCGTATCCGTTCCTGTAACTCTCGAACTAGCAGCTCGTTGAAACGGAATGTTGTTTTTTTCAGCGGCAGTAATAACCAATTCTCGTAATTCATTTTGTACCGCAGGGGCATAAGTAATTACCGGGCCTTTACCAATACTCACATCGCCTTCCACTTTTTGGTCTATCATCGGAGTAGTGGTATCATGCGTTACATCTGTAACAATAGCAACATGTGGTTTGATGGTTTGTGTAATCATCTCCGCACCACGTAAACCAACTTCCTCTTGTACCGAGTTGGTAATATACAATCCAAAAGGCAAATTAATGTTGTTTTTTTGCAATAATTTGGCTACTTCTGCAATCATAAAGCCACCAATTCTGTTGTCAATAGCTCTGCAAACCCACTTGTTTTGATTCAACACCATAAAAGGATCAGGATAAGTTACCACACATCCCACATGAATTCCCAATGCTTCAACTTCCTCTTTGTTCTGGCAGCCTACGTCAATAAATATATTCTCAATTTTTGGTTGTTCTTCCTTTCCTTTTAATCTGGTATGAATAGCAGGCCATCCAAAAACACCATCTACCAAACCTTTTTTGGTATGAATTTTCACTCGTTTACTTGGAGCAATCATCTGGTCCGAGCCACCATTTCTTATCACATACAACAATCCTTTGTCAGAGATATAGTTCACATACCACGAAATCTCATCCGAGTGTCCTTCAATCACCACCCTAAACGGATGTTCCGGATTAATCACGCCAACACAAGTCCCGTAAATATCCGTTTTAAAAGTATCCACATAAGGCTTTAAATAATCCATCCAAAGTTGTTGTCCTTCTTTTTCATAACCCGTTGGAGCAAAATTATTTAAGTAACGCTCCAAAAAGTCCATCGATTGTGCATCTAACATAGTCTATTTTTTTGGGCTAAATTACAAAAATTAACTCCTTTTATCTGTTTATTAAGTAGCTTTTTCCGGCTATCCGCTATATCTTACATTGGCACCCAAAAGTTTTGAAATGGCAACCCATCAGCTTCCGTTGGTCGCAGCTGCGTTGCCGCAAAACTAATTGCTTGCCAATGCAAGGATGCCGCTTCTATCCGGGCTATTTTTTTCAATAAGTTTGTACTATTTCCTATTCTTATGCGTTACATTTGTTCATTCAAATACGATAATTTCCAATGTATCTTAGATTTTTAGTCCTATATATAAGTGCAATAAGTTGGCTGTTTGGTCAGCAAGATTCCGTGAAATATGTATTCGATAACGACAGTATTACCAAGTCTTCCTATGAGTTGGAAGAAGTAATCATCCTCGAAAAAGGAGTGGACTTTCGAAAAGAAGAGCGAAAAAAATACCTTCTTTTACAACGCAGAGTATTAAAGGTATATCCGTATGCCAAGCTAACAGCCGATAATTTAACCACTTTAACCAACAATTTAGCCAAGCTAAAAACTGAAAAAGAAAAAAAGAAATACCTTAAAATTGTAGAGGCCTATCTCGAAAAACAATTTGAGCCACAACTCAAAAAACTGTCTCGTAAAGAAGGTCAAATACTCGTCAAGTTAATCCACCGACAAACCGGAACATCTACTTTTGATTTGATTAAGGATTTCAAAAGTGGTTGGAAAGCCTTTTGGTCCAACAACACAGCCAAACTCTTCGACATCAATTTAAAAACAACATACGACCCTTACCAAGTAACAGAAGATTTTTTAATTGAAGGAATTTTGCTAAAAGCATTTAAAAACAACCAATTGTTACCCCAACCTGCCAATCCCGAAATAGATTATAAACGCCTACAAAGTGTTTGGGTCGAAAGGTTAAAACAAGCAAAAGAAAAAACTTCAGAAGAAAATTAATATTTAATCAACTGAAAATCATATCTATATTATTTTCTTTCAAAAATCTATTCAAAAAATTTGTTTTCTGATTTAAAAAGTAAGTATCTTTGCCCTCCCTAAACGGAATGAAAATTGAATTTTGCGAGCGAAAAAAGTTTAGGATATTGCAAATGAAGTTCTTAGAAAATATTTAAAAAAAAGCTTCAAAATAATTTGGAGAAAGAAAATAAGTTTCTACATTTGCACCCGCTTTGACAGTCAAACGGAGTTACTAAAAAAACGAGGTTTTGTAAGTTAGAGTAGTTAAAGAAAAACAAGCTCATTGACATATTGAATTGACAGCACTTCTCAAGAGATTGAGAAAAAAAATAAGAGGTAAGTTAGCGTAAGATTATTTGATATTATTTACAATATTAAAGAACTACGATGAAGAGTTTGATCCTGGCTCAGGATGAACGCTAGCGGCAGGCCTAACACATGCAAGTCGAGGGGTAGAAGGAGCTTGCTTCTTTGAGACCGGCGAACGGG
>JAGXRF010000006.1 GCA_018335925.1 Flavobacteriales bacterium
TTCACTAACCCCATTCGCTAATTCGCTAATTTACTAATTCGCTCATTAACAGTTCACTTTTCACATTTCAAATACGTATAAATACGCATTGCAAAATTAAAAAAATAGCAAGTAATTGCCACAAAATTTAATGGCAAAGTAAATTAAGGTTTGCAGTGGTAATTCAATAGAATAGGAGTGAGAGAAATTAACTTACTGTTAAATTTAAAATATTTCATAAAAAAAATATAATTTTTAAAACATAAATCATTATTTTCGAATCTCATTAATTAACAAAATCCATTTATAAGCCAACCCATTATTTTGTTTTTATTTTTTTATTCGATTTCTAATTCCAAATTACATACATGAAGTATTCATTCTTATCATGGCATACCTTGATCGTATTGCTATGCTGTAACACGTCGTTAGTAGCCCAAAAAATACTTTGGGAAAAATCTGTTGGAGGCAAGCACTCCGAACATTTGTTAGATGCCATCCCAACGGCCGATTACGGTTTTATTTTGGCAGGAAGTTCGCTATCCAGCAAATCCGGAAGCATCGCAGGAACCAACCAAGGCGATTTAGACTATTGGATATGGAAAATGGACGAACAAGGTGGCATGGTATGGCAAAAAAGTTTTGGAGGTGATGGCATGGATTTGCTGCAAAAAGTAAAAGCCACTCCAGATGGAGGATGGATATTGGCAGGAACCACCACTTCTAAAAAATCAGGCGACAAAACCCAGGAGGGATTCGGATTAGAAGATATCTGGATCATCAAACTAGATGCCACAGGTAACCAAGAATGGCAACAAACCTTCGGAGGAGTTGGTCAAGATTATTTAAAAACCATTGTTCCAACCACAGATGGCTATTTGATAGGAGCAACCTCTTCTTCTGATGCTGTAAAAGATGCCAATGGCAAGGCAGAGAATAGTTTTGGTAATGTAGACTATTGGATACTAAAAATCAATAGCAAAGGAAAAATCCAATGGCAAAAAACTTTTGGTGGCGTATATGCCGACCACCTGACAGAAATTCTACCCAATGCAGAAGGATATTTAGTTGCAGGTTATTCCAACTCACCCGACAATGGCAATAAAAGCCAAAAACAACGTGGAATGTCAGACTATTGGTTGATCCAATTAAACGAAGAAGGAAATCCGTTGTGGCAAAAAGTGATAGGAGGTGACAAAGAGGACCAATTAAAAAGTGTGGTAAAAACCAAAGACCAAGGGTTTTTATTGTTAGGAAATTCCGATTCTGGAAGCAGTTTTGACAAAACGGCAAGCAACCAAAAGGAAACAGACTTTTGGTTGGTTAAAATTGATGCAGAAGCCAACATCTTGTGGCAAGAGAATTTGGCATTTACCTTCAGAGATGTAGCAGTATCTGTTTCAGAAAGTCAAGATGGTACCATTTTGTTGAGTGGCTATGGCTTGCCATCAAAAAGCCAATCAAAAGGAGAAGGAGTACACGATTACCTATTGTGCAAACTAAAACCCAATGGCGAAGAAATGTGGCGAAGAGTGATTGGATCTAACGGGCAGGAAAAATTGGTGAAAACCATTGAAACCAGAGATGGCGGCTATGTATTGGCAGGAACGAGTAACGGAAGTGCTTCCGGAAACAAACAAAGCCAAAGCCAGGCCAACGATTTTTGGATAGTAAAATTGTTGGACGAGCAAAAAGACAAAACCCCAAAAATCCCATTAGAAGCATTTCCAAACCCTACTTCCGGCTACACCAATGTGATTGTGAACTTCAACATCCACCAAGCAACTTGCGAAGTATATGACCTAAGTGGCAGATTGGTGCTCACCCAAAAAGTAGCCGACAAAACCGTTCCGGTGTACTTAGGCAACTTACCCTATGGGATTTATCTCATCGAAGTACGTACCAAAGAAAACCAAGGAAGTGTAAAAGTGGTTAAGAAGTAATAGTGAATAGCGAAAAGGATAAAACTGAACTAAGAACACAATCAATCATAAATTGATTTTTTTTTGGAAATCAAGAGAAATCATGTAGTAAAAAAGCAAATTCGAATAAATCATATAACAGAATAAAAATGAAGAAAATAATTTTAATTATTATCATCTTAACAGGAGTTTTAATTTTTGGGCAAAGTTCAAATCCTGAAATCAAAGCAGAATTGCCAAATGTAATTCCACCTTCTCCAACGGTAGCTGCTTTGATGAAGTTTGAAGAAGTACCGGTTAACAATTACACCGGAATTCCAGATATTTCAGTACCACTTTTTTCAACAAGCATTCACGATAAACTAAACTTAAATTTGGCATTAAAATACCATACTTATGGAGTTAAATTAAAAGAAATTGCTTCTGATGTAGGGTTAGGTTGGTCTTTAACTGGCTTAGGTTCCATATCCAGGAGTGTTGTTGGATATCCGGATGAAATTTACGAACCGGAAAAGAAAATCGGAATTTATAAAGAACTATCCACATTACCAGTAAATCAAGGATTAAACTATTACAACGCATTAAAAGTAGTAAAAGGAGAAAGTAATAATTGGGATCTATTATGGGAGTACCTTTGGAATGTGGATGTTAACGGTGTTTTTGATTCCGGACACGATTTATGGCAGTATAATTTTTTAGGACATTCCGGAAGGTTTATTATTGAAAAAAATCAATTCAACCAACTACAAGTTGTGTTATTAGACAACAGCAAGTTAAAAATCATTAACCATTATAACCAACCTTCTAACACACCAAATCCACAATTACAATATGTCCCAACTGGATTTACAATTTTTGATGAAAATGGATATAAGTATGAATTTCAAGTATTTGAAACTACTACTGTAAATACAGCCGGCCAATCTGTTAGTCAAAATAACAACTACTCAGAAAGTTTAAATACATTATATGAATTTGTAAGTGCTTTTCACTTAACTAGTGTTTCATATAACAACCAGGTTCTTATTGAATTAAATTATAAAAATGGAAACATAGAAACTTCTGTCAGTACCTCATACAGTTACAACATACCTCATTTTAGTGCACCACAACTCAATTGGTTTGAGTATTTTTTACTGGAAAGTTGTTCTTCAGAATTTCCCTCCTCTTTTTTAAATTCACTTTTAAAACCTTTACAGTCTAGTTCAACTTCAATGAATAGTTATTTAGCAAAAAAACTTGATTATGTTGACATCAAAGGAAATGGTAAAATATATTTCAATTATGTTAATGGCAGAAGTGATTTTCATTACCAAAACAACCAAGATGTTCCTGTTTTAAAAGGAATTCAAGTGAAAGATTTATCCAATAATATCATCAATAATTTTGTCTTTGAGCATATCTACTACAACGCCATTGAATCCAAACTTTTTCTTAAAGAAGTAAAAGAAATTAAAAACAGCCAAACATTAAAACTTTATGATTTCAATTATAAAATCAACCACCAATTATCCTCGTTAACTGTGTTAGAAGATTTGTGGGGATTTTGCAAAGATATAAACGTGTTGGATTATGATGTAGACATTGTTAACGTAGATAATTTTGTGTTGAATAGTATTTCAACCCCTATTGGTGGAAAAACCAATTTAATTTATGAACCCAACACCTATTCATACGAATCGAATTCATTGCTTAATAATTTTGATGCAAACCCTTACAATTGGAACTATTCCAATGTAAATTTTCAAATTAACTCAATCAATACCTCTTCTAATTCTTTTCAAGTAACAAATTCAAATAATAAAATTACCTTTTCATCTGGTATTCCAAATTTACAAGATAATCCGGATTGGTCATTAGTAGTTTTCAAAGACAACCAATACCATGCTCCCTTATACACTTTTAATAGTTGTTTAGGTGGTTCTTGCACCAAAACACTTGATAACTTACCTGTTGGAAATTATACTGTAAGGCTCGAAGTATTTAGTGCAAATCAAAATGCATTATTGAATACATTTTTTGTAAATGCAACAGTTGCATACAAAAAATCAGGAAGTGATTACATGAATTACTTATTAGGAGGAGGATTTAGAATCAAAAAATTAGAATATTTTGAAGATGTCAATAGTACAGAACCAACTATGGTAAAGAGTTTTTTCTACAATAATTTTCAAAACAATTCTTTGTCAAGTGGTTCTTTAATTGCTGGGAAACCAGTTTACACTTATGAATTTTGGAATTCAAGAATACCATCCTTTAGATGTAATTCTATAATATTTAATGGATTAGATGTTAGCTATAAATCTATTTCTACCAATAATATCAAACAATCAAGTGTTACGCAAGGTAGCCCGGTTGGATATAAAAATGTGAGAGTTCAAAATATGAACAATTCTTACACGCAATTTACCTACACCTCACCAATTGATTTTCCTGACGAAAATGTAAATCAAATTTATCAAATTCAGCTGCCTTCTATAAGTAATGAATTTAAGAGAGGCTTGTTGTTAAAAGAAGAAAGTTATGATGACCAAAGTAGAAAAATTAATGAGTCAACATTTGATTATGATTTTGTAGAAACCAATCATGTAACAAGCTTAAAGGTGTTTGGAACTTATCAAGGGTATAATAGTTACAAGCCTTATACCTTATTTGATAGTTATGGTCAATATAAATTTGCCAAGCAAAATAACCATTGCCAATCACAATCTTTAAATGCTGGGTTATATTGCCAATTTGATAATGCAATTAGTATGTTTGGTAATTTGTACATAGATGTTTTGCCCGTTACAGATAGATTTGGTTGGGCAAAATTGACTTCCAAAAATACCAAAGAGTATTTTTATATAAACCAAAATACCAACATAGTGGAAAACACAGAGGTATATGAGTACTACATTCACAATAAAAAAATAAAATCTGTTACCAAAACAGATAGCAACAACCAAGTGCACTTTACCCAATTTACTTATGCAACCAATATCAATTCAACCCATATTGACAACAGAGTTGCAGAGGTGAAATCCATTCAAAACAAGCTAAATAACATCGAGACTAGTTTTGTAGAAGTGATTTTTAACAACCAATTTGGCAATTCAAATGCTTGGCTTCCAAAATTTATTGCTTCAAGCAAAGGAAATGGTTTTACGCCTATCGAAAACAAAGTACAGTTTTTAAAGTACAACCTTAAATGCAAGCCAATAGAAATGAAGCAAGAAAACGGAATGACCATTTCCTACATCTATGCCTACCACCACACCCTTCCGGTTGTCAAGTTAGAAAACATTGCTTACGACCAAATACCAAGCAACTTGATTGCTGCCATCCAACAAGCAACAGATACCACCAACTACAACGAACAAAATGTGGTAAATGCATTAAACGCATTGCGAACCAGCACCGATGCAAACATGCAAAAAGCAATGATCACAACTTATGTGCACAAACCCTTGGTTGGCGTTACCAAAATTACCGACCCCAAAGGCGATACACAAACCTTTTTGTACGATATTTTCAACCGCTTAAAAGAAGTGAGAGACAAAGACAATAATTTATTACAAGAAAGTGAGTATTGGTACAGAACGCAGAATTAGTGAAAAGTGAAAAGTGAACAGTGAACAGTGAACAGTGAACAGTGAATAATGAATAATGAATAATGAATAATGAATAATGAATAATGAAAATTATGGGAGCTTTAAGTAACAAGAGTTTTGTGATGGCTGTAATGGTGGTAGAAGCATTTAAGCAACTACAAGCACAAAACGAGTTTGTTTTATCAAAGCAACTATTAAGAAGCGGAACTTCTGTTGGAGCTATGGTAAGAGAGTCGGAATTTGCACAAAGCAAA
>JAGXRF010000007.1 GCA_018335925.1 Flavobacteriales bacterium
TCATTTTTAATTCTGTTATTTAATCCCGAAGGGATTATATGTTTATAGAAAACGTTGTTGTTTGTGATATGCGACCCTGTCGGGGTCGAACCTATTTGTTACATATTTTCTATAAATATTAAACCCCTTTGGGGTCATTTTTAATTCTGTTATTTAATCCCGAAGGGATTATATGTTTATAGAAAACGTTGTTGTTTGTGATATGCGACCCTGTCGGGGTCGAACCTATTTGTTACATATTTTCTATAAATATTAAACCCCTTTGGGGTCATTTTTAATTCTGTTATTTAATCCCGAAGGGATTATATGTTTATAGAAAACGTTGTTGTTTGTGATATGCGACCCTGTCGGGGTCGAACCTATTTGTTACATATTTTCTATAAATATTAAACCCCTTTGGGGTCATTTTTAATTCTATTATTTAATCCCGAAGGGATTATATGTTTATAGAAAACGTTGTTGTTTGTGATATACGGCCCTGTTGGGGTCGAAACTAATTGTTGCATGTTTTCTATAAACATTGGACCCCTTTGGGGTCATTTCATTCAATCCAATCAAACAAATATTCTTCTTTGTATTCTACTTCAAATTTCTTCAAAAAATCTACATATTCTTCACGGAATGTTTTTGTTCGATGATGTTCTTTTTGATTCGCTATATAACCAATCACATAATATAAAGCTGAATGACTATATGAAAAAGCACCATAGCCTTCTTGCCACTCAAATTTATACGGACAAAATCTCTTTTCATTGATATAATTATTGGATGCCTTTTTTATTTCTCTTACCAAGTCAGATAAACAGCATGATGGTTTCATGCCAATTAATAAATGTATATGATCTGGAATACCATTTATAGCCAACATTTTTTGTCCTTTATTTTGAACAATTCCAGTTATATATTTATATAACTCTTCTTCCCAACTTGGTTGAATTAGCGATTGTCTGCCCTTGACTGCAAAAACAATCTGAATATATAATTGAGAAAAGGTACTTGACATTAGGCGTGCTTATATAACTCGTTTTCTAATTCTTTTACAGCCTCTAAATATTGCTGTTTGTTTCCGAAGTGACTGATGATTTCAATCGGTGAACCAAAATCGTCAAAAGGTTTTACACGCAACACTTCAATACTTTCTATGTTTTCCACGCCTTCATCAGCATATTTATCCAAAAGGGTTTCCAATACTTTTCTGGCTTGGTCGCCATACTTAGTAAAGTAGTTACGTTTCTTAACATTGTTAGCACGTTCTTTTCGGGTCAAGGGCGGTTGGTCATACGCCACATGGCAGATCAAGTCAAATAAATCTACTTGTTGGTTCACAGCATCGTACAAGGCTTCTACCATCACACCTTGCTCTTGCAATTCCTTAATAATCACTTCTTTCTTATCTGCTTCGTTCCATTTCAATAAAAAGTCATCTAAAGAGGCAAATTTTTCTTGAATTATGTTTTTGGTGTAATCTTTTAAACTCGTAGTAATTGGCTTGCCTTGGTGATCAAAATATAACTCACGACTTACCAATACCGATACATCTACACCGTTGATATATTGCTTTGGTTTCTTTTGATAAGGTTCTCGTGTATCTTGAAAGGATCTTACTTGCGGTGGTACAATTTGAATTTCCTCTCCGGTCATTTCATCTATCAAGATGCCTTCCTCGGCTTCCTCTTCTGCCACTAAAACACTCAAATCAACTTCTTCTCCAATTGGTTTTACTCTAATGGCCTCTCCATCAAAATCAGGATCTGCAAAATTATCCGTAGCATTTCTAAAATCTAAAATGGTAAAATACAATTTGCCGTATTCTTCATTAATTCGTGTACCTCTCCCCACGATTTGCTTAAACTTGGTCATCGATTGGATGTTGGTATCTAAAACAATCACTTTACAAGTTTGGGCATCTACACCTGTGGTCATAAGTTCAGAAGTGGTGGCTATAACAGGATACTTTTCTTCCGGATTGATAAAGTTGTCTAATTCTCTTTTGCCTTCCTCATTGTCACCGGTAATTTGCATCACGTATTTATAATTTTCTTTTATCAAATCGGCATTGTGCTTAGCAATGGCATTTCGCATACGTTCCGCATGGTCAATATCCACACAAAAAATTATGGTTTTAGCAAAACGATCCAATCCTTTCAAATACTCGGTAACTTTTTTAGCCACCATGTCTGTCCGTTCGTCAATTACCAAATTTCGGTCAAAATCTTTTCTATTATAAATCCGATCCTCTACGGCTTGCCCTTCCTTATCCGTCTTACCATGTTCCGGTCGGTAACCTTCTGCATCCACATTTAACGCAATTCGCACTACTTTGTAAGGTGCTAAAAATCCATCGTCAATTCCTTGCTTTAAGGAATAGGTGTAAACCGGATCTCCAAAATACTCAATATTGCTCGTTTCTTTGGTTTCTTTGGGGGTAGCGGTTAAACCAATGTGGGTTGCTTTGCCAAAATACTTAAGTATTTCTCGCCATGCACTTTCTTCTTTGGCACTGCCTCTGTGGCATTCGTCAATGATGATTAAATCAAAAAAATCAGGAGAAAATTGTTTGTAGGCATTGGCATCTTCATCTGAGCCAGACAAACCTTGGTACAAGGCTAGATAAATTTCATAGCTTTTATCTATCATTCGATTTTTTACCACCGTCATTTTGTCTTTAAAATGCTTGAAGTCGCCACGTCTGGTTTGGTCTATCAATGCATTTCTATCTGCCAAGAATAAGATTCTTTTTTTGGTGCCACTTTTCCATAAACGATAAATGATTTGAAAGGCAGTATAGGTTTTACCTGTACCGGTAGCCATTACCAATAAAATTCTGTTTTGTCCGTTCGCAATAGCTTCTACAGTTCGGTTAATGGCAACTTGTTGATAGTATCTTGGTTTTCTTCCCGAACCATCCGAAAAATATTTTTGGGTGGCAATTTTTTCACCTTCTTGTGTGATAATTCCTTTATAGGTTTTGTATTTTTCCCATAAAGTTTCAGGACTTGGAAATTGATCTAAGTGCAATTCTTGTTCAATATTTGCATCAGTTGCTGTCCTGTCATGATACAAAAAACCATCTCCATTGCTGCTAAAAACACTTGGTATGTCTAAAATTTTAGCATAATTCAGGGCTTGTTGTATCCCTGCTCGTACACTTTGCTTATTGTCTTTTGCTTCAATAATTGCAATAGGATTGTCTTGGTAATACAATATGTAATCTGCTCTTTTTCGTTCACCTCTTGCGGTTAATTTACCTCTTACATAAATTTTCCCATCAGTAAATGTCACTTCTTCTAACACTTGGGTAATCAAATCCCAGCCGGCATTTTTTAATGCAGGTGTGATGAATTTGGTACAAATGTCTCTTTCTGATAAGGATTTTTTAGGTATCATTTAAAAGCAAGTCATTAATTATCGATTCCCAAACCTACCAAAAATTTAACAAATAAGCAATACGGCTTAAATAATACTTGAAACATTTTAAAACCACAAAACCCCTCGGCTTTCGCTTTGGGGTTTTGCTAGGTTGTAAGCCTCCAATTATGGTTGTAGGTCTACCGTGTTGAGGTAGCTACTTACGGCAAATAGTTTGTTGTCGTCCGACACTACCGAAGCCCACAAATACACCGTTTTGCCTGCCCAAACCGAAGGCAATGCAACACTGGCAGTGCCATCGGCACGGTTGGCAATGTTTAGGGTGTACCAGCTTTGTTGGCTGTCGGGTTCGTAGGCCACTACCAACAATTGGTCGGTAGGCAAGGCATTACCCAAGTTGCTGTTGTTGGTCCAGGATATATCCACGGTTTGCCCCACACTAGCTACCGCAGTAATGCCTTGTAGCCCTAACAACTCCCCACGGGTCACCAATATTTTTGGGTAGTCTAACGTGGCTTGGGTGCCATCGTGTTGCACCACTTCACGCAAAAAGTAACGCATACATTGGTTTTTTTGCGTAATGGTGTTGTTGCGTCTCCCAAAATACTGGCCTACCACTGGGGTAATTGGAGTAACAAAATTGCTCACCAAAGCAAACTTTTCACGTTGCATTACCTGCAATTGCGAAGCTGCTTTGTTCGATTTCTTCGGACGGCTACGTAACACGTCTCGTCCACGCCAGTTGGCACCAACTACTGGACCAACTTTTCCTGAAAATGCACCTAAGATGCCTTTTTGGTATTTTCCCATGATAATAAAATTTTGATGGGTTTAACAATGATTTTTTTGTTATTCGATGGCCAAAGAATTAACGTGACAAAGTAACCAAACCTTTTGGGTAAAATCCAAATTTTTTGGATGTAGTGAATTGAAATACAGTGTTTTAAACATTATTAATGCAAAATAATTTGGTTTGATATTTCATGAAAATTATTGCATTTTTTTAGCCCCTTTTTACAGAAAATTATAACTATTGGTAGTCATTAATTTTGTTTGCCAATCCATACCATTTTTTACTACTTAATGCATACCAATGCATGCTTTTGACATGTTTTGATTACCAATGCATCCCATTGAACACTTTTGCACAGTTTTGACAGGTTTTGAATCCTTTCTTATTTTGGTGCCAATAGAGGTTTCTGGGGGTTTTGGTCGACATTGGTTGCAGGTTTGTTGCAGAAATGTCCCTAAAAACGGGGCTTTTAGCAAGGTTTCTGCAAGGATTGTCGAACAAATGTGCCGGAAGACCGGTAAATACAGGGGGTGGAGAGGGGTTAATTTGAGAATTTGAAGATTTGAAGATTTGAAGATTTGAAGATTTGAAAATTGATTTTGACATTGACATTGCCATTGACATTGCAATTATCATATTTATCGACAAATCGCCTTTTTAACGGTATAAATTACATAATTATCATTAAAGCGTTTATAAATATAAACAAAACTCAATAAAAACAAAAAAAAAGTGAGAATTTTTTTGTATAGGATATAATTTTTTCTCAACTTTGTCAATGATTAACAACAAAAATTAAACTGAATTTAAACGGTAAGACATTTAATTTTTAATTGTTATAAAAATGAAAGATTTTAAAAATTTTGAACCAGACATTCCAATAAACGAGATACAACTGCCTCCTAGATTTGCTAATCAGGTGTTTTTTGATAATGTAGACATGATAGAGATTTTAAAAATCTCTCTAAGCACTTTAAATCGTCATCGTAAGAATGGCTATTTTCCGGGAAGTTTTAAGTTAGGAGGAAAACACTTTTACACGAAAGATTGCGTGATCAACCTACCCAACTTTTTAAACAAGAAACAAACTGCGTAAGTGGTAAGTTCATGTGATAATTAGCGGATGAGCGAATTTACTTTTTTAAGCTTTTAGCTGTCAGCTATTAGCTTTTAGCAATTAGACAATTAGCGAATGAGATAATTAGGTAATGTGTCAATTTGAAAATGTGCCAATTTGAAAATGAGCCAATTTGAAAATTTGAAAATGCTTTTCGTTGACCGATTTTCGCTTTTCGATGGTCGAGCATCGGTAGTAGATTTATTCCAAAATCCAACGAAATAACCTTAAACTTTAAACCTGAAACCTGAAACTTTTCCATCAACCAATTTTCGATTCAACGACTTTAATTTGAAAATGTGCCAATTTGAAAATTTGAAAATGTTTTTCTGTTAACCGAAATCATGAGAGGACAAACTTTGAACCTTAAACTTTAAACTTGAAACCTGAAACTTTTCCATCAACCAATTTTCGATTCAACGACTTTAATTTGAAAATGAGTCAATTTGAAAATTTGAAAATGATTTTCTGTAAACCGAAATCATGAGAGGACAAACTTTGAACCTTAAACTTTAAACTTGAAACCTGAAACTTTTCCATCAACCAATTTTCGATTCAACGACTTTAATTTGAAAATGA
>JAGXRF010000008.1 GCA_018335925.1 Flavobacteriales bacterium
TAATTACGACCAAAACAGCAATCTAACCTCCTTGGTAAAAAAGGCAGGGGCAAATACCGTAACAACAGGCTATGGCTACAACCAATTAAATCAGATAATACAGCTAACAAGAAACGGAGCAAACCTAGCAAGATTCATCTATAACGAAGAGGGAAGCATAAGTACAATATTCCGGCTAGTTTAAATCAATATAATTATGATCATAATAATCCTGTGATGAATGTAAATCCTAGTGGGTATTTAGCAGTATCACTTAAAAATTGGTTTAGGGAAAAAGCATCTAATTTCTTTGATGATTTGATAAAGAATACAATAACAAATTTTATTTTAATGGCAGGTTCCTTTGCTATTCCAGCTACTTTGTTTAAACCTATATATGATGTGTTAAACCTTGGTAGCAAATATACAAGGTTTATAATAAAATGCGACAACTTACTTGACAAACACCGACATTGTGTTCGTAATTATTCAAATATTTGCAAAATGTTACAGAATTGTAAGTTTGAGGAAGCAGGTTATACTGTATAATAATAACAAAGATGCTTTTATCAATAAATAAATGCACAATGGGGGGATTGGGTATGCTTACAAGGTTTTCAGAAAAGATAGAGGAACTTTTTACAGTTAAGCAAACAAAATACACAAATGGAAGACTTATGTTTACATTTCTAATGATATTCGCTGTAGTGGCTATATTACCAATGTACTTTAAATATGAGGACTATGCCTACGCAAAATACAAGGAGGCCTATCAAACAGCTCAGGCGGTTGTAAGACAATATCATTCGGAAAAGGGTGAGTACCCAACAACTGGGCCAGTTCAATGGGAAAAGGAGAAAAGCCTACAGGAATTCTTTAGTGAAGGATTAACCCATGGCAGATTATATTATGTAGATGCTGAACTAGTACCGGAATTAAAGAACTTTAAATATCGGTATATCGTCGATATAGATAGAGGTACGTTGTATACAAGTCAACATATAGCCTATCGTTTAAAACGCTGGCATATGGGATTAGCTTAAAAGTGGAAGGACCTTAGGGACTAAAAAGCTCTATAAGGTCCTTAAATTATTTATATACTATTAATTTTTCATAATGCAATATTTAATCTAAAGGACTATTCTTATTTAATAACATCTATTCTAAAGGCTAAAGCAGCAGGATTAAACTTACACTGAGAAAGATAGTTTATCACCTCGAAGGTTATAACAATTACATTTTCAGCAGAGGTAGGTGTAAAGATATTTGAGTACTGGCATATACGCTGCCAGTTATAAGGGGGATCGATATCCACAGATAAGCCTGCATTTGCCAGCAAATCGCCAGCTGCTAAGCCCTCCTTAGGAGTTATGGATTTTATAAGCTCACCTGTTTTTGAGTTTCTCTCCTCAACAAATAATCTATGAGAGTTATCTGCAAAGGAGGTAATGAATATAAGGTGCTCACCGATATCGCTAATGATATACTTAGTTGAAAAATATTTCTTCTCTCCACCTACAGTATCCAGCTGCTGCCATATAAATTCTGGCTCCCCTGAGAATAATGAATTATTTGGTGCTGGGTAATCTCTTAGCTCTGGCCAGGTTTTAGGGAGATTGTTTACTATAATAGGTCTTTGCCCATTGCTATTTAAGCCTATTTGAGTCATTATAGCTATTTCCTTACTATCGGCAACAATTGTTGTTTCTGAGTTACTATTTATACGAAGGGCAGGCAGTATTCCCTTCGTACTACTGAAGCTAGAAATTGGAGCTGAGCTTAAAAATGGACGAAACTCTACTATTTCGTCAGGGTCAAGCAGTGAGTTGCCTTCTCCAGTTGGGGCTGGCCCCTTTGAGCTTTGCCACCAATTTAAACAAGCCTGCAGCTTAGACTCTGGTTCATTACAGCTGTAGGCATTTGCTGTTATGTTAAGGGCCGCCGTTTGATTTGCTATTATGCTATTATTGATAATTTTTATATTTTGATTGGGTAAACCACTGAAAAAATCATTTATATAGATGCCATTTGTAAGACTATTACTTAATATATTGTTCTCAATCATGGTTTTATTGGTGCCTCCTCCTATAAAAATAGAGCTTCCTAGAGTATTAGTCATTTTGTTTTGTGTAATTACAACGTTAGTTGTATTAGTGAGGAGGATAGAGTTGTCAGAAATCATCTCATTATTACTAACAATAATATTTGAAGGCCCCTCCTCTTGTGTTTTACCTGATAGATGTATAGATGCCGCTGGCTGGTGCTCTGTAAAGAGGTTGTTACAAATATGTATATTTGAGGAATTATTATCAACTAAAATTCCACTTCCACTTATTAGACCTGGCTGATTATTCTTGTGAAAGTAATTTTCCTTAACCAGTGAAAAGACTTCACCACTAGTATTTAAATGAAGGCCAAAGCCGTTTCTCTGTATTATATTATTTAATATACAGTAGCCGGAAAACTCTAAAGAAGTATATATACCTGGTCCACCAGTATTATCCTCAATAACAAAGCCATCAACTACAATATTTGGTGCCTTCAGCTGCAGACTACCTATGGGTGAGGTGCTTTTTATAACTGTTTCATTTATTGGACGTGAGTTTTTTAGCTTAGGGCTTATTCCTGCAGCTGCCCCCAATATTGTTAGGCTTTTATTTATAATACCAACCTCATTATAAATTCCTGGAGAGACTCTAATTATATCAAAATCACTTGCTGCTTCAATTGCTTCCCTTATGGTGGAATAACCTCCTGAGCCTACATTTATTTCCTTTGCCATAAATTCCACTCCTTTTGCTTTTTGTTTCAACCTATGAGGATTAGAATTATTATATTCCTTATTTATATATAAAAATTATATATATTAAAATAGATATAAAGGATAAATAAACTTTAATATCGTACTTTAACTAAGAAATCAAAATAAATAGTATATATTTAGATACAGGTATACTTACTAGAGGTGAAGGAAATGGATTCTATAAAAAAAATAGTTCTAATCACAGGTACTGAGGATACTAGAATATCTCTAAGCAACCAGTTACAGGAGTTTGTAAGGCCCTTTGCTATTGTAGAAAGCTATGCTGCTGATATAAGCGTACCACCTTATATAACTGGCGATTTAATTGTGCTGTCATCTAGCCTTCTATATGATGAGATATTAAATTGCATTGATTATGACAAGCCACTGGTAGTAGCTAGAAGAATGATAAATTATGATTACGTTGATAGGATTTTAATGATACCTAAAGGAAAAAAGGTATTGCTAGTTAATGATGTACCTGAAACAACATTTGAAACTATTGACTACTTAAAAAAAATAGGAATTGACCACATAGAATACATTCCTTTTTATCCTGGGGTTGAGCTTTCGGAAGATTTTGAAATCGCAATAACACCCGGTGAAATCCATCTAGTTCCATCCTTTGTTAAGAGAATCATTAATATTGGACCAAGGCTCATTGACATGACTTCAGTTATGGAGATATTTAGGAAGCTAGAGATTTTGGATGAGAGGTCGGATACTTTGTCGGAGAAATATATTGAAAAAATCATTCAATTAGCTAAAAAACTTGCACTTTTCTCGAATGAAAAAGCTACATTAAATGAAGAATTGTCCTCGATATTAAACAGCATCAATGATGCTTTAATGGTAATAGATTGCAACGGAAAAATACAATTGATGAATGATAATATGGAGTCAATTTTAAATGTGTCAAATAGAAAGGCGAAGGGTAGGAGTATAAATTATTATATTCAGGACAATTCAATGCTGGATTTTATTTTACAAAACAACTTATATGAAGAAAAAAGCAGGTATATTACCTATAGAGATCGTGAATTAATTGTTCAAAAATTTTTTCTTAAGGAAAAAAATATATCTGTTATAAGCTTTAAAAATATCCATGAGACCCTTGAAATGGATAGGAAATTGAAGCGTGAGCTTATAAACAAGGGATATATAGCTAAGTATCATTTTCACGATATTATAGGAGAAAGTAAATTATTGATACATACAAAGGAAGTTGCAAAAAAGCTTGCAAAGGTAGATTATACAATTTTGATAGAGGGCGAAAGTGGTTCAGGTAAAGAGCTGTTTGCCAGTGCTATACATAATACCTCCTCAAGGAAAGAAGGACCTTTTCTAGCGGTAAATTTTAGCGCTTTACCTGAGGAATTGGTTGAAAGTGAATTGTTTGGCTATGAAGAGGGTGCTTTTACAGGGGCTAAAAAGGGTGGCAAAATTGGTTT
>JAGXRF010000009.1 GCA_018335925.1 Flavobacteriales bacterium
ATGTTTGATCAACATATCAAGATCATGTTTTGAATCAACATCATCCATGTCATTGAGTGAAAATAGATTCATGTGTATGGCGGTTGTAAGAAGCTTTTTATAAACTTCATAGAAGCGCTTAGAATGTCCAGTTTTTTTATAGATAGAGTACTCGGTGTTATGTGCCAGCTCATGAATAGAAGTCTTGATGATATCCTTAGTTCCACGAGATAAATTGAATATTCGAATTGTTGCATACCCTCTATTTGAAGGTAATGACCAGTCGCCATGAAATGACTTCATTTCTCTGTTTTCAATATCCAAGTAGAATTTCACGTGTTTAACATCAGGATAAGTTTTTAAAGCAATCTCCGTTAGAATCTCATGAATTTTCTTGTTAAGCATGCCCCTCCTCCTTTCAAGTCGTATTGGTTATTGAAAAACCGTTATTCCTCTTCAAACTGGTAATCATCATCTTCAAAATAATCATCATTTAATTCTTCATCATCCCTTTCATGGTCCGCAGCATTAAAACCTAACAGCATAGAATCTCTATGTTTTTCCAAGAATTCTTTAAGGCGCTTCATATCCCATTCAACACTGCGGTTGTACCTTCTTAAAACCACTAAATCGTTGAAGTTTGGTTCGAGCCTACGGACTATACTTTGCGCTTCTTCTCTGACTTTCTTATCATTGATAAGCGTGTACGTGCCTTGTAAAAATTTAAAATCCTCGTCATTGGAAATAACAGAAAAATCAGCTTTTGCCTTTTCAATGATTTCATCTTTTCTGGCCATGTAATCTCGATCTACTTCATCTGGTGTCGGGAAATAATATTCGTTTGGTAGCTCAAGATTATTACTTTCGCAGTATTCTTCTAATCCTCTTTTTGCATGGATAATATGATTTCTAATGAGCATTAGATTAGATCCATCAGGCCAAAAAGGATCACTACCGCCATGCGTGTGTATATTGTTCCATCGTTCAAATTTTTCAACAATTTCAGCTGCATATTCTTTGATGCTTTTAACATCTTTTTTTCTTGTCAAAATTACCCCTCCTAATGAAAAAAGCCCATTTGGGCAAATTAGAATCTAATTATCTATTAGCTATTAAAAAACAGAGCATATATTACAGCAATGGCATGATACAGAACAAAAATAATAATTGGCATCAATGAAATTATAAGAGCCAATCTGAACTTTTTCTTATCATTTGCAGCACGCTTCTTGTTGATATGTTCTAATAATTCCTTATTTCTATTGTTCATCTCCTGAACTTCTCCTTGCTCAAAGATTTTAAAGTAATCCTGATACTATGAGTTCTGATGCAACTCTTGAAAATAAGATAACAACTACGATAAGCATTAATTTGATTTTCACGCTTAACTTATCTACAAAGTAAAATTTAGATCCAATGTAAATAAGAGCAAAGGATATTCCCCACCAACACAGTAATCGTGCTATAAAACTGATACCTTCAATAACCGAATCACTAAAAATCACTTAAACCTCCAAAATATAATATCTGACTATCCCGTTTATCGTTTAATTTCAATCCCAAAATCATTTTTTACATCGTAAACAAACGCATCGGGTTTGGTGCTAGCGAACATGATCGTGTATAGTTTTGCATCATCTTCCATCCATTTCCCAATAGCTATAAAGTTGGTGTGAAATGCAATAACCTTTTGAATGTAGCACTTGTTGATACTAATAATTTCATCTGGTCTTAAATCAAAAATATCGTCCAATGATACTACATCGACACTAAGTAACTCTGTGTGATCTTCAACAAAAGAGATGCTTTGTTCTATCATATCTCTAATAAATTTTGAGTCTGGGTTTGAATCATTTACAAGTTTAGATAACCTCATTTGCTTTAAATTTTTCATAATTACATCCTTTCAAAATAATATTTGTGACTCAATATTGCTTCCTGCAGCCGGCGATCGATGCGACCAGGCAATCAAAAACGAGTTACATTACAAAATAATAAATACTTACAAGATTGATTAACAAGCATAATGCCCCAAACAAAGAGTGGCATCGGGAGTCTCATGACAATCAAATTCCTTATATTCTAACGAGCCAAACACCATGTGCGAATAATCCTTGTATAGCTCTGCCATTCTGTGCGAATTGCCCTTCAAACACTCAACATAGATGTTGTCTTTTGCATGAATCATTCCTTTAAAGGATTCACTCTTGTCCAGACTATTTACAACTCTCTTATACTTGCAGTTAAAGCATATTCTCATATAAAATGTCTCCTTACGCAATCTTAAATTCATGGATTCGAGGAATATTCTTCGTCGTATATTTTGTCCATTTTTTCCTTTTCACGAATTAAGGCTTCAAAGTCAAACGCATCTTCGCTATATTCTTCAAATGCTTTTGCATTCGGATCGACTGAAATTTCATCGATCAGATATCCAAAGAAAGCCGAAACAATGCCATATGCTTTCTCGTTGTTTGCTTTTACTACTTCTTCTTTGAATACGCTGCGACTTTCAGAACTGATAACGAGATCAAGAACACCAATATCATTTTCATCCATTACCGGACCTGCATAATAAAGACCAAGGCCTGCACTTAGTAAAAAATTGACCAACATTATAGTTATCATAACCTTACCAAACTTTTTCATATAACCCTCCCGAGAGTTTAATCAATTCAACCATTGCATCAAAAGATCGGATATTAAAAATGGTGGATTGGAAGTGACAAATAGTATTTTCATCAAGCAGAAGGATGAGTTTTTTTAAATCTTCATCCGCTAACATATGAGAATCAAACTGATGAATGAGCCTATTCATTTCGTGAGATAAAGATGAGAGATGGTTGCTGATACTATTGATCTCTAGTGCAAGGTCAATAGTATTCAATCGCTCCATGAGCTTACCCTTTTTCTTTTAGCCTTTGCTTGATCATAAGTTTCTTTCTTCATTAAGCGGAGAAAATAACCTCCACTAGATTCGATTTGACGAATTCTTGCACTAACATTTCCGGATACAACTTCATCTTTAATTATGCGATCTCTGTCTTCATAAATAACAACGTATTCCATGGATTTCACCTCAAATATATTATTTGTTACTTACATTATATCACAGTGATATCACCATGTAAACACAATGGTTGTAAAAAAGAGCACAAATTTATGTGCCCTTAATACTTCTTATTTCAATAACCCTGAGACTATTTTAGTACCTGATACTCGCC
>JAGXRF010000010.1 GCA_018335925.1 Flavobacteriales bacterium
ATTTAAAAAAGGAGTGTCAAACTTGACACTACCGCATGATGAGAGGAGGTGTAAATTATGAAATCATTAAATAATAAAGTTAATACATTAGTTTCTGAAATGAAAACTAATAATAAAAGCTGTCATTATCATGCTTAAGCAATAAGTTAAGTGAAAACGATAAGGATGTGAAATGATAAGGGGGTGTGCATATGAAATCATTAAATAATAAAGTTAATACATTAGTTTCTGAAATGAAAACGAATAATAAAAGTTGCCATTATCATGCATAAGTAGTAAGTTAAGTGAAATATGATGAGGAGGTATCATTGAGATGGGGCGCCTCCTTATTTTATTTGAAGAATTTCTGTACTTATATATGTTATAGGGGGAAAGAAGAAAATGCATTTAATAAAGGAAATAGACTTTGTAAAAATTAACAGTCAAGAGTATTTGATGTTAAATCTGATCAATGGAGCAGCGGATATTATTGAAAATCCCGTATATGAAAAGGTAATGGCAAATGATTATGATGGGATACAATCGGACATTATTCAACTTATGATTGAAAGAAGATATCTCTTTCAGACTGAAGCAGATTACTATTATTTCATAGAAGAATTGGATAATAAAATGGAAGCCTTAGAAGAAAGCAGCATACCTAATTTTTTAATTGTACCTACTTATGATTGTAATCTTAATTGTAGTTATTGTTATGAAAAAACATACGAAATTAAAGATACAGATATCTCAAAACAGATTCAATTAATTGACCAACAATTTGCTATAATAAATGACATTGTAAAAAAACATAAAGAAAAGTTTCCTCATAATGAAGAACATGTTTGTGTTACTATCATGGGAGGCGAACCTCTCCTTGGTACTAACTTAGAAGTTATTACACAAATATTTCAGAAATCTAAGGAAAACGGATATCTTGTAAACATAATTTCTAATGGAGTGGATCTCGATCGTTACTTAGAATTATTTGGAGATTATAAAGAAGTATTAGAATTCATACAGATAACAGTAGATGGTACTCAGGAAATTCATGATACTAGAAGAGTTTTTTATAATAAAAAAGGCAGTTTTCAAAGGATTATGAAAAACATTGAACTAGGTTTACAGAATGGAATTAAGACATATGTAAGAGTAAATGTGGACAATTCAAATATTGACAATCTACCGGACTTAGCCAATCAGTTAGTAGAACTATATAAATGGAATGAAAATCTTAAACCATATCTATATTTATTGCAAGATGGCGGGTGTGCAGGTCAAACTTATATTATAGATGAGAAGATAGGAATAGAAAAAATCTTCGAACTAGAAAAAAAGAACTCCAATATGAGAGTATTCTATAAGAAGTTCCACCCTATCAATTTTATAGAATCGATTTTTGAAAACAAACCATACATGCCTGTTTTACGTCATTGTGGTGCATCAAAGAACCAATATATATTTGACTGTAAAGCCAATGTATACAAGTGCTGGCATGGAATAGGTAATGATAGTTTTAGAATAGGCACATTTGATACGGATATTGCATTTGATCAAGAAAAAAAAGAACGTTGGAGGAATAGAAGTGTTCAGAATATAGAGAAATGCAAACCATGTAAGTACAGATATATATGTGGTACTGGGTGTCCTGCAGCCACACATATGTCTAACGAAGAATTTGATATTAATAAGGAAAGTTGCGTTGACTATCAAACTTTAATTCAGACTCTTATATTGCAATACATATAATTTTTGCCTTATCCGTAGAGGGAGAATGAAGATAATGTATAAAAAGAAATTGACAATGGGCATATTTGCACATGCCAATGCTGGAAAGACAACTATTACAGAACATATGCTATATCATATGAAGGTAATTGATAAAGTAGGAAGAGTCGATATGGGAAATACTGTTTCTGATTCGATGAAAGTTGAAAAACAGAGAGGAATATCTGTGAAGAATTCACTTATCTCCTTTGAACTTGAAGACACAAAAATACAATTATTGGATACTCCTGGTCATGTGGATTTTTCTGCGGAAGTAGAACGAGCAATTAGTGTATTAGACGGAGCAGTACTAGTGTTGTCGGGTGTTGAAGGTGTAGAAGCTCAAACGCATGTTATTTGGGAAGCTCTGAAGAAAAAAAATATTCCTGTAATTATATTTATTAACAAGCTAGACAGAAAAGGTGCAGATTATTCTAAAGTTGTAGAAGAATTAATAGATAAATTACAAATACCTATTATTGCTATGTATGATTTTACGGTAGGCGAAGAGATGTTACTAAGAAAAGAAAGATCAATAGTAGAAATTGCAGAACAAGCTAGCGATGTGGATGAAAAACTACTAGAATACATTATTAATAATAAAGAATTAGATCAAGAGTATCTTTTCCAGAAAGTTGTTACGCTCGCTCATTCTGCTAAAGTTTACCCTGTTATAGGTGGAAGTGCACTAAAAGACGATGGCCTTGATATACTATTTCAATGCATAAGGAAATTTTTGAAACCTTATGTAAATAAAGACGATGAAAAATTAAGTGCTTTTGTATATGCAGTGAAAAGCGATTTTTCCACTAGGGATGTGTATGTCAAGATCTTACAAGGTACATTAGAATCGAGGAGTATGATAACTGCTGATGGGGAGACACATCAAAAAGTTAAGGAATTATTGGTACCTCAAGGCGAGAAATTAATTCAAGTAGATAAAGTTTATTCAGGTGAAATTGCTATTATAAGAGGTCTTGATATCGCCTGCAATCAATTTATTGGAGAGGTACAAGAGAAAAATGAAAAATTACAGTTTGTTAATCCTCAATTAATTATGGAAGTAAAAGCTAAAGACGATTGCGAAACAATTGGACTTATGAAAGCACTAAGAATTCTTACTGAAGAAGATCCTTACTTAGATGTTACACTAGACACCAGTATAAATAGCATATTCATTAAACTTATTGGTGAAATACAAGCACAAATAATAGAAAGTGTTCTAATGGAACGCTTTAATATTCCAATTTGTTTAAGTAATCCTATGGTTTTATACAAAGAAACACCAACTAGAATAGGAAGAGCTAAGGTATCGTATACAAGTGTATCTGCTATTGAGTTACAAGTAAGACCTTTAGAAATGGGAAGTGGATTTGTTTATAATTCTAAAATTTCTACTGATTAT
>JAGXRF010000011.1 GCA_018335925.1 Flavobacteriales bacterium
GGAATCCGGCAGTTTTGCAAAAACGGTGACCGGGCCGGTGATGTCAGCCAGCAAAGGCAAAGTGCACATCATGGGAATTGTCAAAAACCCGGTGAACGGTGATAAGTACTTTATGATGCAGTATGTAAGGCACCGCGACCACACCAAGACCTTCAAGCCATTCTTTATGGAGTTCGACGATCAGGCTACCTGGGTTGATCAGCTGACAGAAGTGCCTTTATTTGCTTTTGCAGGATAAAACAATGTCGTACACCTGAACTAAAACTCTCTATTTATGGAACTTGAAAAGGAATTGCTGATGATGTCGGAAACTCAACCCGGTGTAGAAACCGATCATGCCTTACTGCACGTTATCTGTGGCAGTCGTACCGGCAATTCCCTTGCTGCCGGCAGACTAGCCCATGAATATGCCACTCACCTTGGGATAAAAAGCCAGCTCCACGATATGAAAACCATTGACCCCGATCAGGTTGCACATATAAAGAACATGCTGATCGCGGTAAGTACACATGGTGAAGGAGATCCTCCGGCGGTGGTCGAGGATTTCTACAACTTCATGCATTCCCCGGATGCGCCGTTGATGAAAGGAACCCGTTTCAGCGTGCTGGCTTTGGGCGACAGTAGCTATAAAGACTATTGTAAAACCGGTCACGATTTCAGGAAACGCCTGCTTGAGCTCGGAAGTGAAGAAATATCACCCCTGGTGGAATGCGACATCGACTATGAAGAAAATGCCATGAACTGGGTTCGCGAAGCAGTTGCTTCCTTCGAAAACATACTGCCCAAAACCGGAATCATCAATGAAAAAGAGTTCGCTTTTGAGATCAACAAAATAGAAACCGGAAGCGACGGAGTTTATTATGCCGAAGTAAAAGACATTCAACTGCTTACCTCTCCAGATTTCCTAAAACGCACGTTCCATCTGGTTTTGTCGGTAGAGAAGTTTGCTTCTCCCTTTTTCCCGGGTGATTCTTTTGGCATTTATGCACAGAATTCCCGTTTGCTGGTTGATAAACTCCTGAAAACACTCCGTTTTGACGGAACCCATGCACTCATTGACGGGAAGTCACGGAAGTTGCTGAAAGAAGCCCTGATCAGCGATTACGAAATAACGGTGATTACTCCTGTGGTGGTTGAAAAATATGCTGAGATTATTCAAAGCAGCGAACTGACAGCATTTATCAGCGATAAATCTGTGCTCGGACTCTACTGTGAAACCTCTGATGTGCTGGATCTGGTAACCGATTTCCCTTCCGGAATAAATCCTGAAGATTTCGTAAGTATCCTTCGTAAACTTAATCCAAGGCTTTATTCCGTTGCCAACAGTCCTCAGGTTTTCCCGGATGAAGTTCACTTCACGGTGGGATTGATGGAATATGAGCATAAAAACCGCCGACATTCCGGCGTGTGTACAACCTATTTTTCCGACCGGATAAATATCGGGGACACCATCCCTGTGTTTCTTGAAGCCAATGAGAATTTCAGACTAACAGATGAAGATTCAAAACCCATTATCATGATTGCTACAGGTACCGGAATTGCACCTTTCCGGGGTTTTCTGCAATATCGCGATCATAAAAAAGTCACTGGAGACAACTGGTTGTTTTTCGGAGATCGACATGCAGAAAGTGATTTTCTTTATCAGAATGAATTGGAAGGCTATCTTGAAAAAGGCATTCTTACCCGGCTGAATACGGCCTTTTCCAGAGACCAGGCTGAGAAAGTCTATGTTCAGCATCATATGCTTGAAAACAGCAATGAGCTTTTCCACTGGATTAACGATAGAAATGCTGAAATCTACATCTGTGGAAATAAAAGAACCATGGGTAAAGATGTGCGTGAAACTCTGGCATTGATTATTGCAAATGAAGGCAGGTTAAGCCCGGCCAAAGCCGATGAATATCTGCAGAATTTAAGAGCGGAAAAACGACTTAAAACTGATTTATATTGATTACAAAACTGTAACCGGATTTCTATAATAAAAAAAGCCCGGCAACTTTCCGGGCTTTGTGTTTTATATGAATTACCTAAACCTTGGGTTCTTCAGGAAGCTCCTCAGCGATTTCATTTACAATTTCATCCATTGGCACTTCAACTGATTCAACCACCTCAACTTCAACAATTTCTGTTTCGATAACTGGTTCCTCTGTTTTGTGGGTTGAATTGCGGATCTTTTCCTCCAGTCTGTCAACCACAGCGGCAGCTTTGTCGTCAAGCTTCTCAATTACATCCTCAGTCTTATCTTTAAGGTTTTCGCCAAATTCCTTTACTTTTTCTTTAGCAGTAATAGCGGCTTCTTTTACATCATCCACCACGTCATCAATTTTGTCGTCTAATTTATCGGCGACTACTTTGGTGTATTCTTTGGCTGATTCATAGGTGTCAGCGGCCTTTTCCTTTATTTCGGCCGATTTTACGGTTGCAACTTCTTTCGAAGTACCGAACAATTTTTTTAAAGAATTGATGAATCCCATTTTGCTGTTTTTTAGTGATTTATAAACGCAAATGTAGGCCATAATTGCATCAGATCACAATTCAATGGCTAATTATTAAGACCAATCCGATTTCATTGAAAATTCATTCTATAAATTGCCTGCGGTTGTCATTTATGTATTGAAATACCTGCAGATTACACCTTGCATATTCGTCCATCTGCATTTTTATTTCAGGAAATTGCTTCGAAAAGTCCCTCATACTTTTGTTCCGGTATTTGTAAAGTTTTGAACTTCCGTCAGGTTTCACTATCAGAAAGAATTCCTTACCGATTACCCCATAATTGGTGATGCTGTTGACCATAATGTATGGACGCGAGTCTTTTATAAGATCTATTCCCTGGGTGTTGTTGATCCATGGTTGATTAAGGATGCCCATGATGGTGGGATAAACATCAATCTGCCCGCCTATTCCATTAAAAACCCTGCTATCCGGAAGCAAGTCCGGTGCATAAAAAATCAAAGGAGTGTGGTGGTATTCCAGCGAAATATCATAACTGAATTTCTTATGAATTCCGTGATCAGCCACAAAAACAAATAATGTATTTGAAAACCATGCTTCCTTGGACGCCATTTTCATAAACTGCTGAATCGACCAGTCAGAATATTCAATGATCTGATCCTTAATGTTATCGTTTTCA
>JAGXRF010000012.1 GCA_018335925.1 Flavobacteriales bacterium
CCGCGACATTACCAAATAAATTTAATGAAATATTATTGAATGAATTATTTACATTAAATAATATAGTAGCAAATTCACCGTTTAATAATAAATCTTCGCTTACTAGATTCTCCATTGAAAAATTTGAACGAAGTTTAGTGTTTAAAGTATCTTGTGATATTAGGGAATTAATATCTCAAGAAATATCTGATAAAAATTTATCAAATAAAGAAACAAAAAATAATTCAGAGGTATTACCAATAAATTGAAATCCTGTGACATTATCTAAATATAAAACTTTAGAAACACTTAAATAAGTGTAAAAACTATTACTAAAATTCATAATAGCTTTCTGAATGTAAAAATCATTTGAAATTAAAGAATTCTTACTAAACATAGTAGAAATTTCAGAAACCAAACTTGCTTGCATTAAAGTATTATAAAGAGAATTACCTAACTCTCTAACTTTTGAATCTATAGTAAATAAAGTCGAAAATAATCCACTTCTAATAAAGACAATAACGAAAATATTGTTTAACAAAGAATAATAATTACTAGCTAAAACCGTAGAATTTGTATTGTAGCTTTTTTTACTTTTATAAGAAAAAAAGTACATAATACGAACAAGCAATCAAGTAACTACACCGAAAATAACAATTAAAATAAAAAAAATATAATGATGTAGTTGAATTAAGGCCTGGGCAAACTCACTGGCAGGATCTTGAAAGGTAAAAATATTCACTGTTTTCTAGTCCCTTAGGGACTAGAAAACAGTTCGGCATTAACATTTTTTTTTCGTGTTTCACTCCTACCTATGTTGTGTTGTTTACATATATGATATATTCTCCTTAGGAGAATATATCATAGTTTTTAGATTTTGGTGTAATATAATGTATATGTTCAAGAAATTTTTACATATCTCATATAAATCATGCTTATGACAAAATACAATATTTGGCCGATATTTACAGATGAAAACTCAACTTTGTTTATCAAACAAAGATCAAGATGACTAATGTATAGTAGTAATAATACATTAATATATATAATACTAATGATAATAATATTAATAATAATAATGATTAATATTTTTTGATATATATCAAAAAATATAGAGATATATCCATATATGGATATATCTTTATTAGATTCTATTAATACTAGATATATATATATATACTCATTAACTATAAATGAAAGATTATTAACTTTAAAATCTTTTTGAAATAATTATAATTTTTTACATTTCTATTTAAATTTATTTTTAAAAGATCCTATTAATATTATCCGGGGATACTTTCACTTATTTATTTATTTTAATAGTAGTGTATTCGATAACTCTCTATTAAACTTTGGCTTAGACTTGGATTTCTTGAAAAATTCACACTATTATTGATCGTTTATTTTGGGTAAAACTTGATCTTTATATTATATAAAAGAATTATTTGCCTTACCTGCTTGACCTAGACTTCCAAGGTTTTGATGATATTGAACTGATAACTTTTACGTTCTTAATTATCATTCTAAATTATTAAAATGGTTTCCTAAAGAGGATCATTATATGATTCTTATTATGGAAGCGTTACGCCCATACATATATTCTTTATTTATTTATTTTTCTTATCTTTATTGATATAATTATAACGATTATTTTTTGAACTTAACAAATTCTCAAGTTTTTACTGAATGAGGATTTTTTTGAAGCAGTTATCAGCTAGGTAAATTAACTAAATGATTTCACTTAAATAGAAATGCTTTAATTATATTTACTCAGCCCCCAAGCATTCCAAAATTACCTTACATTGAATTTATCGACTCACTTGACCCTGAACTTTATACAATTCAAGCCGGTTTGACCTTTTTCCCTAGGGTTGCTACTTTTTTTATTAACAAATTATATTTACCTATTTATTTGCCTGTCGAATCATTCAATTTTTGATTTCATACAAAGTATAATGGATTTCTATGGCTTTTTAGTTCATCATTTAATTTTCATTTGCATTATTTAACTTTGCAAGAATTTTCTACATTAACCTATGTAATTAAGGAATATATGAAAAATTATTATGTTTTTGTTCAAATAAATTATCTATTTGAATATTATTCAAGTATTTACTACAATTCTGTAACTTATTTGAAGTATTTTTATTTTTCATATATTGAAGAATTATTTAACTGAGAATTTTTTACAAGAAAAGTTAATTGAGAAATTTACAGGTTAAAACGTATGCAAAAAATAAATTATTATGGTGTATGGTCGTTTAAAAACTTAAAACATATTTGTTTATTTATTATTCCATACTTCTGAGTACTTTGAGCACTGTTTAGTCATTGAAAATCTTACTTTTATAGAGATTTTTGATTATTCAGTATTGTATGATATAATCCAACTTATTTATGAAATTTATTTGAAGTAAACCAAGATATAGAACATGATTACATGTTATCTTCTGAATATTTTAAAAAAAGTCGTATCAAAAATTATGCAGATATGTATTATGGCATAATACAAGTATTTTATTGAGTGCTGGGCTTCTACCTTATGAATTATATATTAATAAATTTAGAGCCTTCAGTAGGTATTGCTTATTATTTTGTTTATCCTTGAGTAAATCCATCTAATACTTTGTTATACTCCTGAATTATTTATGTTTTGGTTCCTTTTGTTATTATAAGACTTTATGATTTCCTCTATACCTTATTTTATAGATTAAAAAATAGTACACAGCTTTGACTTTCAAAATTAGCTAAAATTCTATTATTTATTATATTATTGTTTTCTATCTCTGAAAAAAAGCAGAATTTCTATTTCGAAAATATCAAATATTTTGATATCAAAAAATATTTAGTACTAAATGATCGTTTCAATACAAATTTAAAATCTGAAATCAATATTAATAAATATTGATTATATGACCAGCAAAATTTTTTTGATTTGATAAATATAAATTTTTATATGTATAATAACAATAATTTTAAGTATATTGCGTTAAATAAATTTAGAAAGCAGTTAGTAGATAACTCTACGTTACATATGAAATTTTATAATCTTTCATGATTAATGATACAATCGAATCATTTTTATCAATATTATGATTATATTGACAGTAGTCAATATAGTATAAAAAAACTATCGGATTTCTAGTTAAACCCACAAATATAATTTACTATGGAGAGCATAATCTACATTTTAATTAGCATTTTAATGATTGCTTCGAGTATTGGTATACTGGTCTCGCGTAATCCTGTGCATTCTATTTTATACTTAATTTTAACCTTTTCATGGTTAGCTGTTGTATTAATTATGATCGGGATTGAGTTTTTAGCAATGCTTGTCATGATTGTTTATATTGGGGCTATTGCAGTTTTGTTTTTGTTTGTTGTCATG
>JAGXRF010000013.1 GCA_018335925.1 Flavobacteriales bacterium
TCAAAGATAGAGACAAGCTTAATTATTATCCATTCAGGCCTGTTGTGGTTGGAGGGGATGACCTCACTGTTATCTGCAGGGCTGACCTGGCGATAGAATTCACTAAATTGTTCCTTGAGAAATTTGAAGTTAAAACAACCGAATATTTTAGCGAACTGAAGATTAAGGCTTTGGAAAGAGGTTTGACAGCCTGTGCGGGAATAGCATACATTAAGGAATCCTATCCTTTCCATTATGGTTATGAAATGGCCGAAACATTATGTCATTACGCCAAGAATGAAGCAAAAAAAACCGTCACTGATAGAAGCAGGACGGCTTCTTGTCTGATGTTCCACAAAGTATTAGGCAGTTTTGTTGATTCCTACAAAGATGTTATTGAGCGTGAATTGAGTTCAGGGGATATAAAGTTCAATTATGGCCCTTATTACATAGGCAATAATAAAGCTTTACACCATGTAACAGATTTGTTAGATAAAGCAGAGATGCTAAAGACCGAAGAAGGTAAGCCAGTTAAGTCTTCCCTGCGCGATTGGTTGACCAGATTACATGGTAGTAAGGAGATGGCATTACAGAAAATGGACAGACTGATCTCCGTTGCTGACAAAAGAGTTATTAAAAAATTGGGGATTACTTCTGCAGGTTCAGTCTTTGAAGGAGATAAAACCCCTGTTTATGATTGGTTGACAGTTGTTTCAATTAATGAAGGAGGAAATTAAAATGGGAGAATTAGAATATAAAATACAATTTTATTCGGAATGGCATACCGGCTCTGGATTGACATCAGGAAGTGATTTGGATGCTCTGGTAATTAAGGATGAGAACAATCTGCCATTCATTCCGGGCAAGACACTCAAAGGTTTGATCAAGGAGGCTTGTGAAAATTATAACCAACTCACAGGGAATAAATTTAATAAATTAATAAATAAATATTTTGGAACTGAATCTTCGCTGGAAGGAAGTCCTGAATTAAGTTTTAACGGGCAGGCGCACTTTACAAATGCAATGATCAGTGCAGAATTAAAAAATAGGATTCTAAAGGGTGGGAAAGTTGAGAATGGGACTAAGATTACCAATCACCTTTTCAGAGCCATTGCATCAACAGCAATTGGAGATAATGGAGTTGCAAAACAGCATTCCCTGAGAAGAATGGAGACTGTGATACCGCTGGTACTATATGCGAAAGTCCTCTTTCTGGAAGATGATGAAATTAAACCTTTTATTATTGAATCAATCGGAATGATCAAAAGATTAGGACAGAACAGGCACCGGGGGTTAGGTCGTTGTTCTTTTGAAGTAGTTAAGAAAGGAGAATCATTATGAAAACAATAACTTTTAAATGCACCCTGTTGTCAGACCTGGTTTTTAATTTAAAAACAGCAACAGAAGGTAATCAACAGACACTGGATTATATTCCCGGGAGTGCTGTCTATGGATTGGTTGCCAGTAAATTCTACACTGAATTTATAGCCCAAAACGGAATTAATATTTTTCACAGTGGAGGCGTTATCTTCGGTGATGCCCATCCATTGCAGAGTGGGCAAAGGACTTACAGAACACCCGCCTGGTGGTACCACAAAAAAGGATCTGGTTTTAATCAAGGGATATATTCTCCTTTATACAAAGCTAAAGATGGGGAGCCTCAGCTTAAACAATGCAGGGGTGGGTATATTTCAATAATAGAAAATAATAAGTTTACTGAATTTACCCCAAAGAAGAGATTTTCCATTAAGTCAGCTTACGATTCAAAGATGAGGCGATCGGAAGAATCCAAAATGTATGGTTATCAGGCATTGGTTAAAGGGACTGAGTGGGGTTTTGAAATGAGATATAATGATGCATTTCAATCAGAAGCCCGGCAGATTCAGGAATTTTTAATTGGAATTAAGCCCATTGGGAAGTCAAAAAGTGCTGAGTACGGACTTGTAAACATCGAAATTGGAAATTTTACAACATTGCCTGAGTCATCCATTAAATCGGAAAAAGATTATTGTTTGCTCTATGCCGATAGCAGATTGGCGTTTTTTGATTCACAGGGCCAGCCAACATTCATGCCGACACCTGAACAGCTTGGCGTCTCCAATGGAGAGATTTTATGGAATTTTTCACAAATCAGAACAATGCAATACGCTCCGTTTAATGGGAAAAGAAAAACCCGTGATGCTGAAAGATTTTGTATTGAAAAAGGCAGTGTATTTTATATAAAAAAGAATAATGGTTTTTCATTAAACCTTCAAGAGTCGGGCGATTATGTAGGCTATTTCAAAAGTGAAGGCTTTGGAAGATTGATGGTTGACCCTGCATTCCTGAATAATGATGAAGAGGGGACAATTACTTTGAAGTATATTGAAACTCACCAAAAGCAACCGGAACTCATCAATAGTGAAAAGGTTACACTCAGCGGACAGGATTCGGTTGTTTTTGATTTCCTGGAACGGGAAAACCAAATAGAATTGCAGAATGAGATTGTCCTTAAGAAGGTTAATGAATTTGTGAATAAAAATCTCACGAAATTCAGGGGCGAAAAGTTTTCATCTCAATGGGGTACCATCCGGTCTATTGCAGCCAAATCAAAAGATAAACAAGCGCTTGAAGCATCTTTGTTTTATGCCGGAGATCAAGGGAATAACAACAAGGTAATTAATGCCGGATACCTTGTGCATGGCGTTGCAGCTGATAAATGGAAAGAAAGGGGCAGAATTCAGGTACTAACTCAATTTATTAAGGACATTAATGATGGTAATGTGGTTTTGGCAGTTGTAAATCTTGCATCTCAAATGGCAAAAGCATGCAGAAAGGAGGAACAAAATGGATAATGTATTTCTTGCACAAATCATAATCGAGGCAAAAACTCCATTAGCAGTTGGCACTGGAGATAAAAATGTTATAACTGACCAGCCAGTATCGCTTGATGTCAATGGTTTGCCCTATATACCGGCTACAAGTATTGCAGGGGTTATCAGACATCTGATGTCTGATAAACTTTCAAAAGATCAATTGGAC
>JAGXRF010000014.1 GCA_018335925.1 Flavobacteriales bacterium
CAGGATATTCAGTAACAGACAAAAAAGAAAAATAAAATGGAAATCATATTACAATCGACAATCACTTGCCCAAACTGCGGACACAAAAAGGTTGAAACAATGCCGACAGACGCTTGCCAATATTTTTACGAATGTGAAAATTGCAAAACAGTTTTAAAACCACATCAAGGCGACTGTTGTGTGTATTGCAGTTATGGAAGTGTAAAATGTCCGCCAATTCAACAAGACAAGAAATGTTGTTAACGAAAGACAAAAAAGCCCAGCCACTAACACGGGTTTTGCGTCAGGCGGGGTGACGTGCAAACTTGGAGTTTTATGCTTCTATTCAAGTGTAGTGCAGGTTGACAGTTTTGTGCTCCGAAAACCCGCCCGAACGCAAAGCCCGAGAACGTTAACAAACAAATTATTTTATCAGCAAAACTTTTGAGATTTTCCAATTTTTGCGTTTAGAAAATTAACCAATGACTTTTTGCTTTAATAGACAGTCTTGGACTCCAAAAGACCGTGACGAACTCAACATTACGTTGAATTGGAAACCGAAAGACTTAACGCAAAATGTTGACCGAATTGGACTCCAAATGACAGAAACGAGCCGAATTTTACGCAAAAAGAATTACATTAGAACCGTAGAATTAAATTCGTTTGTTAACAACTGTTTTGCTTAATGCTGGCTAGTTTACAGAATTTTAAACGTCTTACAATGATTAACTTTGGGCTTGCCTGACAAACTCGGGCTCCAAAACCAGCACTAAGCAAAGCAGCAATACGTTAGGCGCAATTGCAGGACGACCCTACATCAACAGACAGACTGGATAACTTTTGACAAAAAATGAAACCTCATAACGACCAAAATATTAAATTTGACCAACTAACATTTTGACAATGGAACGAATAAAATTTATAGACCTTTTTTGTGGCATCGGTGGCTTTCGGACAGCTATGGACCAAGCCTGTTTAGAGAACGACCTCATCCCAGAGTGTGTGTTTTCATCGGACATTGACAAATATTGCCAAGACAGCTATGAAGCCAACTTTGGGCATAGACCGACAGGCGACATCACAAAAGTTGACGAAAAAGACATTCCCGACCACGACATTTTATTTGCCGGTTTTCCTTGCCAACCTTTCAGCATCATCGGACAAATGCAAGGTTTCAATGACATTAGGGGAACATTGTTTTTTGACATTGCAAGAATAATTAAGCACAAAAAGCCAAAGGCTTTTGTGCTTGAAAATGTCAAACAACTTGTTGGACATAACGGTGGTAAAACGCTGAAAACTATTATTAAGACTTTAGAAAAAGATTTAGGCTACAGTGTAAAATTTGCAGTCTTAAACGCACTTGATTACGGACTTCCTCAAAAACGTGAACGAGTTATTATCGTTGGACACAGAGAGCCAATAATGTTTAGTTTTCCTTCGCCAGTTAGACCATTTAAACCTCTCTCGGAAATACTTGAAAAAAAAGTTGACAAAAAACATTACGCATCAGAATACATTGCGCAGAAACGCAAAGAAACTCATAAATCAGCTTACAAACTTTCTATTTGGCACGAAAATAAAGCAGGCAATATTTGTTCTTATCCATACTCTTGTGCTTTACGTGCAGGAGCATCTTACAACTATTTGCTTGTAAACGGAGAAAGACGATTAACACCAAGAGAAATGTTCCGCTTACAAGGTTTTCCCGACAGCTATAAAATTGTTGTTGCGGACGGACAAGCAAGAAAGCAAGCAGGAAATGCAGTTCCTGTAAATTTAGTAAAAGCAGTTATTTTAAAACTATTACCGTTTGTAGCAACCTCTATGGATATGACTTCGGTTTTAAGAGAATATGAAGTCAGATATGGAGAACAATAAATCACCGAAATTAAGAACAGTAAACAAGTCTGTTTCGGCTTTTCCGTTAAACGAATTTCCGAAAGACTTTCCCTTTTTGCTCGGCAAAGAGTTAATCTATTTGTTGGCTTCAAAAGGCAAGCCTGAACTTGAAGGTTCTGAATGGGAAAGCATTTTTGCAACTTGCATTGGCGCAGACTGGAAACCTTCAAATGTTGGGCTTGACGATGTTGTTATGGGCAACACAGCTTGGGGTGCAAAGACTGTAAAAGCTACAAAGCCATCAACTCAAAAACGTGTAAGATTAATTTCAGGACGAAACTCTCCGAATTATTCATTTGGCGAGCGTAGCGACCAAAAAGCAGACCCGACTTTAATCGGAAAACTCGTTCTTGAAATTTGGAACGAGAGAGTTTCCGCAATCAGGGAAAAGTTTAAGCATTTGCGGACTGTTGTTTTAGTAAAATCAAACGACCTTTCTGAAGTTGTAGTTTTTGAGTTTGAGACTGTTCGATACGACTATGAACTTTACAAATGGGAATGGAACAAGAATAATAACCTTGTTGGCACTCACAAAAAGACAGGTGAGCATTGTTTTACTTGGCAACCACACGGTTCACAGTTTACAATCGTTGAAGACGTTCCAGAAAAATGTTTAGTAATCAAAATCAAACAACCAAAAACGCTTGACAAAGACCAAATTTTAAAGGCACTTGGCTTCGACAAATCTTGGGTAACAGTAACTCAAAAGACCAGTAAACCTTGACGACAGAAAGAGCAACAGCGCCTAACAGCGGTTTGGCGTAATGGCGGGTGCAGTGCTTCGTATGACAGTTTTGTGGTAGGTTCTAGTGCAGTTCTTCGATTGAACTTTTGTGCTAAAAATCCGCCACTACGCCAAGCCGCAAAACGTTATGCGGCAGCTTAAAAGACGACACAACCAACAATTAACAAGACAATAAATGGCATTTTTATTCTTCCTTTTCATACTTGCTCCACTGACAGGAATACTGCTTTTGGCTTGGTGGGGGACAGGGAATAAAATCTTCGGAAAAATAGTTGGCTACTTTTGGCTTGGTTTATTTGGACTCTTTATTCTTGGGACAATTATTCGTTTGTTGACAGACAAAAAGGAACTTGAAAAAAGTGACTATTATGGTGAATATATTGTTAATCGAGACTATTTCCCGGGCAAACAAGCGGACTGGCAATACGACAATTTTAGATTTGAATTAAAAGAGAACGACTCTATTTACTTTCACGTGACAGACAAAGAAAAAATATTAAAAACGTATCGTGGGACAATTACAACGACCAAACCATATAGTTCGGAACGACTAATAATAAAAATGGAGCAACCAACTCACCACATTATGACAAGTAACCCGACAACTTATCGTAGTGCTTGGAGCTTTTATTTAGTATTTTACTCGCCGAAATTTAACAACGTTTATTTCAAAAAAGGACAATGGAAACCACTCGACAAATAGACGGCAGAGAAGAAAGCCGACCGCATAACAGCACCTACCCAAAAGGCGGGGTTTCGTGTTCCAAAGACAGTTTTGTGGTTAATCAAACATTAGTATTTCAAATCAAGTTTTGTGGTAAAAGTCCCGCCCTTCGGGTAGCTGCAAAACGTTAGCAGTAATGGTGGACAGCCAGAAACTGCATTAACGTAAAAGAAAAAAAATGAAAAATGAATCAGCTTCAAGCGTTAGTCAGACAGTAACAGAAAACATTGCACTGACAGCACACGACATTAGAAACATAATTAACGGCATTTACGGTTTGAACAATCTAGTAGCAGACAAATTAAAAGGGAATTTAGACCCGGAAATTCATCAGCTAACAGAGTTAATTAATTCACAATGTGAACTTGGACTTGA
>JAGXRF010000015.1 GCA_018335925.1 Flavobacteriales bacterium
ACGTTAGGCGTAATTTTAAGACGACCAACATTAACAAGACAACAAAAAGAAAATGATAACAATTGACAATTATTTAGACAACCATTACATACACCGAAGCAACTGGTTGAGAGCTGCTGTTCTTGGTGCAAATGACGGTATAATTTCTATTTCAAGTCTTGCCATTGGAGTTGCTGCTGCAAGTTCAACAAGAGAGCCAATTGTTTTAGCAACAGTCGCGGGACTTGTTGCTGGTGCTTTATCTATGGCAGCAGGCGAATATGTTTCGGTAAGCTCGCAAACAGACACTGAAAAGGCAGACATTGAAAGAGAAATCAAGGAACTTAAAGAAATGCCAAATGAAGAGCTTAATATTTTGGCTCAAATCTATGAGAAACGTGGACTGAAAAAAGAAACGGCTATGCAGGTAGCGATTGAACTAACGGAAAAAGATGCATTAGGAACTCATATTAGAGACGAATTAGGTATCAATGAAATAAGTCAAGCAAAACCAATTCAAGCCGCTGTTGCATCTGGGGCATCATTTACAGTTGGTGGCGTTCTACCTTTACTAATTGTCCTTTTTGCACCCGTTCAAGGAATGGAATATTGGCTATATGGTTTCACGATAATTTTTCTTATCATTTTAGGAGCGACATCTGCAAAAACAGGTGGTTCAAGCATTAAAAAAGCTATCTTGCGAATTACTATTTGGGGTACAATTGCAATGGTGCTTTCTGCGTTAGTCGGCTACCTATTTGGAGTAAATATTTAATTTTTTAAAAACAAATAATATGAACGGAGCACATTGGCATTTAGTGGTAAATCATTTACCAATCATTTTCCCTATTGTAGGGGTAATCGTAATGATTACAGGACTTATTTCAAAATCAGAAGCTGTTAAACGAACAGCATTTATGATTTTTACTCTCGGTGCACTAACTGCAATTGCAGCTATGAATACTGGAGAAGGAGCAGAAGAAGTTGTCGTAAAAATAAATGGAGTTACAGAGAACTACATAGAAACCCACGAAGAAACAGCAGAAACATTCGCTATACTTTCTTACATTCTTGGTGGCATTTCTTTGCTTGGACTTTGGGCGAGCTTTAAAGAGAAAAGTTTTTCTTCAATAATTTCAATTGCAACATTGATTTTTGCATTTGTGGTATTATTCTTTGCTAAACAAACAGGTACAACTGGCGGTGAAATAAGACACACCGAAATAAGAAGCGGAAACAGTATTCCTGCAACAGACAATAATAACGCTGAAAAAGACGAAGACGATTAAAAATGATAAAAACAGAAAGGCAAGGCTTAATTCATCTGCTAAAAATTGCAACACCGTTTATTATAATTACAACGGTATATACAATTTTTGTGCTTGCTCTTGAAGAATATTTTGGTGACCACATTTACAAAATATCTGGACAAATAGGTTCAGTATTTGGTCTTGCGGTCGCTTTCTTCCTTGGTTTCAGGATGAACTCTGCCTATGACAGATGGTGGGAAGCAAGAAAAATATTCGGTGAATTGACTAACAATACACGAAGTTTTGTTGCTAAAATTTATGCTTACTACGGGAATGAACAACACTTCAAAGAAAACAAACAAAACAACTTAAATCTCAAAGCACAAAAAATTATTAAGTTAAGTATTTTATACATAAGACAACTAAAAAATGAAATGCACAACAACTTGCATCCGACATTTGACAGACAGTCTATTGAACTTTTTACTGAATTTAAAATAAATACAGAGAATAAAATTTCAAATGAGATTTTATTAGTAATAACAAAGGACATTGAAGATAATTTTGCTACATCTGCCAGAATTGAAAAGGGAGATTTAATGCAACACATCAATCGGTTTTATGACATTCAAGGTAAAGCAGAAAGAATAAAGAACACACCATTCCTTATGATTTATAGTGCATTTACAAAATTAATTGTGAGTTTCTATGTAATTCTTATTCCACTATTCATTGGTGATATTGACTTGGGTGGAGAAGAAAGTGGCTTTGAGTTTTTAGCTGTTCCAATTATGGTAATTATAAGCACAGCATTTTTGACAATAAACAAACTCGCAAACTTGTATGGAGAACCATTTTCGGAAAACAAAACATCTGTAACCATTGACGACATTTGTAAGACAATTGAACAGAATTGTAATGAAGTATGCGACAAACTAAAATAAAAACTACGCCTAACAGCACCTACCCAAAAGGCGGGTTTTCGTGTTTTAAAGACAGTTTTGTGGTTAATCAAACATTAGTTTTTCAAATCAAGTTTTGTGGTAAAAGCCCCGCCCTTCGGGTAGCTGCAAAACGTTATAGCCAATGGTAGGACAACCCTCCGAACATTGACAGACAGTAACCATTTTAACAATTAAACAGCAAGTAAGCCGACACTCATTGCCTATCTTTCTATATTTTTTATTTTTCCCACCGCACATTTTTTTAATTCAATTTTAGCCGACACGCATTTGGCACATTTGGTTTTGCCCGACACACAAAACCAACGCTTGGCAAACCAAAAGAGCCACTTTTTTCCAACACTTTTAATGACGATTTGAAAGAAGTGAAAAACTTTTTTCAAGAAAATATTGTCACTTAAAAAACTATTTCTACCTTTGCGAGTGAATACCAACTAACGTGATTAGTTAGCAAACAAATAATATGGAAAAGTTCACAGATAGGCAAATAGAAATAATGGAAGCTGCAACGGCTCGTATTGATGCTTACGGTATTCAAAACCTGACCATCAAAACGCTGGCTGCCGATATTGGTTTATCCGAACCGGCTTTATACCGTCATTTTAAAAGCAAGAATGATATTTTACTTGGTTTGCTAAACTATTTTATAAAGGGAATGAAAGACCGCATCAGTAATCTTTCTGTAAGCCCAGATGCAACAGCAGGAGATGAACTGCGAGCAATTTTCAAATCACAACTACAAACCTTTATCGATAAGCCTGCAATTGTCAGTGTCATTTTTGCGGAAAGCATTTTTCATTATGACGAGGGATTAAGTTATAAAGTTTCCGAGATAATGGATTTGATGCATCTATACGTAAATACAAACATTGAAAAAGGACATAAGGCAGGGCAATATGGCAAACTGATCAATGCCTCTACGCTTACCACGATTATACTTGGAGGAATGAGAATGACCGTATTGAAATGGAAACTTTCGGGGCATAAGTCTAACCTGATGAAAGACGGAAAAGCAGTTTTGGAGGGAATTTTAAAAATGATTGAAAAAAAAATTGAGATATGAAAAAACTACTTGTATTTGGATTGAGCGTTATGTTGTTGTGGAGTTGTAATAATGTTACTGAAAAATCAGCGGCACATCAGGAAACAGAAAACCACGCAGAACACCAAGACGATGAGAGTTCTAATTCTATTGAACTCAACAATGGCGAAAAGTGGCTGGTGAACGAAGAAATGAAACCTTTTGTAGTGAAAGGCGAAGAATTGTTAAATACTTATATTCAGGAAGGAAAGACTGATTATAAAGCATTGGCTCAACAACTAAAAGAGCAAAACGACCAGCTCGTAAAAAGTTGTACAATGGGCGGCAAAAGCCACGATGAACTGCACAAATGGCTACATCCACATCTTGAAATAATTAAGGCGTTGCAAAATGAAACAGATGCAACCAAAGCAAGTGAAATTGTTTTGCGCCTGCAACATTCGTATCAGCAATATCATCAGTATTTTAATTAAACAACGAGTATGGCAACATTTGAAAAAGAAAGCATTTTCAATCTCGAAAATGCAATTGAATACACAAACGGCGGTGTTATCAGCAAACAGGTAACTAAAAGTACCGGCGGAAATTTAACATTGTTCTCGTTCGACAAAGAACAGGGATTATCAGAACATAAAACACCTTATGATGCCATTGTGCAGATTTTGGATGGCGAAGCAGAAATAGCAATTGCCGGAAAACTTCATCATCTTAAAAAAGGTGATTGTATCATTATGCCAGCAAACATTCCACACGAATTGAAAGCCATTGAACGCTTTAAAATGTTGCTGACGATGATGCGGCAGGAATAATTAAATAAAGACAATAAAAGAAACAAAAAAATTTGCTCAATTATGTTAGTGAACACTCACAAACTACTTATTGTTCCGTTGATATTTATCGGGTGGAATACTGTTCAGGCACAAGAAGTCTGGACACTGAGACAATGTATTGATACGGCACAGGTCTATAACAAAACCCTGCAAATCAACAGAAACCATATCCGCATCAGCGAACAAAGGGAAAAAGAAGCAAAAGCCAATCTCATTCCGAAAGTTACAGCCAATGCCGATTACAAATATTTTATGGAATTGCCTACACAGCTAATGCCGATGAATGCACTCAATCCGCAAGCACCCGAAGGGCAATTCAGAGATTTGCAATTTGGTGTTCCGCACAACATCAATGCAAATGTGCAGTTGGCAATGCCGTTGTATAATCCGCAGGTTTATGGAGCGATTGAGAATACAAGAATTGCCAATGCACTGACACAGCTTCAATTTCAAAAATCGGAAGAACAGGTTTTATACGACATCACTACGCTGTATTATAACGCTCAAATATTGAAACATCAATTGGATTTTTTGGAAAGCAATCTGATAAATACCCAAAAGCTCTTAAAGAATATGGAACTTTTGAAAGAACAGTTATTGGCAAAGGGAACAGATGTGAGTAAAGTGAAATTGCAAGCCGAGCAGTTAAATACCCAAAGGGAAAACGTTCACAATAAATACATTTCAATTCTAAATGCACTAAAACTGAATATCGGTATCCCATTGGAGCGAAATATTACCGTTGTTTCTGAAATCGAACAGCAAACCTTGACGGAAAATAATGTAGAAAATATATTGGATTTGAAGATTATTCAGACACAAAACAAACTATTGAACAGCGAATTGAGTACGTTGAACAAATCACGATTTCTACCCTCGCTTAATTTGATTGCTTCCTACGGAACAACAGGTTTTGGCTACGACAAAACCCCAAATGACTTTCTGAAATTTTATCCCATAGGCTTTGCAGGTTTGCAACTGACTTACCCGCTTTTCAACGGAACAGTTACACAGCGAAAAATAAATCAAAAAAAACTGGAAATCAGCAATAACGAATTGCAGGCTCAACTGATTGGCGATAAAAACAAAATGGAAACTGAAAATGCTTTAAGGCAAAGAACGATTGCACAGCAAACAGTCATCAATACCGAAAATCAAATCACTTTGGCTCAATCTATTTATGAGCAAACCATTTTACAACAAAAGCAAGGTACGGCAACACTTACCGATGTTTTATTGGCTGATAATGCACTTCGTGAAGCACAGCAAAATTACCTGTCGGCAGTGATAGATTATCTGAAAGTGGATTTGGAGCTAAAAAAGCTGGCAGGAACAATTAAGAATTGAAATAACGAATAAAAAGTCAGGAATATGAATTGGAAAAAAATAATCGGGATAATTGCTTTGATTGCAGTAATAGCACTTGTGTTTTTTAAGTTGAAAAACAATAAAGAAACTACCGAAAGCAAGGTGTATCAATACGACAAAGAAAAACCTATTACTGTAAATGCTGACACCATTCGTTTGCAGACTATTGATGATGCAAATACTTATACAGGTACTTTTGAGCCGAATAAGGAAACAAAAATCAGTGCGGATATACAAGGAAAAATCAATGCTGTTTTGGTAGATGTTGGAAGTAGTGTAAGCAAAGGACAAACACTTATTCAGTTGGATAATTCGTTATTGAAATTACAACTGCAAACGGTTGAAGTGCAGATTGAGGGTTTGGAAGACGATGTAAAACGATACACCATTTTAACGGAAGCCGATGCCGTTCAGGGCATACAATTGGAAAAAGCAAGATTGGGATTGAAATCTGCAAAAGTTCAGAAAGCGACTTTATTGGAGCAAATCAGTAAAACCACTATAAAAGCACCTTTCAATGGTGTGGTAACTGCCAAGCTCAATGAGGAGGGCGGTTTTGCAGCACCGGGTATTCCGTTGCTACAAATTACGGATATAAGCACTTTACGTTTTACGGTTAATGTTCCCGAAAATGATTTGGTGCAGTTTCAAAACAATCAAACCTACAAAATCAATGCTGATGTTTATCCCGATATTTCCCTTTCGGGAAAAGTAATAATGACAGGAAGCAAAGCCAATCTGGGCAATAGCTTTCCGGTACAGTTTCAGGTTACCAACACCAAAAACTTAACCATAAAATCGGGAATGTTCGGCAAGGTAAATCTTTCTGAAACCAAGCAAGAGCAAGGTATTCTTATCCCTACATCTGCCATTACAGAAGAAAATGGAAAAGCGAAAGTGTATCTCATAAAAAACGGAAAAGCCGTATTGCAATCTATTACCATATCAGGAAATATCGGCAATAGAACGATTGTATCAGACGGATTGGCAACAGGCGATATTGTGGTAACGAATGGCTTTATCAATCTGTTTGACGGAGCGAATATTACGATTAAATAAAATCAGCGAAAATGAATATTACAGAAATATCAATCAAACGTCCCTCGCTGATTATCGTACTTTTCAGCGTATTTGCCCTGTTGGGAATTATCGGCTACAAGAATTTGAGCTATGAACTGATGCCCGATTTTAATCAGCCTGTTGTAGTAATCCGAACGGTTTATCCCGGTGCAGAACCCAACGAAGTGGAAACTTCCGTTTCCCGAAAAATTGAAGATGCACTTTCCAATTTGGAGGGTGTAGATTATTTGCTTACCAAATCATTACCCAATGCTTCAATCATCATAGCCAACCTGAAATACGGAACGGATTTGGACAAAACAATGCAGGACGCTCAACGCTATATTGACAATATCCGAAAGGACTTGCCTAACGATATTCAAAACCCTGTAATGAGCAAAGTATCGCCTAATGATTTGCCGATAATGTCGGTAAGTGCAACAAGCAATTTAGAGCCGACAGTGTTTTATCAAAAAATGAAAGACGATTACCTGCCACAAATCCAACAGCTAAAAGGAGTGGCAGAGATAACCATTTTAGGTGGGGAAGAAAGGGAAATTCAAATCAAGGTGGACAAAGAAAAATTGAAGCTCTATAAAATTTCTTTGTACCAGGTTGTGGAAGCCGTCAATCGTTCGGGGATTGATTTACCTGCCGGAAAATTGCAAACCGATACAGAAAATAATTCGGTACGTTTGGTAGGAAAGTTCAACACCATTACGGACATAAAGAATGTTCAAGTTGCTATGCCTTTTCCAAACAGCCCTGTTTATGTGAAAGATATTGCAGAAGTAACGGACGGTATTAAAGAAACCGCTTCTTACAGCCGTTACAATGGTAAAAACGGTATTGGTTTAATGATAAAAAAACAAGGCGATGCCAATGCCGTTGATGTTTCAAAACTGATTAGAGAAAAATTTCAGTCCATTGAAAAACAAAATGCCAATGCAGATGTAAAATTTGTAGTTACGGATGACAGCACCGATAACACCATTGCAGCCGTTAATTCGGTGGTATTTGACTTGATTTTAGCCGTTATTTTAGTGTCGTTAGTAATGTTGCTGTTCCTGCGAAGTTTCAGAAACTCACTGATTGTGTTGGTCGCTATTCCTACTTCCTTAATTACCGCTTTTGCCGTGATGTGGCTTTTGGGCTATACGCTCAACCTGATGACTTTGCTGGCGATGTCTTTAATCATCGGTATTTTGGTGGACGATGCTACCGTAGTTTTAGAAAATATCCAACGTCATTTGGATATGGGTAAAGAAAAAAGAACGGCAGCTATGGACGGAAGAATGGAAATCGGTTTTTCGGCATTGTCTATTACATTGGTTGATGTAGTTGTGTTTCTGCCGATTTTATTCTTACAGGTTTTTGTTGCCGATATGCTCAAACAATTTTCGGTAGTGGTTATCACATCTACGCTTACAAGTTTATTGGTAGGTTTTACTTTAACGCCTTGGCTTGCTTCACGCATCGGGAAAAAAGAAGATTTGCAGCCGACTAATATCTTCAACCGTTTTTTGCTTTGGTTTGAACATCAGTTAGACAAATTTATCAATTGGTATGGCAGAACATTGAATTGGGTTTTACATCACAAACTCATTTTTACAGGATTTGTTTTGTTGCTGTTCGTAGGGACGGCAGCAATGATGAAACAGGGAATTATTGGAAAGGAACTCATTTCCACAGGCGACCAAGGGAAATTCCGTTTGGCATTAGAGTTTGATAAAAGTACTTCCATTCAGCAAAACAATTTGGTTTCAGAAAAAATAGAAAACTATATTTTGAAGCAACCCGAAGTTTCAACTGTTTTCAGCAATGTAGGCGGACCAAGCACAGGTATCGGAAGTTTGGGAGTTGGTTCTGCCAATAAAACTGAATTTACCATTCAGCTAAAATCCAAGAAAGAAACAAATAATCTTTCTACCGAAACCTTTATGCGAAAATTGAGAACTGATTTACAAAAAGAACATTCGGGCATTAACTTTTCTATGATAGCATTGGGCTTAATTCCACGTTCTGCACCGATAGAAATCACATTGAGCGGAAGCGACTTAGACCAGGTAATGCAGACAGGTAATGACTTAAAAACAGTCATTGAAAAAATACCTGGAGCAGATAATGTGCGGCTTTCGGTAGAAGCAGGAAGCCCTGAATTAAAAGTCATTCCTGACAAAGACAAAATGCAGCGTTTAGGATTGAACACGGCTTATGTGGGAATGAATTTGCGTACCGCTTTTACAGGAAATGACGATGCCACTTTAACGGAAAACGGAACAGAATATCCTGTACGGATTTGGTTGGATAAATTCAGCCGTAAAAATTATGATGATGTAAACCAACTCAACATTATAAATCCAATGGGCATTCCAATTGAAGTTTCACAGTTTGCAACTATTGAAAGAGATAATTCGCCTTCGCTTTTAGAACGAAAAGACCGACAACCTGCCGTTACATTAACTTCCGATGCACTCGGCAGACCTTCGGGAACAGTAGCAGACGATGTCGTGGCATATCTCAAAAACAATCCCTTACCAAACGGCATACAAATGACTTGGGGAAGCGATATTAAACGGCAAAACGACAGCTTCGGGGCTTTGGGTTCAGTATTGCTGATTTCATTCTTACTGATTTATTTGATTATGGTAGCCTTATACGACAGTTACATTTATCCTTTTGTTGCCTTATTTGCCATACCCGTTGCAGCTATCGGAGCATTTTTAGCCTTGAATTTATCGTTAAGCAATTTGAGCTTATTTGCTTTGCTCGGCTTGATTATGTTAATGGGATTGGTAACAAAAAATTCCATCTTGATTGTGGACTTTACCAACCAACTGAAAGCGGAGGGGAAACATTACAAAGAAGCATTGATTACCGCAGGAAAAGAACGTATGCGACCCATTTTAATGACGACTTTATCAATGGCAATAGGAATGTTGCCCATAGCATTAGCCAGCGGAACAGCAGCCGAATGGAAAAACGGTTTGGCGTGGGTAATTATTGGAGGTTTGCTCTCTTCATTGGCATTGACGGTTTATTTAGTGCCAATGGTGTACTACGGAGTAGATAGAATGAAAGAAAAATTGGGTTCAAATAAAAAACAATAATAAATGAAAGCAACAATTTTTATTATACTGACAGTTGGGTTATGTTTTTTTTTCTGTTCATTTTCGGAAAATCAGGCAGAAACCTACACATTGACCGTTAAGGTAGAAAAATTACAAAACTCAAAAGGCGTTGTACAGTTCGCCCTTTACAACAAAGACGGCTCAATACCTGATGAAGATTACAGAAATTATTGCCGATTAGAGAAAGCGAAAATCGGAAATGGGAAAGCCGAAATTACTTTTAAAAATCTGCCCAAAGGGAAATATGCCGTGAATATTTTACACGATGAAAACAGCAACGGTAAGGTTGATAAAGGCTTTCTTTTGCCCAAAGAAGGAATTGGATTTTCTAATTATCAGTCAATAGGTTTGCGAAACAGGCCTAATTTTTCCAAAGCAAGTTTTGAATTGAACGCAGACAAAACGATTAGTGTAAGGATAATTTATATGTAAGCCCCGACACAGGTGTAAGCACATTTGCAAACCGCACAAGCCGAAACACAATCCAAAGTTTGCAAAAGAGCTTATCCCTTTTCCGCCCAAACAAAATTGAATTAAAAAAAAGCTCCACCCTTTCTGAAAATAAAAAATACGCAACCGCACATCCCGACACGACAAAGACGGAGAAATGCAGTATTGACAATGGTTCACAAGGACGGTGGACAAGAACCACTGGCTATAACAAGGGCTTGGCGTAATGGCGGGTGAAGTGCTTCGTATGAACATTTGTGCTAAATTTGAACTTTGGTGCTTCGTATCAACAGCAGTGCTATAATGCCGCCACTACGCCAAGCCCCGAACCGTTAGCACACATTTTATTGAAAGAGTACCGATTTAACATTTTTAAAAGAAATTTTTCACTGCTAAAAAGCTATATTTGTGATGTTTAACCATTATATGTTTTAATATGAAAAATTATGGGAACTGGGCAAATCTTGCAAAGTGCGAGATTCCAAACAAGAAGAACCCTTATGACAATGCAGGGGCAGAACATAACAGATTAATGGCAGTAATTGAATCAAAAGGCAATCCAAAAATGTCTTTGGACGAAGTTTTTGATTTGTGCGATGACGTTCTGAGAGAAGAATTTGGTTCCCAATTAATCCCAAATTATTCGTCAAAAAAGTTGGCTACTCCAATTATAAATATTGATAGCGAACGGGAGTTTGAAACTTATATAAATAGTCTTGATTTAAATCAAGAAACAAAAGACTATTTATTCGAGCTTTACGAAATTTTATTTGAATACGACTCCACTAATTTATGTTCCGTTGTTGGTAAAGTGAAAGAGTTTGAAGATAGAATATTAGCTTCAAAAGGTTCTGCCAACATAGAAAACATATTAATATCATCTTCTGTTGGACGATATTCTTTAGCCTACTGGAATGACAGATACGGGAACGAAACTTTTGTGGCTAGAGCCTTTTGGAAAAAGTTTTTTACCGCAGTTGCTGATTGTGTAGGTGCGACCGCTGGTGCAATTGCTGGTTCAGCAACTGTAGTCGGTGGTATAGCAGGTGGGATTACTGGTGCAATTGGAGCAAGTGCAGGGTTTTCAGTAGTTTGGGACGTGTTTGCGAACTAGAAAATATTTTAAAAACGTGTGCTAACAGCCGTTTTGCAAAAGCGGGGGTTTTGTGCTTCTAAGAAAATGAAGTGCAAAACCCAAGCTTTTTTGCATTTAATAAAGTTAAGTGCTAAAAATTCCCCGCCTTCGCAAAGCGGCAAAACGTTAGCACTCATTTTAAAACGACACAGAACATAAATAATGACGACATATTTAGAGACAGTTCAACAGAGCAAGAATTACAATAACTACAAGCTGACTGCTGACAAGGTTATACAAATCTTATCAGACGTTAGAAATGAAAGGACTAAATCCCGAAGAAGATGGATTTGGGAATTAATGCAAAACGCAAAGGACGTTCCAAACATTTATGGAGGGGTGACTATTGAAATCACATTAAAGGAAAATGAATTCATTTTTAGTCATAACGGAAACCCCTTCAGAGTAGAAAATATTACCGGATTAATTCAACAAGTAAGTTCAGGTAAACCTTCCGACAGCACGAACAAGAGAATAACAGGCAAGTTTGGAACGGGTTTTATTAGCACTCATTTACTTTCAGACACAGTAACCGTAAAGGGAATTGTTGAACAAAATGGACTATTACCTAAGACTTTTCAATTTGAACTAAATAGAAAGGCTGAAAAGTCAGAAGACTTAATAACTTTTATAGCCGAAGAGCTTGACAAAATTGAGAAAATTGAAGATGAACATATTTTCCCAACAAGACATAACTATCATTCGCAAAGAAAAGAAACAGATTTTGACACTGTTTTTATTTACCCTTTAGAAAATCCTGAATCAAGAGAAGCTGCAATAGTCGGAGTTGAAGACCTTGCTTCTACTTTACCGCAGACACTATTTTTTGTTGAAGAACTTAAAAAGGTCATAATCAATAATGAGATTACAGGTAAGCAAATCACATATGAATTATTTGAAAATAATAATGAAGGTGATTTCTACTTTCCAGTTATTAAGGAAACTATTAATGGAGCAACGCAAGATTTATGCTTCATTCACTATAAGGACGATAAACTTGATTTAGCTATCCCGATTAACAATCATACGGAAAGAAGTATTAAGATTATAGAGAAGTCAGCAAGACTATATCGTGATTTCCCATTAGTCGGAACAGAGCACTTTTATTTTCCATTAATCCTTAATGGTCTAAATTTTTTTCCAACTGAAAAAAGAGATAGTGTTTTACTGACCGACACAGCAAGTAATAGTGTTTTAGTAAACCGTGACATATTTATTCACGCAATAAATAAAGCTCAATTATTCGTAGACTGGCTTAAAACAAACAACGCAAAAAATTTAAGTCTGATAGCTCAAAGTAGAATTCCAACTGCCTTGACTGAAATAGAAGTAATTAATTGGTTTAAAGAAAATATTCAAGAACCATATAGACATTTTCTCATAGAACAAGAAATAGTAGAAACAGCTTCGGAAAAAATAAAAATCAAGAATGCTGTTATACCCAAATTTCCAGGAACAAAAGAACAAAACGACCATTTTTGGGAAATACTAAACAATTACTTTGGAGGTAACAAGATTTGCAGAAAAGAGCATTTGAGTTCTTGGCAAGACAATTTGGGTATTGAATCTGAAATTGAAACGTGGGGGCAAAAGGTTTTTTACACTATTGAAGATTTACTAAAAGAGATTCAATCCAAAATCACACTTGAAAGCATAACCCTTCAAGGAAGTCAACAAACCAATGTTCAATGGCTCAATTCGGTTTATAAATTCTTAATTGACAACCAGCTAATTAAGCATTTCAAGGAGTATAAAATAATTCCGACAATTAAGGGGACTTTAAAATCCTTAAGTGATGACATTTACATTGAGAAGGAAACTAAAATACCTAATGAATTCATTTCAATCTTTAAATCACTTAAAAATGAAGATTGGAACGATATACTCATTCACAGGGATTTAATTTCTATTGACAATTCCCACGCTTCAAAGACAGTAAAAGACATTTCTGATGAAATAAATAAAATCCTGAACTACGAAGAAAAGAATCAATACGGTCAGGTTCAAAGAACTTACATAGATAGGGCAAATGCCGAAGTTGTATTACTTGACATATTAAGTATTTCAGCATCCAACTCAAATGATTCGTTTCAATCTAAACTTTTTAATTCGGCTAAAATCTTTTTTAAATCAGAAAAACAGCCAATTGTAATAAATGGTATTTCTGATTTCAATTTCAATCCAGCCAAACGACAACTAATTAAATTACTTCACAACAAAATTGAAGCGGCAAATAAACTTACAAATTTGGGGCTTGAAAATTCAGAAAAATGGCTCCTTGACCATTTACTATTACTTCAAGAAAGTTCAGAATTTAAAACTTTATTAGAATTTGGAAACATAATTCCAAATCGCAAAGGTGATTTTTGTGCTTTCGTAAATGAAATTTTTGCTTACGGAACGAATGAAAATCCATTAGATGATGATTTAATAAAAATACTATTTGAACTCAATAATGCAGAAGATTGGGACAAATTCATAGTTAACGATTATTTCAGGAGCTTAAAATTGCCTGCAAAAACAATTGAAGAGCTTGCAACCAAGCTCAAAGAAGAACTTGAAAAACTTAGAATTGATAATGCATTTTCAACAAAAAGCGGAGCAATTTTAAAATTGATTCATTGGTGTTCTGACATAAAAAACAAATTTGTTGCTGACAGATATTTCGATTGGTTTATCTCACAAAAGGATAAAATTTTCGTAAACATATCTCTTGAAGATTCAGAAGTTGGTGGAAACATTGTAAAACTCTTATCAAACAAGGAAAAACTTAATGACTTGGTTGCATTAGCAGAATCAGGCATAAGTCTAACACAACTTTCTGAAATAGCTGAAATAGCCAAATCAATAAGTATTGAAGAAATAAAAAATCTTGCACAACAGCTTAAAGACGAGCAAGACGATTTTGAATTCAAGAAAAAAATTGGCGAAGCGGTAGAAAGAGCTTTCATTGAAGCATTTAATTCAGTAAATCTTCCTTACAATATTACTTACCAAGGTGTCGGCTCTCAAGATGTAGTAATAACTAATCCTGCCAATTCCAAATCATTCTACATTGAACTTAAATCTCTTTCACCGACAAATTGGGACAAGAGTTTAAAACTTGCAGTATCACAAGCAAGAAAAGCTGTGGAACAAGTTAATGAAGGAAATTATGTCGTATCTGTATTAGTTAGGCCAAGTGACTGGGAACTTGCGACAGCGGACTTTATAAAAACAAACTTGAATAGCCAGTTTAATATTGGCTCACTTCTTTCAAGCGTGGTAGAGAAAGACAAGACATTTGAACAACTATTAAATTCTTCAGGTGACATTGACCTTGCTTTCGAAGATACTAGAAGAAAAGTGAAAATATCAGAGCAAATATGGCGACAAAACGGACACCCATTTAACTCGCTTATTGACAGACTAAAACAATATCTCGGATGAGAAAAACGAGTGCTAACAGGCGTTTGGCAAAAAAGCGGGTTCAGTGCTTAAATGAAGCTTTGTGCTTCGTATCAAGTTCAATGCTGGCAGACAGTTTAGTGCTTCGAAATCCGCTTCTTCGCCAAGCGCCAAAACGTTGTGCCTCATTGTAAAAAGCCGACCGTACAAACAGCACATTTGGTTTTTGCCTATACGCAAGCCAACCCTAAAAACCAAAAGAACTGTTTTTTGCCAACGCTTGACCGAAAAAATTTGTAAATTTGCGTTTTGAAACAGTATGATAAGATTTATTTACATAGCATTATTAACCCTGATTGGTTTCGTTTTGACACCAACAGCCACCTATGCTTGTGGGTCAAAATCTGAAAACACAGAAAATACTGTCAATAAACAGTCAGATTCCAAAATGGAAAAGAAAGATTGTTGTGATAAAGAAAAAAGACAATGCGGTAAACACGGAAAAGATTGTGACGGAAACTGCGGTAATCCCGCTTGTCATTGTCCTTCTAATTGCACAAACTTTACAATCCCTTTTTTTGACGGACTTTCCCAAGTTAAAGTAGTCGTTAGAAAACCGAATTTTTACTATCAAGATACCTATTATTCATCAGGGTTTCTTTCCATTTGGCTACCACCCAAAATAGGCTAATTTTCTACCCTGACAGCCATAGGTCTGTCTAAACGAGAGCATTACTTTGCTTTCGGAATTAATTATTTACAAGAACTTAAAATTTAAAAAAATGAAATCAATAAAAATATTGATGGCAATAACTGTATTGCTATCGTTCACAGCGTTAAACGCTCAAATCAAAAACGCTACAACCGAAAGCGTAAAAATTTACGGTAACTGTGGTATGTGTGAAAGTACCATTGAAAAAGCAGGAAATGTTAAGAAAGTAGTCGAAGTAGATTGGAATAAAGATACCAAAATGGCTACACTTACTTACGATACGAGTAAAACCAATCAAGATGAAATCTTGAAACGTATTGCATTGGCAGGTTACGACAGTGACCAATTCCTTGCTCCTGATGATGTGTATGCCAAACTTCCTGGATGTTGTCAGTACGACCGTGTGAAAAAATCGGAAACGACAAAAGTAGAAATTATTGAAGACCATACATCACATAGTCACGATGGAACAACAGACAAACCAACAGAAACAAAGCAAGAAGTGAATCAACTAAAAGCAGTTTTTGACAGCTATTTTGAACTTAAAGATGCTTTGGTAAAGTCTGACGGCAATTTGGCTTCTGCCAAAGCAAAAGAATTGCTCAATGCTCTTAATACTGTTCAGATGAATAAACTTTCCAATGAAGAACATATCATTTGGATGAAAGTAATGAAAGACTTGGCATTTGATACGGAACACATCGAAGAAACCAAAGATGTAGGGCATCAGCGAGACCATTTCAATACTTTATCTGATAATATGTATCAGTTGCTAAAAGTTTCAAAACAAGACACACCTACTTATTACCAACATTGCCCTATGGCAAATGGCGGTAAAGGTGCGAATTGGTTGAGCAAAGAAGATGCAGTAAAAAATCCATACTACGGTTCTCAAATGCTTTCTTGTGGTAAAACGGTTGAAACAATTAAATAATAACAATAAAAAATTAAGACAATGAAAAAAATAAATATAAAATTAATGATTGCCCTGATAGGCGGAAGCTTAATAATGGCAAGTTGCGGAAATAATTCAAAATCGGAAAACGATTCCCTCCAGAATGAAGTAGGTATGGAACACGACCATTCCAGTCACGAGCTTGGAGCTACAGAAGAAAACAGAAATGTATCTGCTAATATCGGTGAAATGAAGGGCGACCTTTCTGTTGTTCTGAAGGATTATTTTACAATTAATGAAAACCTTGTTGAGGATGATGCATCCAGTGCAGCAGAAGCTTCTGCAAAGTTAGTGACCTCTTTAAAAGGTTTTAAAGGTTCAAAGCTATCTGATGATGAGCAGAAGGAAGTAAATGACATTTTGGAAACTGCCATTGAAAATGCAGAACACATTTCCAAAAATGCGGGGGATATTGGTCATCAACGCGAGCATTTAATTTCTTTAAGCACAGACATTAAAGATTTGATAGCCATTATCGGGACTTCTCAAAAATTATATGAAGATTTCTGTCCGATGGCTAATAATAATAAAGGAGCCATTTGGATAAGCAACAAGGAAGCAATAAGTAATCCATATATGGGAACTAAAATGCCAACGTGTGGGAAAGTTCAAAATGTTATCAACTAAATGATGAAGTGGTTGAAAAGAATAGCGATTCTTTTGGTGGTTATATTAGTCGGGATACAATTTATCCCGACTGATGTTAACCAACAGGAAGAAATCCCAAAAACGGATATTCGCCATGTTTATGATGTTCCGGATAATGTGATGAATATTTTGCAGATTTCTTGTTACGATTGTCATAGCAATAACACCAACTATCCTTGGTATAGTCATGTTCAACCTATGCGATTTTTAATGGATAGAGATATTCGTGAGGGAAAGGAAGAACTCAACTTCAGTGAATTTGGTAGTTATTCCCAACGTAAACAAAAAAACAAACTGGACAGAATTTCAAAACAGGTTAAGGCAGATAAAATGCCCTTGCCTTCATATCTTCTGTTGCACAGTAACGCAAAACTTTCTGCTGATGATAAACAAGAAATAATTAATTGGGTAGAGACCCGACTTAAACAAAATGAATAAGATGAAATATATCCCTGCATTAGGTTATGATTTTTTAACAGCCTACTATGATATGACCATAAAAATCACTATGCCCGAAAAGAAATTCAGAAAGATTTTGGTGGAAGAAATCAGCCCACAAGTAAATGAACGGATTTTAGAGTTTGGTTTTGGTACAGGTCAAAATTTGATTTTGGCACACAAGGCGAATCCAAATACAAAGTTAGAAGGTTTGGATATTGACCCTAAAGTGAAAGCCATTGCCGAGCATAAATTGGCAAAAAATAACATTGAAATCCCATTGCATTTGTACGATGGTAATGTTTTGCCTTTTGCCGACAATAGTTTTGAAAAAGTTTACAGTTGCTTGGTCTTTCATCAATTAGATGCTGAAACGAAACTGAATTGCCTTAAAGAATTGCATCGTGTTATGAAACCCAACGGAAAACTCATTATTGCCGATTGGGGTAAAGCACAAAACAAATTGATGCGATTAACTTTTGGTTTAGTTCAGTTATTAGACGGTTTCAAAACCACCAATGATAATGTGAAAGGATTGATGCCCGATTTTATTTCAAATGCAGGTTTTGAAGATGTAGTGGTAACAAACTCTATCAATACAGCAATTGGCACATTTTCTTATTTCAACGCAATTAAAAAATGAAATTTCTCAAATGGATAATCAAAAAAATATTTATAAAAAAGTGTTGCCGATAGTTGTTTTACTATTGGTAACTACAAACATATTCGCCCAAAAAGTGGTGCGATATGACCTTTATGTAAAAGACACCATCGTCAATTTTACAGGGAAAGAAAAACGGGCAATTGCCGTCAACGGACAAATTCCAATGCCAACGCTCACGTTTACCGAAGGCGACACGGCAGAAATTCACGTACATAACCAACTTAAAGAAGGTACATCCTTGCATTGGCACGGTTTGTATTTGCCCAACAAGGAAGACGGTGTGCCTTACTTAACACAAATGCCCATTGAACCAAATACAACACACATTTATCGTTTTAAAATCATACAAAACGGAACACATTGGTATCATAGCCACAGTGGACTTCAAGAGCAAATAGGAATGTACGGTTCTCTGATTTTGAAAAAAAGAGAAGACGACCCAACTTTCAGAAAAGGCATTGACGATTTGCCAACTGTTCCGATAATTTTAAGTGAATGGACAGACTACAATCCAGATAATGTACACCGAATGTTGCACAATGCTTCAGATTGGTTCGCCATTAAAAAAGGGACAACTCAAAGTTATGCGGAAGCCATAAAAGCAGGACATTTCAAAACCAAAGTTACCAACGAATGGAAACGAATGTTGGCAATGGACGTGAGTGATGTATATTATGACAAATTCTTGATTAACGGAACATCTGAAAGCCAACTCGCTCAATTCAAAGCAGGCGACAAAGTAAGGTTGCGAATATCAAACGGTGGTGCATCTTCCTATTTTTGGCTCACGTATGCAGGTGGAAAAATGACTGTCGTTGCCAATGATGGCAATGATGTTGACCCTGTTGTGGTGGATAGACTAATTATAGGAGTTTCAGAAACCTATGATGTCATCGTTACCATTCCGGCAGAAAATACTTCCTATGAATTTTTGGCAACACCCGAAGACCGAACTAAATCGGCATCTATTTACATAGGTTCAGGTATTAAGCAGTTGGCAAGTCCATTGCCTAAACTGAAATACTTTGAAGGTATGAAGATGATGAACGATATGATGAAAATGGATGGCACAATGAACGATATGGGTATGGATATGTCATTGCAACAAATGGATATGAATACGGTAATGTACCCTGAGATTACAGGAGAAAATAAACCCAAAAAATCCGAACATTCAGACCATAGCAATCATACAATGCCCAGTAATGACATTGTTACCTTAAACTACGCAATGCTGAAATCACCTACCAAAACCACTTTGCCAAAAGATGCACCTATCAGAGAATTAAGGTTTGAATTAACAGGCAATATGAACCGCTATGTGTGGAGTATGGACAACCGAGTGCTTGCTGAAACTGATAAAATTCTAATCAAAAAAGGAGAAATTGTAAGAATAACACTCTACAACAACTCGATGATGCGACACCCGATGCACTTGCACGGACACGATTTTAGGGTTATAAACGGGCAAGGCGATTATGCACCGCTTAAAAATGTTTTGGACATAATGCCTATGGAAACCAATGTGATTGAGTTTGAAGCCAATTTAGAAGGCGATTGGTTTTTTCATTGTCATATTCTCTACCATATGATGGCAGGGATGAACCGAGTTTTTAGTACAGAAAACCAAGCACCCAATCCATTGTTGCCTGACAAAAAATGGGCTTACAAAAAACTACAAAGAGAAAGCAACGAACTACATTTTATGTTTCAAAACGACTTTGCAACAAATGGAAATGATGGTATGACAATGTTGCAAAATACCCGATGGAGTTTTGGCACTGAATGGCGTTTGGGATATAGCGACAAACACGGATACGAAACAGAAACACACATAGGGCGATACATAGGCAGAAACCAATGGCTAATGCCCTTTATTGGCTTTGATTGGCGATACAGAAAGCACGAAACACCAGAAAAAAATCTTTTTGGGCAGACTAATACCAAAGACAATCGGACACAGTTTAGTTTAGGGGTTGCATATACTCTGCCAATGCTTATAATTTTACAAACAGAAGTCTATCACGATGGAAACGTAAGAGTACAATTAAGACGTGAAGACATTCCACTTTCAAAAAGGTTTAGAGCTGCATTTATGGTAAATACAGACAGAGAATATATGCTTGGACTGAATTATATCGCAAGTAAAAACTTAGGTTTCAGAACGCATTACGACAGTGATATGGGTTTTGGAGTAGGACTGACATTTAATTATTAAAACCAACCCACAAGCCATACACATTGCCAAGTCGCACGAGCCGATACGCAAACCAAAACTTGGCAAAGAGTATGGCTT
>JAGXRF010000016.1 GCA_018335925.1 Flavobacteriales bacterium
TAGTTTTCAAAAACTGATTTGAGTTGATTTACTTCTTGCTTTGTTTCTGTTGACTTGTCAGTTGCCCCACCGTGATTGTGATTAGAATGGTTGTCTATCGTTTCTACTTTTACCGTTTCCGATTTTTTCACACGGTCGTATTGACAGCATTCAGGAAGTTTCGCATAGACATCATCAGGTGCAAGAAATTTTTCGCTATCATAACCCGCCAATGCAATGCGTTTCAAAACTTCATCTTGATTGGTCTTGCTTGGGTCGTAAGTAAGAGTAGCCATTTTGGTATCTTTGTTCCAATCTACCTGAGCTACTTTCTTAATGTTTCCTACTTTTTCAATGGTCGTTTTACACATACCACAGTTACCGTAAATTTTTACGCTTTCGGTTTTAGCGTTTTTGATTTGAGCGTTACACGCTGTAAACGATAGCAATAGTGTTATTGCCATCAATATTTTTATTGATTTCATTTTTTTAAAATTAAATGTTTAACGAATAATAGAATTTGAAAGCAAGAAAAATGCTTTCAATTAGTCAGACCTATTGCTGTCAAGGTAATAAAATTAGCCTATTTTGGGCGGTTGCCAAATTGAAAGAAAGCCTGATGAATAATAGGTGTCTTGATAATAAAAGTTAGGCTTATTAACGATTATTGTAATTCCTGAAAAACCATCAAAAAAAGGAATTGTAAAGTTTGTACAATTAGTCGGACAATGACAAGCTGGGTTTCCGCATTTCCCATCACAATCTTTACTGTGTTTACCACATTGTCCTTTTTCTGTGTCGCAACAATCTTTCTTTTCCGTTTCCGTATTAGATTTTTTGGTGCAAGTATTTTCTAAGTTTTCAGATTTTGACCCACAAGCATAAGTATCTGTTGGAGTCAAAGAGAAACCAATCAGGGTTAATAATGCTATGTAAAAAAATCTTGTCATAATTTTTATAAACGCAAAGGTACAAATTTTATTCTGTCAAGCGTTGGCAAAAAACAGCTCTTTTGGTTTTTTGAACTTTGGCTTGCGTGTTGGCAAAAACCAAATGTGCTGTTTGTGCTGTCGGCTTTTTTACAATGAGGCACAACGTTTTGCAGCTACACGCAGGCAGGGATTTTACCGCTGAACTTCCTACGAAGAACTGAACTTCAAATTTAGCACTTTTCTGTCCAACGAAGCACTAAACCCCTGCTTGCGTGTAGGTGCTGTTACCGCCAGTGGTTCTTCCTTCGGTCGTGTTAATACAATGTCAGTCAATGGGTTTAGCTTCTTTGTCAACTTGTCTTTGTCAGTCGGTTTGCGTGTCGGCAGATTTAATTTTTGCGAAGCAGGAGGAATTTTTTTGTTTTTCTTTTCGGGATGGAAAAGCAAGCTCTTTTGCAAACTTTGGACTGTGGGTTGGTATTGAGCGGTTTGCAAATGTGCTTGCTTTAGGGCTAGGTTCATAGTTGATACTTGTATAATTCTGCTACTACTTTGTTGTATTCCATTTCTGTTTTTAGATAATTTTTCAAAGCTTCATAATAATAAGTCATTTCCATAAAGTATTCAATGGTCGAAATTTGACCCAATGAAAGAGATTTATCTAAAAGTTCAACATTGTTCAATGAGGAAAATAATGTTTGGTATTCATCCAAAGTGATTTTTAAGTTGGTCATTCGTTCATATTTCTGCTTGATGTCATAATAATGCTCGTTAATATGGTCTTGCAGGTTAGCTTCATTTAGAATTAACTCCGCTTGTTGTGTCTTTACTATGTTTTTGTTCTCCCAAAGTGGTATAGTCAAACCAAAATGAACACCATTGAAACGCTGACCTAATATAGACTGATAGTGATAACCTGTTTCGATTTTTGGTAGTGTAAGAGATTTTGATAAGGAAACTTCATTCTGACCTATCACTTTTTCCTGTTCTAAATATTTCCGCACAGGGTCATTGGCTTCTATTTCTTGTTCTAATGTTTCAAAATCAGAAATGAACTCAAAGGATGAATAAGCTGTATCTGAAAATTGAATGGGTACTCCTCCGTTCAGTTCTGTCAATTTTTGGTTTAGCTGATTACTGATTGAGAGATTTTCCTGAAATGATGCATTGATTTCAATGAGTTGCAGTTTTGCCTTATTCACATCCATAATATTGCCTTGACCTTTTTCTAAACTTTTCTGAAAGGCGGTTAACCACTTTTCTGTATTTTGCTTACGAGTAGTCAATTCTGAATTGAACTTATTACGGTATATCAATTCAATACAAATTATTTTCGCTTCCAAAAGAACTTCCTGTCGGTTAGCGTTTAATTGAAATTCCGCTTGCTTTATCTGTTCATTAGACAGTTGCTTCTTTCGAGCATATACAGTCGGAAAATCAAAAGATTGCGTAATTGCAAAATCTGTTTGATTACCTGCATTTGAAGGAGTTCCAATCAAATAATCATAATCTACTTTTGGATTATATGGTGTTAATCCTGTTTGATATTCCAGTTTTTTAGCTTCCCAATATTTGGTGTTGGCAACAATGGTTTTATTGTTTTTTGCAATGTTTACCAACACAGAATCAATGGTTGTCTGCCCGTTAACATTCATAGCTGAAATCAGCAGAGGCAGTATTATATAAATTATTTTTTTCATTTCGCTTCTGATTTTGAATTAGATAAAAAGTACACCACAGGTACAATGAAAATGTTGAGTAGTGTAGATGTAAGCAGTCCGCCCAAAATTACTTTTGCCATAGGGCTTTGAATTTCATTGCCGGGCAAATCACCTGCAATAGCCAGTGGAATCAATGCCAGTCCTGCTGTTAATGCAGTCATTAAAATTGGACTTAAGCGGTCTTTGGAACCTTGAATGATGGTGTCGTATAAATTCAACCCTTCGTCCTGTAAAGTTTTGTAATGCGATACCAACAAAATGCCGTTTCGTGTAGCTACTCCAAAAAGTGTGATAAATCCAATAATTGCAGGAATACTTAAAATACCACTCGTGAAGTAAATGCTTAAAACACCTCCAATAAGTGCCAAAGGCAAATTCAGCAATACGATACCTGCAATTTTTACAGATTTGAATTCTTGAAACAACAGTAAGAAAATAACCAACAAAGAAAGTAGAGAAGTTGCCATTAACGTTTTGGATGCTTCTGCTTCTGCTTCAAATTGTCCGCCATATTCAATGTGATAACCTTCGGGCAACTGAATTTTTTCATTAATGATTTTTTGAATTTCTTCTACCGCACTCTTTTGGTCTCGACCTACCACATTCGCAGAAACTACTGTCTTTCGTTCTACATTTTCCCTGTTTATTGTGTTTGGTCCTGATGTGCTTATCACATCAGCGACATAATGCAACGGTATTTTTTGTCCGTCTTCTGTATCAATGAGGACGTTTTCTATATCTTCTATTTTCGATCTGCTATCTTTTTCTAATCGCACAATTAAATCAAAGGTTTTAGCCCCTTCATAAATGTCGGAAACCTTTTCTCCAGCAATGGCGGCATCTATAAATTCATTAAAAGCACCAATCGTAATTCCGTAATGGTTCAATAAATCTCGCTTGGCTTTAATCTGAATTTGTGGAATTTCTACCTGTTGTTCCACACTTATATCTACCAATCCTTCCACACCCTCAATTTCATTTTTGATTTGGTTAGAAAGTGAAAAGAGTTTGTTCAAGTCAGTGCCAAATATCTTGATAGCAATATTGGCACGAGTTCCCGAAAGCATATGGTCTATTCTATGACCGATGGGCTGACCAATCGTAATATTAGCACCTGTTACACCTGCGAGTTTTTCCCTAACATCTTCCATAAAATCCGCTCGACTTCTGTCTCCCAAGGTAAAAGGGGCGTCAATTTCAGAGGCATTTACGCCTTGTGCGTGTTCGTCTAATTCTGCCCTTCCTGTTCTTCGGGTTGTGATTTTTATTTCGGGAACAGTAAGCAATGCTTTTTCAATGTTTACGCCAATTTTGTTGCTTTCTTCTAATGAAATTCCGGGCAAACTTACCGCACTTACTACTAATGAGCCCTCGTTAAATTCGGGTAAAAAACTTCTGCCCAATTGTGTGAAGGCTAATAGTGCTAAAATGAACAATCCTATACTGGAGAAAACGACAGCTTTTTTCCAACGCATTGCTTTTTCCAATAATCGGCTATAGCCATTTTGCAAGCGCTCTACCAACCAACTTTCCTTGTGTTGTTTTGCCAGCATCTTAGCGTTGGTAAGCAAGTAGCTACACAATACAGGCGTTAGCGTAATAGAAACCACCAATGAAGCGAATAAAGCAACAATAAAGGCTATGCCGAGCGGAGCTAATAATTTCCCTTCCATTCCTGATAAAAAGAAAAGTGGGAGGAATGCTACAATAATGATGAATGTTGCATTGATAATGGAATGCCTAATTTCAAACGAAGCATCAAAAATGACTTTCAGTTTGTTGGTTTGTAGTTCGATTGGTTTTTTAGCATTTTCTTTTAGCCGTTTAAATACATTTTCAACGTCTATAATGGCATCATCTACCAAATCGCCAATAGCGATAGCCATACCGCCCAAACTCATTGTATTGATAGTAAAACCTAGCCATTTTAAAGTAAGAATTGCTACTATTAAAGAAATAGGAATAGCGACAAGAGAAATGGCTGTTGCTCGCCAATTCATCAAGAACAAAAAGAGAATAATGATGACAAAAGCAGTTCCTTCCAATAGTACTTTTTGAATATTGCTAATGGATGCGTTGATGAAATCTGCTTGTCTGAAAATTTGTGTATTGATATGAATATCACTGGGCAAGTTTTTTTGCATATCTACAACTGCTTCATCAATTTTGTCTGTCAGTTCAAGCGTGTTGGTGGCAGGCTGTTTCATCACAGTCATAATAACCGCAGGTTCACCTTTAAGTGAACCATCACCTATTTTTGGTGCAGCACCTATTTTTATTTCGGCTACATCCTCAATTTTTATCGGATTTCCATCAATACGTTTTATAACCGTCTTGCCTAATTCATCAACTGAATTTGTTCTACCAATTCCTTTGATGATATATTCATTGCCATACTGATTGATAAATCCACCTGATGAATTCCCATTGGCTTCTTCACTTGCTTTGAGCAGTTCGGCAAGTGAAACATTGTAATGCTTCATTTTAGTTGGAGATGCCAATACTTGATATTGCTTGTATTCGCCACCAATTACTATTACTTGTGCTACACCGCCAGTTGCCAATAATCTTGGGCGTATAGTCCAATCGGCAATGGTTCGTAAATCCATTTGGTTGGTGGAATCAGCCGTTAAGCTAATCAGCATTATTTCGCCCATAATGCTCGATTGTGGAGCAAGTGTAGGATTTCCAACGCCATTAGGCAATTTCTCGCCAATGACACTTATTTTTTCATTGACAATTTGCCGAGCTTTAAAAATGTCGGTATTCCATTCAAACTCCACCCAAACAATGGAAATTCCTGCCGAAGATGAACTTCTTACCCTTCGCACATTCGTTGCACCGTTTACAGATGTTTCTATGGGAAATGTAACGAGTTTCTCGACTTCTTCGGGAGCCATTCCGTGAGCTTCGGTAAGCACAACCACAGTCGGAGCAGTAAGGTCAGGAAATACGTCCACTTCCATTTTTGTGGCTACAAACGAGCCAAACACAATCAACACTACCGAAGCCACTACAATGAGCAGACGGTTGTTGAGTGCGAAATGTATTATTTTGTTTAACATAATTTCGTGTTTTTAGTGTTCGTGACCGTGTGCAGGCAATTCACCAGATGCAGACGAAAGTTTAATTTGATAAGCCCCTTTGGTTACAACCCTTTCACCCTCTTCAATACCTGATAGGACTTGCACATTTTCGCCATCACTTGCTCCAAATTTTATTTCACGTTTTTGAAAACTTTCGCCACCTAATTGCACATATACATAGAAATTTCCTTGCTCTTCCATTAATGCCGAAACAGGAATTATCAAAGCGTTAGGTATAGCCGAAGATTTCAAAAAGACTTCTGCCACAGAACCTGAAACAAGGTTTCCTATGTTGTCAATTTCAAAAGTGATGGGTAAAAAAGGCGAATTGGCATTAGTGCTTTTACCAAATGAAACGATTTTTCCATTCAACATTTTGGTATCAAATACTTGCTCCGTTCCAATCGGTTTGAAATTGGCAGAAGAGATAGTGGGCAGTTTGCTGAAATATTTTTGCGAAACATTGGCTTGCAGAATCAGTTTTTTGTTCTTGGATACTACAGCTAGCGGAGTTCCTGCCTCAACATACTGACCTTCGTTCACCAAAATATTTTTTACAAACCCATTCATTGGTGAGCGAACGGACTGACCAGATGCAGAATAGTTTTTAGCAATCGCATTGAAAACCGTTTGTGCATTTTCAAAAGCATTTTTCGCTTGTAAAAAAGCTGCTTCCGAAATGATTTTATCATTTACCAATTCTTTTGCTCGCTCAAAATCCGCTTTCGTCTTGTCATAATTAGCTTTTGCTTCCTTATAATTAGCGTCCAAATTGTTTTCAGCAAGATTCCCTCCTGTAATGGTAAACAAAGGCGTGTTTTGAAATACTTCTGAACCAATAATTGTTTTGTTTCCCGTAAAGTTTACAATTCCGCTTGCACTGGCAGTTACCACTATTTCATCACCGGGTGCGGAAAGTATTTGACCACTTGTTTTGATGATGTCGGAAAATGCAGTTTTAACTACAGGAGCATTGGCAAATTCCACCTTCCAAGCTTGTTCTTTCAGGTAAACTATTTCGTCTGAAATGGCTGTTTCTGTTTGACTGTCCAATGCGGAATGTTCATCTGCATAAACCGTGATGTTTTCAATGACAATTTGGTCGGTGTAACTTTCTGTTTCTATGTCAAAAACAAGTTTGCCTTTTCCTGCGGATTTTGGAACTAAAGCCAATCTGTAAATGCCAGGAGAGCTTGCGGTATCTGCACTATGGCGGATGCCGCTCTCGCCAACTATCAGGCTTACAGTTACTTTTCCATTTGTTAAGGGTAAAAACTGTTCGCCTAAAATGGTAAAGTGTGCAGCAAAGTTGGACTTGCTACCAACCACAAGTGGCTTAAACTCAACAAAGAGTTCTGTCTTTTCAGAGTACAAGGTGTAAGCAAGCGGTTCTAAACCGCCTGCTCCGTGTTCGTGACCGTGGTCGTCTGCTGTTTTGTCGGCACAGCCAACAAATAGCATAGCAAACACAGCCATCAAAATTGATGCTGTCTTCATTATATGAGAATTTAAGGGTAATTAATGTTTGTGGCTTCCGTCTTCGTGACTATGCCCGTTTTCCTTTTCTGTTTTCACAGCGGAACTGTCGCTTTCTACCTTAAATTCCTCTTGATGGTGTTCAGCATCTTGATGGTCTTCGTGTACAGAGCCATCTTCGTGTTCGTGAACGCTTTCTGTATTTGTATGGTTTCCCTCACTATCGTGAGAATGTTCTTTGCTTTTTTTGTCGCCACATCCAGCAAACAAAAGGGCTGAAATAGCCAATGATAATATGTACTTTGTCATCGTTTAAATTTTTTGAATTGAATAAAAAAGAAAATGTGCTTGTTGAATAATTCAACAAGACATAGCTATCCTTTGAAAAATCAAGGGATATTAAACGATGAAAATGGGAGGGGCTCTAAGCCCGTTGGGAAGGAAATTTTGTGAATTGTAATATTCGGAAATGTAGGGCGGAGCATTTTGCCTGACCTCAACAATTATCTGATTAAGGACAAAATTTGATACTTGAATTGCAATGAACTGGGGAATTTGTTTTGATAAATTGTCAGTTGAACTATGACTTGTTAAAAAAGTTAATCCATCTGCACCGTGCTGTATTCCTGAAAATAAATGACTCCAATCATCACTTTCATTTTCCGAATCACTATTGTCTTCGGTATCATTATCGTGATGGTGTCCGTCATTGTGATGATGTGCTACTTCGTTCTGCTCAAAATCGTGGTGGTGATGCCCAATGAAATTATGCCCAAGCATTAATGCAAGAGCAGAATACAACATCAATATGGACAGAAATTTTTTAAGCATTGGTTGCAAAGGTACGATTATTTTTATAAGGATGCTCTTTTAGCGTTGGCAAAAAATGGCTCTTTTGCAAAACTTGGGTTGTGGGTCGGCTGGTGCGGTTTTGCAAATGTGCCATTTGTGCGATGGCAGAAAAACAAAAAAATGCGGGTGGGGCAAAAATTAAATCTTTTCTTGTCGGGTCGTGTGTCGTCCAAGTCTTTATATTCTCCGTTTCTGTCGTCATTGTCAATTTGATTTTTCTGTTCTTGTTGGTCTGTTTTTTCGGTGTCGTTGTCTTTTTACCATTGGCGGTAACGTATGCTACTTTGCCTAGTGCTGGGTTTTGGAGCCCGTCACTGTCAGTTTAGCCCTTTAGTTTATTGTTGTAAGATGTTTAAAGTTAGTGAATTAGCCAGCATTAGGCAAAACAGTTGTTAGCAGTAGTACTTATTTTGTTATGTTTTCATAATTCTGTTTTCCAAGTATTCCTTTTTCATAATAGATTCTGAGTTCGTTTTCAAACATTTTCATATTTTCAGTTTTAGTTTGTAAAAAGTGGTATTTATAGATTTGGTTTTTATGATGAATTTCAATATAGTTTTTTAATCCATTTGATTTTTTCGGATTTAAAGCTGAGATATTTCCGTTAAATTTTCCACGAATTGAATAGTTAAGAATACTAATTTTTTCAATATCATTTATCAAGTATGTGTTTTCTCCACAAATAATTTTTTCAGTTTCAATTATTAAGTATCCTGAATAAGTTCCATTTTCAGTTTCGTATCTAAATAAGTTTATGTTAATTACGTAAATTAAACAATAAACTGTGAAAATAACAACCATTACAAAATATAGTAATTCTAAATTTTCAATATTTTGAGGAAACATTTTTTTTGAAAAATAAGTAATCAGAACAAGAGAAATAAGTATAAATAAAACTTTCGTGGATTTATGTATTTTTATAGAATTATCAGGATAAAATATCTTTAATTTCTTCATTAAGTCTCTATTTTCGTCTGTTCGGATAGTATTACTGCTAACGGTTTGCAGCTACCCGAAGGTGGCGATTTCGGAGCACTTCACTGTCAACCAAGCACGAACTATGATAGAAGCACAAAGCTTGATTTAACCACTGAACCGCCACTTTTGGGTAGGTGCTGTTACAGGCTGGCGTTAATGTTTTCATCAAGTTGTCAAATGTCATATTGTCAATTTGTTATGCTTTTTAATATTCGTTGGTTTCTGTTGTTCATTAGGTCTAA
>JAGXRF010000017.1 GCA_018335925.1 Flavobacteriales bacterium
ACAAAATAGAAAGTAAGCCCCCCCCCCGCTACCGCACGACCCGAGCGTAGCGAACAGACGAAGTAATCCTTTCGTGTGGTACTTGTTTAACAGCAAAGCTTTTAATATTTTTGATAAAAAGTAAAAATGAGTAGAAATTATTAGTTTCATAATTCCGAAGGATTATATTTTGTAAGTTTTGCTGTTGTGGGCTGGTTAGATGTCTTTACAAGAAATGAATACAAAGATTTGTTTTTAGAAAGTTTAGAATTTTGTCAAAAAAACAAGGGAATGGAAATACATGCTTGGTGTATTATGACTAATCATGTTCATTTAATTTTTAGAAGTATCAATGGTCAAAAGCCGGAACTTTTACTAGGAGATTTAAAACGATTTACTAGTAAAAGTATTATAAAAGCTATTCAAGAAAATCCAAAAGAAAGTAGGAAAGAGTTTTTATTAGATTATTTTAAAAAAGAAGCAGAAAAAAGTTCAAACACTACTAATAATCAATTTTGGAGACATGACAACAAGCCTATTGAATTATGGAGTAATGAAGTTATTCAACAAAAGATTGATTATATTCACCAAAATCCTGTAGTAGAAGGTTTTGTATTTAGGGCAGAAGATTACAAATATAGTAGTGCTTCGGATTATGCAGGAGAAAAAGGATTGTTAGGTGGTGTTTGTGTTTTTCAGTATTTTAAATTGTAGAGCCACACGAAAGGATTCGTGCGACAGCGGGGGGGGTAACTTGGGACAAAATAATGAAAGTTTTAACAAAAAAAATGAAATAAAATGATTTTAATTAAAAAAACTTTCTTGTTGTTCTTAACTGCATTAGTTTTATTCTTCTGTTCTTGTTTAAATCGTGAAAATATAAAAACAGTTGAGAAGTTTGAAAAAAAATTTGGCATTCTTAATAGCAAAAATTTAAATGATGTAGTAGATGAATTTGAATCTTATTTAAATGATTCTTATCCAACATCACTAATTGACTCTTCGTATAAATCATTCATAAAAAATTATATAAATGATAAAGAATTAAATACTCCCAAATTTTCAGAACATGTTAATGAAATATTACTAGATAATTCATTTCGTTCAAATTTTTATAATTATTATGACGGATATTATTCTTCATATTCAAATTTCTATCTTTCAATTTTTGACAATAAAGATATTGATTCTATAACGCTTAAATATTTAGAGTTTTTAGAAAGTGGTGGTGTTTTATTTGATTTTGATGTTGCTGAAAATGTGTTTTTAAATCAGTTTGATTATACTAATTATTTTCATAAAAGATTTATAATTGTTCACTTTTTTATTAAACCACCTAATTACTGCCAATACCCAAGCTCTCCGAAGTCTCCTGACTTCGGAGCAAAATAAACCTATAACCCAACCCTAACAAGTTGGTTTTGTTGTTTTATAAACCCGCTTTGCTTTTTAGGCACCTTAAGAGTTCCCAAACAACTAGTTTTCGTTCAACTCAATTATTTTGGATTTAGATTCAAAAAAATCCCGTAATTTACTAATCATTTAGAACCATTTTAAACTCAAAAACTGTTTTAAATAAATTAGAAAAAACTAACTTTGTAGTCAAAATTATCAGTTTTACTTATATCTATTTTTCTACCATATTATGACCATCACCCAATTAAAATACTTGATTTCTGTTGCCGAAAACAAAAACTTTACCATTGCAGCCGAAAAGTGTTTTGTAACACAACCTACCTTGAGCATGCAAATTCAAAAACTAGAAGAGGAATTAGATATTTTAATTTTTGACCGAAGAACCAAACCGGTAAAAATTACAGAAGTAGGCAGTCAAATTTTAGAGCAAGCCTATAGTATTGTTAGCGAAGCCAATCGAATGCAAGATATTGTAGATCAGTTTAAAGGATATATTGGTGGCGAATTGCGATTAGGAATAATTCCAACCATCATGCCTACCTTGTTGCCAATGTTTTTACACAATTTTACCAAAAAATACCCAAAGGTAGAATTGATCATTGAGGAATTAAATACCGAAGATATTTTAACCAAATTACATAAAGGTCACTTGGATTGTGCCATTGCGGCTACCCCGTTAAATGACGATAAAATTAAAGAATATCCTTTATACTACGAGCCTTTTGTAGCTTATGTACCCGAAAACAATGCATTATCTAATAAAGGAAATTTAGAAGTAGAAGATATAGATACCGACTCCGTTTTGTTGTTACAAGATGGTCATTGTTTTACCAATAGTGTGTTGAACATGTGTCAAAAAAATATTTCTACCAAAGAAAAAAACTTTAGAATAGAAAGTGGCAGTTTTGAAACATTGATCAAATTGGCTGATGAAGGTTTGGGGTATACCCTACTACCCTATTTACATACTTTGGAAATGAATGATAAAAACAAAGCCAAGCTAAAAGAGTTTAACGACCCTAAACCTGCCAGAGAAGTTAGTTTGATTTTTCCAACCCAACAATTAAAAATACATACCATTCAGGCTTTACGAGAAGTGATTTTGGGTGTGGTAAGAGGTGCAATTCATTTTCAGGATGTAAAAATAATAAGTCCGGTAAAGAATTCTAAAAACTAGAATTTTAAGGAATCAAAGCAACAAATGGTTTTAATTCGGGCTTTTCGGTAGTAAATTGTAAAAGCCATTTACGAAGCTCTTCCAATTCGTATGGTAACAAACTTTGGATGGCTTTTTTGAGTTCTTTTTTAAACAATTGCACATCAAAACTCACTTTTTCTAAAACGCTTTTGGTGTAGTGAAACATGGGACGAACAAAAGATGGCATACCTAAAACTTTTAATTACCTACAAAATAACGAAAACGTTTTCGATTTATTGTGCACTTTTAATTGCTCTTAACATTTCGCGTTTTCCAGGTGGCCCGGGTAGCTTTTCTACCAAAAAACCATTGGCTTGCATGGCTCTTTTGATAGGACCTCTGCAAGCATAAGTTACCAAAACTCCACTAGGTTTTAACGCACGGTACATTTTGGCAAAAATTTGTTCGCTCCATAATTCAGGTTGCACCCTAAAGCCAAAAGCATCAAAATAAATCAAATTAAATTCTTGCACAAAATCAATGTCTTGAAAAAACATTTGCTTTTTCAACAATTTAAAATTTGGTGTGATTTCTTTCCATTGCTCCCATTCCGATTCATGTAATTTTTCAAAATTGTTTTGCAAACCAGCTTCGTTTGCCAAAGTAGAAAAATTCATTACTTTCCAAACTTCTTCCCTAACCGGATATGCCTCTACTCCAACATAAGATATATTTAAAGGAAGTTTACTTGCCTCCAACAAGGTCAACCACGCATTTAATCCGGTGCCAAAACCAATTTCGAGAATAGAAATTTTTGAGAGATTTACAAAATGTAATCCAGCATTAATAAAAACGTGATTGGCTTCTTGAATGGCACCATGCTTGGAGTGGTAAGATTCGTTCCACTCCGGTAAATAAATCGAAGTGGAACCATCTTGAGTAGTTACAATTTCTTGTTTCATTCCGTTGGAATGTATAATTTTTCAATTCTTGGAATTGGCCCTTGGCACTTTACTTCATGACATTTTACACATAAAGCAATGGCTTGGTTGTAATATTCTTTGGCTTTTTCCGGATGTTGGTAAATATTTTTTTGAGCTTCTAAAAACAAAGCAGCATTTTCTTTAAAAAAATCGTCCATTTGCCCTTCTTTGGTGGTTTGTGCTTCGTGAATTTTCATGAAATGCTCCGGAAATTCCTCTGGTAACTCCCCTTTTATGATTTTTTCTTTTAGTCGTTGGTTGTCGGCATACATTTGCTCCATTAACAACGACATTTCCGACATTTCATACATGGCAAATTCATCTGAATTGTCTTGTTTTGGTGCTTCTTCTTTAGATTTACAAGAGGAGGTAATAAATACCAATCCGGAAATCAAAAATATAAGTTGTAGAATGGTTAACTTATTGCTTTGCATCTTGACCTTTTTTAATGTACACCCCATCTGCCATAAAAGCCAAGGTTACTTTAGGCTCGGTAATTGCAGCAATCTCCTCAGGAGACTTGCCTTCATCTTCCGCATAGTGTTTTAACTCTTCTACCGGAACTACTTTTTTATATGCTTTACCTTTTACAATGGCTTCTTTTCCTTGGGCATTCATTGGCACAAAAAATGCGTAATCGGTAAATTTTACAAAGCTTTCTTTTTCATTTTCTAAACCTAAAGTCATCCAACAACCTTTGGTTTGACAAATTTCATTGATGCTTGATTTAAAAATAACTTGTAAAGTATCTTTATCTGTTAAATCTTGGTATTTAGAAGAAATTTCTTCCATTGAATAAATTTCTCCGTCTTTAATTTCAAATGCTTCTCCAAATGAAGCATATTCTTCGGGGTTAAAAGAAGTGACTACTTCCGCGGATTTCTCTTCTTTTTTGCACTGGGAAAAAAGCACCAATGCTGCCATACATAATAATATTTTTTTCATGGTTAGGTAATTTAATACCACAAAGGTACGTAATTGTAAGATTGCGGAAAATGAAATAGTTGCTCTATAAAGTTAAAATTTACACCAAAAAACTTGATTTGTGATAATTTATAAGCATCATTTAAATTGAAATCTATTTTTAACGATTAGCTATTATTTTGTAATTGTCGAAAACATTTTTAAATAATTAACTTTAAAAAGCTATTTATTTTGTTAATTTGTCAAAAATATAAACCGTATTACCTCTACCCTATGCTCTTTATTTTAAAGGACTTATCAGAGGTTATAAACTGATTTACATGAATATTACATTAGCCGAACAGAGTAAAATTAATTCTGTTGACTTTGAAAATTTGCCATTTGGAAGCGTTTTTACCGACCACATGTTGGTGTGTGATTTTAAAGAAGGAGCATGGCAAAAACCTATGATCCAACCTTACCAACCGTTTATGATTGACCCATCTGCAAAGGTTTTTCATTACGGACAAGCTATTTTTGAAGGAATGAAAGCATACAAAGATGCCAATGGTGCGGTTTGGATGTTTCGTCCGGAAGAAAATTGGAAACGCTTTAACCATTCCGCAGAACGTTTGGCAATGCCCGAAGTTCCGGAACATATTTTTATGGATGGTTTAAAAACCTTGTTAACTATTGATAAAAATTGGGTGAAAGCTGGCAACGGAAACTCTTTGTACATTCGTCCGTTTATGATTGCCATTGGAAGTGGTGTAATAGCTAATCCATCCACCCAATACCGATTTATGATTATTTTGTCGCCTGCAAAATCATACTATGCTGGTGAGGTAAAAGTAATTATTGCCCAACATTACAGTCGTGCTGCCAATGGTGGTATTGGTGCTGCCAAAGCAGCCGGTAACTATGCCGGACAGTTTTATCCTACCAAATTGGCCCACGAAAAAGGTTTTCAGCAAGTAATTTGGACAGATGATGCCACCCATACCAAATTAGAGGAAGCCGGTACGATGAATGTATTTTTCAGAATTGGAGATACCTTAATTACCGCTCCAACCAGTGAAAGAATTTTAGATGGGGTTACCAGAAAAAGTATTTTAACTTTGGCTGAACATTTGGGAATTGCCACAGAGGTAAGATCTATTACTGTAAAAGAATTGATTGAGGCACATCAAAACAACCAATTAAAAGAAATTTTTGGAGCAGGCACTGCCGCAGTAATCAATCCGATTAGTGGATTTTCTTATGATGACGTTTATTATGAATTACCAAAATTAGAAAGTTCCACTGCTTTACAATTAAAACAAAAATTAACCGATATTCAATACAAAAAATCGGAAGATCCTTTCCATTGGACGGTGAAAGTTTGCGATTAATCATAAAAAAAGCCTGCAAAATGCAGGCTTTTTTATTTATCTCCTTTTTGCAAAAGTACTTTGGCAATGTTAGGCTTAAAATAATTTGGGCCTTTCATCACTTTGCCATCTTCTCTGTAAATAGGTTTGCCATCTGCACCTAATTTACTCATGTTACTTTTTTGAATTTCTTCAAAAACTTCTTCTATTTTATATTGCAATCCGTGCTCCAAAATAGTACCGCATAAAATATACAACATGTCTCCTAATGCATCAGCAACCTCTTCTAAATTACCTTCCATGGCTGCTTCTAAATACTCTTCATTTTCTTCTTTCATTAAGTGAAAACGCAAATTGTTTTTGTCTTCTCCTAAATCCGCTTTTGGTTGATGCAACACTCCTAAACCAAATGCTTCATGAAATTGTTGCACATGCGATAATTGAGTTTTCATAAATATGCTTGTTAATTATTCTACTACATCAAATATAGTGACCGTTTCCACAAAAAATAAATTCATCCAACTATCTTTGTACAAAATTTATGAACATGTTTAGCACCGGTCAAAAGATATTTGGAGTTTTATTTTTTATTGTCTTTGTGGGTATAATTGTTTACCAATACCGAAAAGACATTCCGCTACACAAAATATACTATCCAAAAACTTACCAAGTGCTTTTGGCATTTTTTGGTTTCTTACTGTTATTATTCACAATAAAATTTTGGTTGAAATAAATTACATCCTGTGAAAATTATCAAATATCTATTCTTTCTTTTCTTGTTAAGTAGTTTCACTTTGGTGGTGTTTGTTTCTACCCAACAAAAAAAGTTTACTTATCAAACCGAAATAACCACATTAACTCCTGCCAAACAGGTAGAACAACATTTACAAAATATCTCCCTTTGGAAATCGTGGTATTGGGAAAAGTCAAATGATGTAAAAATAGATAGCTTGCCCAAAGAAAAGTTATATCAATTTATAGGCAACAAGCAATCTCTTTCATTGCAATGGCAAACAAATCAAATGATTGGAAAGCATATTTCCGATGAACAAGAAACCGAAATCAATTGGCAAATTATTCCTAATAAAAATCAAACAAAAATTCAAGTAAGCTTGACTGGTGAAATGAATTTTACGGATAAAATGTTGGCCTTTTTTGGGAAAGGAAGTCAGAATGATATGAAAATTTGGCAACAAAAAGCTTTAGAACGATTAAAGCAACAATTGGTGGATTACTACCAATTTCATACCATTCAAATAGATAAAATGATGGTGTTAGATTTGCCTCAATTCACTACCAAAACATGGGACAGTATTTCTATTTCTGGCATCTATGATTTAGAAAAGTTAGAACAAGAATGGAAAAAGGACAGTATTTTTAAAGTTTTAAAACCATCCGGAAAAAACTGGATTGAGTTTTCAAAAGTTGACATTTTTCAAAAAAATCAACGAATTACTATTTATCAAAAAGTAACAACCGATAGTATTGGTGCATTGCATCCAAAATTACTTCGAAATAAAAAAATACCCGTTTTAAGGGTCAAGTTAAAAGGTAATATTCAATTTGCAAAAGCTACCTACCAACAAGCCATAGAGCATTTGAAAAAAGAAAAAGCACTTACCAATCAAAGTTATTTTTGGTTGCAAATTCCAAAAAGCACCAATGGTTTACCTCCAAACGAATGGGAGTTTCATTTTTACTTTCCTAGAACAGAATATACTTCTTTGGCAAATTCCCCTGTAATCAATCGAAATTTGTCTTCAGAAAATTAAACCATTCTGTTTATCTTTAGTCTAAAGTTTAAATCGCTATTTTGACGATAGAAGAAAAACAATTGGTAGAACTATTGCAACAACCTGAGAGTAAAGCTAAAGCCTTTGCAAATCTGTTGCACACCTACCAAAAGCCATTGTATCATTTGGTTCGTCAAATTGTTTTACTGCATGATGATACAGAAGATGTGTTGCAAAATGTTTGGATTAAGGTGTTCCATGGCATCGATAACTTTAAAGGAGAAAGCAAATTATACAGTTGGCTGTACCGAATTGCGACCAACGAAGCCATTACCTTTTTGCAACAAAAAAGAAGAAAATCTGGAGTAAATTTTGAAGAATTTTCAGAAAAACAAATAGGCAAACTAACTTCAGATGCATATTTTGATGGTGATGAAATTACGATCAAATTACATCAAGCAATTGCAAAACTTCCGGAAAAGCAACAATTGGTTTTTAAATTAAAATATTTTGAAGAATTAAAATATGAAGAAATTGCCGAAATTACAGGAACTTCGGTGGGTGCTTTAAAAGCCTCGTACCATTTGGCTGTAAAAAAAATTGAAGAATTTGTCCAAAACCATTAAACCAAGTAGACTATTGTTAGTCTAAATTGCATATGAAATCGCCATTAAAAACTTTTTACAGTAACAAAACACAAATAAAGATAAAGCGATTACATATGACCGCTGAAAAAAAAATAATTATCTTCATATGAAAGATTTTAAATTAAACGAGTTCCCGAAAATTCCCTCTGGTTTTACACCTACAGAAGCTTATTTGGAACAACTTAACCAAAAAATTTTAAACCAACTACCAAAAGAAGTAAGTCAACCTAAAAAAAGTAAAGTGATACGTATATCCAAGCCATGGATTGCCGTTGCTGCAAGTTTGGTTGTTTTATTTGGTTGGGTTATTTGGAACCAAAACCAATCCGATTGGTTGGAAAATGTTCCCGCAGAACAGTTGGTATTGCAAAAAAAATACACCCATTACTATGATTATGCAGAACTTTTGAATGAAGAAGACATGGTAAAGTTATATCAAGATTTAGAAATTGATGAAAATGAATATTGGCAAGACAACCAAGAATATTGGTATTAATAAATATTAAAAATAAATCAGATGAAAAGAATTATTTTATTGGCATTAGTCCTTTTTACAGGAATTTTATTTGCTCAAGATGGCGAAAGAATCAAGCAAATGAAAGCAATGAAAACTGCTTTCATTACTACTGAATTAGATTTGAGTCCGCAAGAAGCTGAAAAATTTTGGCCAATTTACAACCAATACGAGCAAAAAAACTTTGAGCTGAAGGCAAAAAGATTAAGAAGTATCATGAAGGAAATTAAAGATAAAAAAGAAGCCTTTACCGAAAAAGAAGCACAAGCCAAATTGCAGGAAATTATTAGTTTGGAGGATGAAATCAATGCTTTAGAAAAAAAATTGTTGCAAGACCTTAAGCCTGTTTTAAGTGCAGAAAAAATATTAAAATTAAAGATTGCAGAAATGCGATTTCAGCAAACTGTTTTAAACAGATTAAGAGATGGCAAGGGGCCAAGATAAAAACGCAAAACACTAATAATCAAACACCTAGATTTAGGTGTTTTTTTTTGGCACAATAGTTGGTTTGATTAATTCAAGAAAAACACAATGCCATGAAAAATATATTTTTAATGGTAACCATATGTTTCGCAACGTATGTTACCGCACAGGACAGAACCACAGTAAGAGCTAATAACATAGATATTAGCGATAATTTAGATTTGCGAGCTGTGGCTTCAATTTTTGGAGAATCTAAAAACTTGGAAGATTTTGAATATCGCTTGAACGATCCAAATTTACAAATCTCTAATTTAGATTTAAACAACGACAATCAAATTGACTATTTGAGAGTGATTGAGTCGGTAGAACAAACTACACACTTAATCATTATTCAAGCAGTACTAGGCAGAGATTTGTTCCAAGATGTGGCTACGATTGAAGTGGAAAAAGACCAAAGAAATAGAACCGTTCAAGTTCAAGTAGTTGGAGATGTTTTTTTATACGGACCAAATTATATTTATGAGCCTGTATATACCGTAAATCCAATCATCTATACCCACTTTTGGGGACCACGATATGTGGTTTGGGCTTCACCTTGGTATTGGAATTACTACCCAACTTATTTTGTAGCTTGGCATCCATATCCAATTTTTAGATATCGAACCCGAATAGTACCGTTTATTCATGTGAATAATACTTGTCATTACGTAAACTTCAGAAGAAGTCAAAGAGCCATGGTAATGCATCAAGGTAGAAGAGGTTCTGGTTGGGAACAACTACATCCAAACAGAAGTTTTCAAAACCGAAACCAAGCAGTAAGCAACCGTTATGAGTTAGAAAATCGCAGAAATCAATCTTTGCAAAGCAATGTAAACGGTTCCAGAAACCAATCTGCAAATACTTCGGTTAGAACTAATAACATCAGAAGTAATGAAACCAATACAAATGTAAATGGAGGTCAACGCAACCAAGTGGCTTCTTCTACTAGAACTGAAAATACCAGAGGGCAACAAACCAATAATCAAAACTTTTCGGTAGTTAGATCGGAAAACCAGGGCAGTACAAGAGCCTCCTACTCTAACAACCAAAGAGAAAGAATTGAGCCATCAGTGACACCAAATGTGGTAAGAAATGAAAATACTCGTGCAAGTAACTCCAATGGTTCTACCAGAAGTCAAAGCACAAGTACTTCCACTCCAACTAGAACAAGCCAACAAAGTAGCTTTGGTAACAGAAGCAACGGCAGTAGCAACATACAAAGTAGCCCAAGCAGAAGTACTTCTGCACCTAGCATGAGCACAAATAGAGGAAACTCTGGTAGTTCCTACAACAGAGGTGGCAGTGAAGCAATCAGAGGAAACTCCTCCAGAGGAGCAAGAGGCTAAAAATCAACACCATTATTCAGGAAGCCAAATGGCTTCCTGATTTTTTTGAAGAGGTAACGGATGAAATTGATGGATTATCCTCAAAAAAATACGTAGTTTTGCACTCTTAAATTTCCAAAACCATGGTATTATCCATTGTAGCTTACGGAGATCCTGTGTTGCGAAAAGTAGCCAGTCCCATCTCCAATGATTATCCAAATTTCAACAACTTAGTGCAAAACATGTTTGAAACCATGTATCAAGCCAATGGGGTTGGTTTGGCTGCACCACAAGTAGGCTTGCCTATTCGTTTGTTTGTAATAGATACCACACCTTTTTCGGATTCTGATGATTTATCGGAAGAAGAAAAGAAACAATTAAACGGATTCAAAAAAGTATTTGTGAATGCCAAAATTGAAAAAGAAGAAGGAGAACCTTGGAATTTTAACGAAGGATGTTTGAGCATCCCGGATGTAAGAGAAGATGTAAGCAGAAAACCTTTGGTAACCATTACCTATCAAGATGAAGACTTCCAAACCAAAACCGAAACATTTGATGGTTTGATTGCTCGAGTGATACAACACGAATACGATCATATTGAGGGAATTTTATTTACCGATCATTTGTCAACTTTCAAAAAAACCATGATCAAAAGAAAGTTGAACAACATTTTAACCGGAAAAATTTTCACTGATTATAAAATCAAGTTTTACAAAAAATAAATCGATACTTTATTTATGAGTTTACAAAAAATTATGGCTATTTCCAGAAAACCGGGATTGTATGAATTAAAAGTTCAAACCAGAACAGGTTTGTTGGTAGAAAGTTTATTAGATGGCAAAAAAATTACTGTAGGTTTACGCGATAACGTAAGTTTATTAAGCGAAATTGCCATGTATACCTATAATGAAGAAATAAAATTAAATGAAGTTTTTTTGCGTATGGCAGAAAAAACCAATTTTGAACAAGCTCCATCTCACAAAGATAACCTGGCAGATTTACAAAGTTTTTTTAGAGATGTATTGCCAGAGTATGATGAAGAAAGAGTGTATCCATCTGATATCAAAAAAGCATTTCAATGGTTTAACTTATTGCACAACAAAGGATACATTACCAAAGAAATTTTAACTGCTGACCCTGCTACTGAGGAAGCTGCCAACTAAAAATGGAAGACAAATCCAAACATTTGCAAGCCTTGGAGCGATTGCTCCATATTATGGATGACCTCCGTGCCAAATGTCCGTGGGACCAAAAGCAAACCATGCAAACTCTCCGGCACTTAACCATAGAAGAAACCTATGAACTTGCAGATGCCATTTTGGATAACAATGCACAAGAAGTAATGAAGGAGTTGGGTGACCTGCTCCTTCATATTGTTTTTTACGCAAAAATTGGCTCGGAACAAAACCAATTTGATTTTGCTAGCCTAACCCATCAAATTTGCGATAAATTAATCCATCGTCACCCGCATATATATGGAGATGTTGAAGTTGCAAATGAAGAAGAGGTTAAGCAAAACTGGGAAAAACTAAAATTAAAAGAAGGCAAAACTTCTGTATTAGAAGGAGTTCCAAAAAGTTTACCCGCTTTAGTTAAAGCCTCTCGTATCCAAGAAAAAGCCAAAGGAGTTGGCTTTGATTGGGAACATCCTAACCAAGTTTGGGAAAAAGTTCAGGAAGAATTACAAGAATTTAAACAAGAAGTTGCCAATCAAAACCAAGAAAAAATGGAAGCAGAATTTGGTGATTTGTTATTTTCTATGATCAATTATGCTCGATTTTTGAACATCAATCCTGAAAATGCTTTGGAAAAAACCAACAAAAAATTCATTCATCGCTTTCAGTATTTAGAAAATAAAGCCAAAGAAATGGGCAAAAATTTACATGATATGACCTTGGCTGAAATGGATGTATTTTGGGAAGAGGCTAAAAAAATGTAATTTTTTTTCTGCTTAACTAAATTCATTTAAAAAACTGATTTACTTAGAGTTATAATAAATATAAAGCCTATTTCTTGTAAAAAGTCTATTTCTCTAAATCTTAAATTTTTCCAAAAAAAACTTTCCTCTGTAACAATTCTTAAAAAGTGTTGTCTTATGGTTTTATGTAAACGAAGTTATTATGCATTACATAATACTTTATAATACATTATTTACTTGCTGCAGAAAGTAAATACACCAAACCAATAACCACAAAAAAGAAACATGAAAGCATTTTATTTATGGCTGTTAGCAACCACTTTGGTTCTAGCCAATACAACAGAAGACTTGCATAGGGTATCCGGAAAGGTTACCGACAAAGCCACCAATGGGCCTGTACCATTTGCATCGGTAGTGATCAAAAACGGTGAAACGATTGTAACTGGTGGTATTACTGACGAAAAAGGAGAGTATACCTTAACCAAAATTAAAAGTGGAAACTATACCTTAGAAGTTCAGTTTATAGGCTATAAAACGTATGTACAAAAATTGCCAATTACAAAAAACTTACAACTTCCTAATATCATTTTAGAAGAAGAAGCAACTTCATTAAAAGAAGTAGAAGTGGTTGCTGAAAGGAGTAATATTGTGCAAAAAATTGACCGTAAAGTAGTTAATGTTGGCCAAGATTTGATCAATGCCGGACCAACAGCTTCTGATATTTTGAACAACATTCCATCAGTTAGTGTGGACCCTCAAAACAATACCGTTGCCTTAAGAGGAAATCCAAATGTTCGAATTTTTATTGACGGTAAGCCATCTAATATGTCTGCTGCTGAAGTTTTGCAATCCATTCCTTCAACTGCAATCAAACAAATTGAATTGATTACCAATCCAAGTGCCAAGTATAATCCGGAAGGGATGAGTGGTATCATCAATATCATTTTACACAAAAATGCAATCAAAGGATTTAACGGTAGTATCAATACTGGGGTGAATTTTGGGATTACTCCTAAAACTAACAACTCGTTGGATGTAAACTATCGCATTCAAAAGTTTAATTTTTACTCCAACTATTCTATTAATTATGGCATCAACAACAACTTTGGATTTTTAAAAACCGAAGCCATCAACAATCCGGACAATAGCAATCGTAATGATTTTTACATTGATAATTACAATCGTAGACACTTTAACAAAACCGGTGTTGATTTTTATGCGAATGATAAAAATACATTTTCGTTTTACACCATTCAAAGTTTTAATAGTGGCAACACTTTATTTGACACAGAAATTAGATACGATAATCCGGTTAATCCATTTACTCGTCAACGTTTAGATGGTGTGGTAAGGGGTCATAACCAAATTTATAATTTAGGTTATAAAAGAACTTTTGACAAACCTGAACAAACTTTAGAAATTGAAGTTAACTATAACAACAACGACAATCCTGAGGATACTCGATTTAAAGACACCAATAACCAATTGATAGCAACCAATTTAGTAGGCAGAAATTACAACCAATGGTTGGTAAATGTAGATTTTGTAACTCCATTGTCGGAAACCAGTAAATTGGAAGCTGGATTAGAAAGCAGAAATGACCAAACGATCAACGACTTTAATGTGAATCAAAACTATGTTTCTGATTTTGATTACCGAAGAAATATTTACAGCGGTTATACAAATTACAGCAAACAATTAGGAAAATGGAGTTACCAATTAGGCTTGCGATTGGAAAGTTATGAAGCAGTTGCCAATTTTAGAAGAATCAACGAAACTCCAGCAGATTTTAAAGATTATATATTTACGGTATATCCTTCTGGATTTTTAACTTATGAAGCTTCTGAAAAAAATAGTTTCCAATGGAGTTACTCTAGAAGAGTAGACAGACCAAATATTCAACAGGTAAACCCAATTAGAGAATGGAGTAGTCCGTTGTTGGATCAAGAAGGTAATCCGAATTTGGTACCACAATTCACCAATTCCATAGAAATGAATTACACCCGAAAAACCAAAATTGGCAGTGTAACTACCGGAGCATTTTTTAGATACATTCAAGATCCAATTTCGCAAGTATTTGTGCAAAGTCCGTACGACCCAAATAAAAAGTTAATGACTTTTGCCAACTTTGACAATAATACGGAATACGGCATAGAAGTTTCCGGAAACTTGAATGTAAAAAAATGGTGGAGTATCAACTTTGGAGCAGACGCTTACTTTAGAAATGTGAGAGGTGTGGTGGAAGATTTGAATGGTGATTTGGTACAAAAAGAAGCTTTATCTGTACCTTTTAATGGCAGAATGAACCATACATTTTCTGCAGCAAAAAACCACAAAATTATTTTGTTTGGAATGTACAGAGGTCCAGTAGATGACATTCAATTTAACAGCAGAGATATGTGGAGGCTAGATATTGGAACACGTCATACCATTTTAAAAGGTCAAGGTACTTTGAGCTTGCGAATGAATGATATTTTTAATACCATGAGAGCACGCTTTTACGGAAGTAATCCGGATAATGTAGACGGACAGTTTCGTTGGGAAAGCCGCATGTTTAACGTGAACTTTAATTACCGCTTTGGTACCGGAAAATATAGAGCAATGCAACGCAGGCAACGCGATGCCAATGAATCACAAGGGGGAGGAATGTTTTAAACCAAAATCCCTTGCGAGTTTGTTTTGTGTTAGTACCGATTCTCGAAAGAGAATCGGTTTTTTGTTATTTAACAAAAATATACTAACTTTATGTCAACTAAATTTATACGAGAATTATGCCAGAAATAAGTCGTTTCTTTGGAGTCATAATTTATATGTTTTTTAACGACCACAATCCACCACATTTTAAAGTTAAATATGGGGAGTTTGAGGCAAATGTTTTAATTGAAAATGGAAGTTTATTAAATGGTGATTTACCGATAAGTAAATTAAAATTAGTTCAAGCATGGGCAGAAATTCACAAAGAAGAGTTGCTTGAAATGTGGAATACAAAAGAATTTCAAAAAATCAAACCTTTGAGTTAATGGTTAAAGTACAAAATATAGTTTCAATTAATAACAATATATTGGTGTGTGAACTTAACAATGGTGAGTTCAAAAAGATTGATTTGTCCGAATTAATCTCAAATCACAAACATTTGATTGGTATTGATAAATTAAAAGATATCCAATACCAAAAAACAGCAAAAATTGGTGAATTTGGAGAAATTTTTTGGGAGAACACCATACATTCAAATAATGAAGTTTGGAACTATGACATTTCACCGGAATACATTTTACACCATGGTATAACAATAGTTCAGGATAAATTAACTTTTTAAGCCTTTCTTACAAATTCCGATTTTAAAGCCATCCCACCAAATCCGTCAATTTTACAATCAATATTGTGATCGCTATTTAAATTGATGCGAATATTTTTGACTTTGGTACCGGCTTTCACAGGTTTAGGTGCTCCTTTAACCGGCAAATCTTTTATTACAACCACTGAGTCTCCGGTTTGTAAAATATTTCCGTTAGCATCTAAAACAGTATCCGATCCCAAAACTTCGGCAGGATTCCATTCAAAAAAACATTGCGAACAAACCATTTGATTGTCTTGTTCATAGGTAAATTCTGATTGGCATTGTGGGCAGGTATTATGCATGCTAATTTTTTGGTAAAGGTAAGGTTTGTAATTGTTTAGTATCAACCAAAATCACTTTTTATTATGGTTATAAAATTCCCATTCTTTAATTCTTTCTCCTTGATGATAAGTACATCTTGCCACTAAATTCCCCTTTTCATTATACTCCTCCCACTTTCCATGCTCTTTTCCTTTTATATAAAATCCTTTGGTTGCTAATACTCCATTTTCATGGTAAACACAATAATCTCCATCTATTAAATGATGGTAATAATTGGTTGCAATTTTTGGATTTCCGTTTTCAAAAAAAGAAGCATACTTTCCGTGAAACCCATTGGGTGATTTATAGTTTACTTTAGAGAAAAAACTACCATTCTCATAAAAATATTCCCAATATCCATCTTCATGTCAGTGTTTAAAAACACCTCTAGATTCTATCTTTCCATTGGAAAAATAATTTTTGCACCAACCATGTAATTTTCCTTCAACATAATTTTCCTCCGACACAAGATTACCGAATTTATCAAAGTTTTTTAACAAACCATGCAATTGCCATTTGCCATAAATGAAATTTTTTCTTGCAGTTCCTACACTAGCTAATTGACCATTGTCATGGTACTCTTCAATCTTCTCTTCCCCACATCCACAGGATGCTATCAACAATAAACCAAAAAGAAGAAGTAGTATTTTTCGCATGGCTTAATTGATTCTATAAATCGGATATCGTTTGTGACTCTTCTCGTAATAAGGAGAGTTTTGATAAATCCAATCTAATTGGGCTCTTGCATTATCTGCAAAAGCTGCATCTTTTGCTTTTCTTTCCTCAAATCGCATTTTTAAATCTGGATTGCTTTGTAATAATTCCCATGCAATATCTTCAAAAACATAAGCCGAATAGCCTTCTTTTTGTTGCAAAATACTATCAAAAAAATTCCAATTAAAAAACGAGTCCGGGGCTTCTGGTTCTAAGGTTTCCATCAAGTATTTTACCCCGGGTTGTTGGGTAGAAATTAAATGAGTTCCTTTTGGAAAATAAACTTCTTCCTGAAAACTTTTTACTTTGGTATTGCTATGCAAATAATGTCCTTCATAAGGTTGTGAAAGGGTTTGAAAATCATCTATGTAATAGCCTTGTACTTTTATCAAAGTGTCTTTTTTAATTACCATACTGGTAATATTTTGCAAATGAATCAAATCTAACACCTTATATTCCGAAGGCGGAATTACAAAATACTTTGGAATGGTTTTGCTAGCTACCACTTTGTATCTTTCGAAATACGGAATTTGTTTGGCATAAGGCTTGCTTTGGTCGTAAAAAAGTCGGTTTTTACCTGTAACCTTACTTGGAATATAACTAGCCTCATACCCTTTAAAGGTGATGGTTTTGGATTGCGTACTATCTAATTTCCATTGCAATGGATAGGTGCTTCCTGCAGTAAATTCTTTCCAGTGGTTTCGAACAAAATTGGTAATCAATGGTGCTTGCATTTGGCAATACTGGTAAGTTTCCAACATAAATTGATAGGTAACTTCTACCCTATCTGCATATTTTTTTAACATGTGGGTTTCGGGTAAATACGAGAAACTCCCAAATAACGAAGCATATCCGCTTGAGTAACGAGGGGTATCCATCATTTGATGAAAACCTTTGTCCGGACTTGTCCCGTAAACCGTTACATATGGAATGGTTTCTATTTTCTTTTGCTCCATCTGTTTTAAAATTGCAGGAGTCATCATATGTTTAAAAAAAGATCCTGAAGCCACACCCAATTTTTGCCAATGACTTTCAATCAGGGTAAATACATACGGATAATCTGCTCCGTTACTAACATGATTATCTATAAAAACATCTGGTTGTACTTGGTGAAAGATGCTTGCAAAAGTTCGCATGTTTTTGGAATCTGTTTTGATAAAATCTCTGTTCAAATCCAAATTTTTACTATTCCCTCTAAATCCGTAAGCTTCCGGTCCGTTTTGGTTGGCTCTGGAAAAACTGTTTCTGTTTTTGGTACCTTCTACGTTATAGGCAGGGATGATTACCAATAAGATATTTTTGGAGACCTTTACCTTGCCAATGGCTAAATCTCTTAACAATTGCATACTTGCATCTACCCCATCCGGCTCCCCGGGATGAATATTGTTATTAACCAATATTTTCAATTGCTTGGTGTTAAAACTAAATTGCTCGGTAGCATCAAAAACAAGGTAGTGAATTGGAGTTCCATCATCAGACGTACCTGCTTCTTTAATTTGTATGGTTGAAAAATGATTAGCTAAGCTATTAAAATAGGTCATCATTTCCTCATAAGTGGGAGTTTGGTTGCCATTTCCTAACTCAAAAGGAGTTTTCCAGTTATTTTGAGCAAAACCGAACAAAACAAAGAAAGATAGAAGGTATATTTTCATAAAGAATTTGAAAATTTGAAATTTGAGGATATGAAATTCGAAATTTGAAATTTGAAGTTGGAAGTAAAATACAGTAATTCTGATTTCTGTATTTGTTTACCATTTTACACTATCCGGAACCAAAACGTGGTAATCTCCGCCATTTCTAATCACATCTCTTACAATACTGCTGCTGATATAGGAAGTTTTGGCTGCTGTAAGTAAAAAAACAGTTTCAATTTTTGATAATTTTCGGTTGGTATGGGCAATGGCTTTTTCAAACTCAAAATCGGCCGGATTTCGCAAACCTCTTAAAATAAATTCCGCCTCCACTTTTTCGCACAATTCGATGGTCAATCCTTCGTAAGTAATCACTTTTACTTTAGGCTCGTGAGCAAAAGCATCTTCAATAAACTTTTTTCGCTGTTCCAAATTGAACATATATTTTTTATCGGCATTAATTCCGATGGCTACAATAATTTCATCAAACAAGGTAACCCCACGTTGAATGATATCAAAATGTCCTAAAGTAATTGGGTCAAAAGACCCTGGAAAAACTGCTCTTTGCATGATTTACTTTTAAAGTTGCTCATCCAAAGATAATAAAAAGATGGTAATTTACTTTTCAGCCAATTCCTTCAATTGATTCAATGCTTCGGGAAACACACGGTTCATGCTTTCTTCATATTCCGGAAGTGTATCTACTTTTACCACTAGTTTGGTTTGCATCTCTTCTTCAAAAATTTCGTAGGATTCTAATGGAGTACCCCATTTTTCTCGATTACTTTCTAACTCTACAAAATTTTCTATTTCACCTAAGTGCTGAAAAACAACTTTTTTATGTGGCACAAATTCCTTTACCAAGCTATACATCCCATGCCCATCTGCAGTTAAAAATTGAATTTTAGCACCTACTTCCCAAACATCCATTGTATAATAACTACTCGGATGGAAGGGTTTGGTCCACTCTTTATAATTTTCTGGCATCCACAAACCATCCCAAACTTTTGTATGGGTTGATTTAATTGCTATTTCAAAAGTTAATGTTTTCATTTTTTTCCTAATCTGTTCCAAATAGGTTGCTTTTTTAAGGCCAAAGCAATTTCATTGTCAAATAAATCTTTAAATGCATAACCCGCATGAGCAGCTTGTTGCGGAAAAATACTTTGTGGAGACAATCCGGGATTGGTGTTGATTTCGATAAAATGAGGCACCTCGTTGTTTACGATGTAGTCTATTCTGGCAAATCCTTGCATACCAAGTGCATGATATACTTTTTTGGTAGTTTCGTGCATTGCTTTTTCCCAGGCTTCCGGAAGTTGTGCCGGAGTTACTTCGTCTGATTTTCCTAAATATTTAGCTTCGTAATCAAAAAATTCGTTATGAGGAATGATTTCTGTAATTCCTAAAACAACAATTTCGTTTTGATATAACATCACTCCAACCGAAAACTCTCTTCCTTTCAAATAAGCTTCTAACAATACGTTGGCATCTTCTGCAAAAGCAACTTCTAAAGCTTTTTGCAGTTCCGAAACATCGTTTACTTTAGAAACTCCCAAACTACTTCCAGACTGATTTGGCTTCACCATCAATGGCAAACCAAGAGTTTCAATCATTTGATTGGTATCTATCTGATCACCTTCGGATAGATAAATAGAATTTGCTCTCGGTATTTGAAATTTTGCCAAAACGGATAGTGTATCTCGCTTACTAAACGTTAAAGCCGATTGATAAAATCCACAACCGGTATAAGGCAACCCTATCAATTCCCAATAAGCCTGTAAGTGACCATCTTCACCCGGAGTACCGTGAATGGTATTTACCGCTACATCAAAATGGATTCTTTTATTCTCAAATAAAAAACTAAAATCAGATTTGTCCATCGGAAAAGCTTGGTTGCTTATTTGTACTGTCCAACCCTCTTGCAGAATATGCACCGGATAAATTTCGTATTTTTCAGCATCTAAGTGTTGTAAAATCAACTGACCACTTCTTAGCGAAATCACCGATTCGTTGGAGTAACCACCCATCACAACTGCAACTCTTAATTTGGAATGTGTCATTGGAATACAAAAATTTGATTGGGTAAAGATAATTAATGAAAAGTGGAAAACTATAGGGTTTAAAATTTTCCGAGCGTAAAATCACAATTTTTTAGTTTTTAAAATTGAAATTGCCTTCTAATCCAAACAATAGAAAAACTATCTTTGCAGTTATCTAGTTTTAAAAAGATGAACTTTATACAATTTATTTTTACTCGTCATTTTTGGATCCAATTTGCGATGGCATTAGTTTTGAGTGGAGTATTGATTTTTTTACTTCTTAGCTGGCTTTCATTTCAAACCAACCACGGACAAGAAGTTGTAGTACCTAATGTTACTAATTTACTCATGGAAGAGGTAGAGGACAAGTTAGACAACGTTGATTTAGATTATGTTTTGTTAGATACATTAGACTACGACCCTACCAAACCAAAATTTGTTGTTTTGTTTCAAGAGCCTAAGCCAGGTAGTAAAGTAAAACCGAATAGAAAGGTGTATGTGAAAATTAATGCTGGTGATTACGCTTATGTAACCGTTCCGGATTTGGTGCAAAAATCGTTCAGACATGTAGAAAATACTTTCAAAGTACTTGGTTTGCAAGTTGGAGATACTGTATACAAACCATTTTTAGGTAAAGACATGGTTTTGGAAATGAAATACCAAGGAAAACCTTTAAAACCAGGCACCAAATTGAAAAAAACCACCAAAATTGATTTTGTTTTGGGAGATGGTAAGATTAGTTATTATGATGATAAGGAGTTGGATTCTATTCAATCGATAAAAATTGATCAATTAGAAGTTCCGTATGACAACTGATGCTACTTTTTTGGAACAAGAAGAGGATGGTTTTGAACATTATCGTTTTGAAGTTGCCAAAGGGCAATCGCTGCTAAGAATAGACAAATACTTGATGGGTTTGGTTGAAAATGCTACCCGTAATAAAATTCAACAAGCAGCAGAAGACGGATGTATTTTAGTTAACGACCAACCGGTAAAATCTAACTACAAAGTAAAACCTTTGGATGTGATTCGAGTGGTTTTTGAACATCCACCTTATGAATATTTATTAGAGCCCGAAAACATTCCGCTAGACATTGTTTTTGAAGACGAACATTTGATTGTACTAAATAAACCTGCAGGCTTAGTGGTGCATCCGGGACACGGAAATTACTCCGGAACTTTGGTAAATGGCTTGATTTACCATTTTCAAAATTTACCATTAAACTCTAGCAATCGTCCGGGTTTGGTACATCGAATAGATAAAGATACTTCCGGGCTATTGGTAGTTGCCAAAACCGATTTTACCTTACAACACTTATCCAACCAATTTGCAGAAAAAACTTCAGAACGTGCATATGTAGCTTTGGTTTGGGGAAATGTGGAGCAGGACAAAGGCACCATTACAGGCTATATTGGCAGGCACTTAAAAGACCGCATGCAAATGGCTGTTTTTGAAGATGAAAAATTTGGAAAATGGGCTGTTACCCATTACGAAGTTTTGGAGCGTTTTGGCTATGTAACTTTGGTAAAATGCACCTTAGAAACCGGTAGAACCCATCAAATTAGAGCCCATATGAAATTCATTGGACATCCGTTGTTTAATGACGAACGTTATGGTGGGAATTTAATTTTAAAAGGAACCACGTTTACCAAATACAAACAGTTTGTTGACAATTGTTTTAAAATTTTACCTCGACAAGCTTTGCATGCCAAAACTTTGGGATTTGAACATCCGGTTACAAATCAAAAATTACAGTTTGATTCTGAAATCCCTCAGGATATGCAACAATGTATTGAAAAATGGCGTGGGTATGCTAAAAGTAGTGGCTTGCAGGATTTGGAGTAATTATTTTTTCACTAAAAACTTTCCGGTGGATGCGTCAAAAGTTACGTCTTCTTCCTGAAATAAATCGTGGAATACTCCTTCGGAAATCAAGTTACAAGGTTCGTCAAAATAAACTCCTTTAGGGGTAAACAGTAAAACCTGATCGCAAAATTGCAAGCATAAATCTAAGTCGTGCGAAGAAAATAAAATAGTTTTCCCCTGTTCTTTTGCTAATTGTTGCAACAATTTAAACACACTTACTTTGTGTACCAAATCTAAATGAGAAGTAGGTTCATCTAACAAAACCAAAGGAGTATCTTGGGCCAAACACCTAGCAATCATTACTTTTTGTAACTGTCCATCGCTTAACTCGTATACTTTTTTATGGGCAAAATCTGCCATTCTTACCAAAGTTAAAGCTTCTGTTACTTTTTGCTCATCTTCCTCAGATAATTTTCCTATCCAAGAGGTGTGTGGCAATCTGCCCAAGGCAACCAACTCCAATACCGTTAATTGGGTTTTCGGAATGGCTTCGGTTAACACCGCACTCATCACTTTGGCTTTTTCCTGAACATCCCAATCTGTGATTGGTTTATCTTGCAAGCGAATAGTCCCATCTAATGGCAATAAGCTTCCTAACAAACTTTTTAAAAAAGTAGATTTTCCTGCACCATTGGCTCCCAAAATCCCCACAAATTGACCTGTGCTTATAGGCAAATCAGGAATGGAGACACTCCACACCATATTTTTCCCTTTGGTGTACCCTACTTTTAGGTTTTGGGTTTGTAGAACTAAATTTTGCATATTATATAGTCAACTTTTTTTGTCGCATCAACAACCAAACCACCATGGGAGCTCCTATGATAGATGTCACTGCATTAATTGGTAACGTTAAAGCCGAACCAGGTACTTGTGCAATCAAATCACATAACAACAACAATATCGCACCTATCAATACACATCCCCAGAATAGCACCAAATGTTGACTGGTTTGAAACAATAATCTGGCCAAATGTGGTACAGATAAACCAATAAAAGCAATAGGCCCTACAAAAGCTGTAATAGAACCCGCTAAAATTGCCGTAGATAACAACACTACTTGCTGAAAAATTTTCCAAGAAACTCCCATAGAAATGGCATAATTTTTTCCGAGCAACATCAAGTTTAGCGATTTCATTTGGCTGTAAGCCATCACCAAACCAATAAAAACAGTTATGGATAAAATTACGACTGCCTCCCACGACATTTGATGTAATGATCCCATACTCCACAAGGTAAACTTTTGTAAAGCTTCTGCAGAACTAAAATAGGCCAAAATACCCACCACTGCTCCGGTAAAACTTCCAAACATCAATCCAACTATTAATAGTGTGGTTGGATCTTCCATTTTTTTGGACACCAATAAAATCAAAAGCAAAACCAAAAAACTACCCAATGCTGCAGCTATCATCATGGTCCAGGCATTTAAAACCGCTATGGATAAACCAATGCTTCCCATTACCAACAAAGCCACACCCAAACTTGCCCCTGAACTAATACCTAAAACATAGGGGCCGGCTAATGCATTTCTGAAAAAAGTTTGCATTAACAAACCTGAAATTCCGAGTCCTGCACCTACTAAAATGGCTGTGATACTTTTGGGTAAACGATAGTCCCACAAAATTAACGCATCACTTTTTTGCACAGGATCTCCAATAAAAGCTTGCCAAAAATCACCTAAGGTAATAGTGACCGAACCAAACAACAAACTTGCCAACCAAAGCAAAACCAAGGTAACAATTAGTAGGGTGAATATGTGAGAATGTTTAAACAATTAAGGCAAGGATTCGTAAAAGTGTAAAGTTCCGGGAGCTAATAAATCAGGGTGCAAAATACGAATTAAGTCTTCCAACACCAAGTCGGGCCGCATCGAAGCCAACTCGTAAAATAAAATACCACCTGTTGGTCCTTTTTTACTACTTGAGGTAAACATTTTGTTTTGCTTTACAGCTTCAAAATCTTTAAAAGAGGGCAAGCTTTGCAATAATTGATTTTTGGTTTCATACTGTCCGGTACCAATCCAAAAAGATGCCTGTGAAGCTTGTTGCAACACCACTTCCATACTCAATTTTTCGCTTCCTGAACCTTTAAATTGGTTGAATAAATATTTGGCATTGGCATCATATAATACTTTCACAGCCCAGCTATCCTTTTGTGGCACATACCAAATTCCTTGAAAATCACTACCACTCATGACTATTGGAGTAGTTTTGGCTTGCTTTGCTTTTTGCTGCAAGGCCAAATAACTTTGTTTGATTTCATCAAATTTTTGTGTGGCATTAGGCAAATCGTCCGTTAAAACCCCAAAAAACTTGATCCACTCTGCTCTACCTAATGGGTGTTGCTCTCTCCACTCGGCATTATAACAAACCGGAATACCATTTTGTTGTAATTTTTGATAGGTGGCAGACTCTGCATCTACCCCAAATCCAACCAGTACTTCTGGTTGCAATTGCAAAAGCATCTCTATGTTTAATTGTTGGTTATTGCCAACTTCTATAATCTTTTTTGCATCAATCAAACTTCTGGTTTTTTCAGATGAAATATAATCAAGCTGCGGAAAGCCAACAATATGATGCTGCTTATTTAATAACTCCAATGCAGGAATATGGGTGGTAGAGGTAACCACCATTTTATTTACCGGAATAGTAATATGCGGATAAAACTTTAAACTATCCGGAATTATCGCTTTTTCTCGATGAAAGATATAAGTAAAGGTTTTGGCATTGTTTTCAAACACATTCTTTACCATCACTTTGTAATATTGTGGATACGTTTTGATGACCAAACCCTTAGCAAACTGAACTTCGTTGTTCATTAGGTCTGCAAAGGCAAGGTCTTTTGAGTCTTTCTCCTTACATGAAAATAAAAAAAACAAAATACCAAAAAATAGATGCTTCATATCTAAAATTTGCTACAAAAGTACACATTTAGAAAGGTTAGCAACCAATTTTTAATTTGGGTTTAGGAATAGTTTGTTTTAGATAAATTGGTTCATATATGTTTTAATATCACACATGACTTTATTATTCCATTTAAAAATGTAGCTTTGCAGCGGTTTTGAGGTGGATTTTTGGGTTTTTCCAAAAATTCTTAAAAGGGAATCCCGTGTAATTCGGGAGCTGTACCCGCAACTGTAAGCTAAAAACACTTGTAGTTATCTGCATACCACTGTTAAAGGAAACTTTGATGGGAAGGTGAACAACAAGATGCAAGCCAGGAGACCTGCCCATTACTATGAGTACAAACTTTCGGGAAAAAAGGTTTGAGTGCAGGGTATATTCTACACTTTTGTTTCCCATTTTATTAAAATTTAATTTTATTAAAATGAAAAAAAACATTTTAATGTCGGCATTTTTGCTGACAAGCATGCCTTTTTTGTATGCACAAATGAGCCAAGACACTATTGGCTTAAAAGAGGTGGTAATTTCAAACACCAAATTCCCAATGCAAAGGGAGCAATCCGGAAAAATTATCGAGAAAATTACCTCTGAACAACTGCAACAGCGTGCCGGACAATCGGTTGCACAAGTCTTAAACACGGTAGTAGGCTTAGAAATTAATGGAAGCCAGAGTGCTACCGGAAAAAATTTGAGTTATTACTTAAGAGGAGGAAGAAATCGACAAGTATTGATTTTAATTGATGGCATTCCGGTAACTGATGCTTCAGGAATTACGCATGAATTTGATTTGCGTTTGCTTCCGGTTGAACAAATTGAAGCCATTGAAGTAATGAAAGGTGCTGCTTCTACTTTATACGGTAGTGGAGCTGCCACTGGTGTCATCAACATTTTGACCAAAAAAGCAGGAAAAGAAAACAGTGGTTTGGCATATTTCCGTTTGGGCACCCAAAACAGCCAGGAACAATTTAGAGCCAAAGCCTATGAAGTTGAACAAGGTGGAAGTGTTCGTTTTTCTAAAGAAAAATTGGGGGTTCAGATCCAATTAAACCACCAAGAAGTAAGTGGAATTTCGCAAGCAAATATCCCAAATGCAGAAGCAGACAGACATAGTAGAATGAATGCAAGTACACAACTCTCTTACCAATGGAATGCCAAATGGCAGTTACAATCGTGGATTGGCTATGATCGTTTAAAAAACCAGTACGATGCAGCTTTTGACAATACCAACACCCATGATGTGGCTGAAAATGTAGGAACCATTGAAAATTGGAGGTTTCAATTAAATCCCACCTATAAACACCGAAAAGGCATTTTAAAATTACAAGCCGGGTTTAATCAAGTGCAAAGAGATTTTTCAGAATTCAGCAGTTTTGCCAATGCCATGCAAAATTACAGCTATGCTTCACGTAACTTATCCTTAGATATTTTTCATAAGTACGAACTCAACCAAAAATGGTTTGTTGTTACCGGAGTACAAAGTCAGTTTCACGACATGCAAAGTACCACTCCGTTTGACGAAATTTTACAAAGCAATGCCAAGTTTAATAACATCGATCCATATACGAGTGTGGTGTACCAAAGCAATACATGGGGTTTAAATACCGGAGTTCGTTCGCACATTCACAGCATATACGATGCACAATGGGTATTCCATGCCAACCCATCGTATCAATTTGCAACATTGCCTTTAAAATTAATGAGCTCGTACAGCTCAGCATATGTGGTGCCAAGTTTGTACCAATTGTATTCTCCATTCGGCAATACCAATTTGACTCCTGAAAAAAACAAAACTGCTGAATTTGGCATCGAAACCCAATGGTTAAAAAAATCATTAAAATGGCAAGTGAATGTTTTTGTTAGAGAAGAAGATAATAGCATTCAATTTAGTTTTGACCCGGATACTTTTGTATCTCAGTACATTAACGTAGCCGGAATTAACCAAGTAAGAGGTTTGGAAACTAGTGTTGAATGGGGACAAAACCAATGGAATTATCAAGCAAATTATACCTTTACAGAAGTCCCGGAAGCCTTAAACAGATTGATTCCTAAACACAAAATAAACCAACAACTTGGATATCAATTTACCAAAAGTTATGTTGGCATAGAACACCAATGGGTGAGTGACAGACAAGACGCATTTTTTGACGGAACTACTTTTACAGTTCAAAACATTGGGTTAGATGCCTATCATTTATTGCATATCAATTTTCAACACCGTTGGAATGATCGCATGCAATTTACAGGAAGAATCCACAATGTATTGAATGAAAAATTTGTAGAAAACATTGGTTTTACCACTTTAGGTACTAATGTGAAATTAGGCATTCAGTTTTTATTTTAACATGAGTTCGATATAAATTAGTTTGTGAGAAACACTTTGTGGTTCTCTGTGGCTTCTTTGTGACTTTTGTGCAACAACAAAATAGCTATAACACAAAATGCACTAAGTATACACAAAGTTACACAGAGAAAACTCTATATTTAACAACATAAAACCATCAATATCAAATATTTAATTATATTTCTTATGTTGAACTCACGTTATTTTAGTATATTTACTTGTTACCGACAAAAAGATAAATATGTTTAAAATAATTGCAATAATTCTTGTCCTAAACTTGTTTACCATGGATCGTATTTACACTTTTTCAGAAAATTCTAATACAAAAGATTGGAGAATTGTTAATGATGGTGTGATGGGTGGAATTTCGAGCAGTAGTTTACAAATCACAAAAGAAGGACATGGCCATTTTTCTGGAAAAGTATCTTTAGAAAATAATGGAGGTTTTGCATCCGTTCAATTGAATACCAATATGCCAATTACAAAAAACCATTCTTACATTGTTTTGCGAATAAAAGGGGATGGTAAAAAATACGAGTTTAGAATCAAAGAAAATCCTTTACAACCGGAGGCTTATGTGCAACCCTTTGCCACCTCCGGTGTTTGGGAAACCATTAGATTAAATATTGGTGATTTTTATCCCCAATACAGAGGTCGAAAATTAAATATTGGAAATTTTAAAGGAGAAACCATCCAACAAATTAGCTTTTTAATTGCCAACAAGAAAGAAGAAAAATTTGATTTATGGATGGAATGGATTGGGGTGGAGTAATATTATGTTATTTTAAATAGAAGTAGGAGCTTGTGGTGGTGGAGATACTTCATTCCAGAAATGAATAATCAATGGTAAATTAGTATCTAATGCGTCATAAGCTATGATCAAATTATTAATTAGCTCTGATAAACCTGCTGTTTTTTCATCTTTACTAGCTTCTATAATAATTAAGTAACAAAATGGAGAAGAGTTACTATTATCGTATTTTGGATAAATAAAGTTACTTTCAAAATATTCCTTTACCTCTTGTTGACTATTTGAAATTACATCATTTTCCAGACCAATGAAATTTCCATCTTTATAAAGCAAATAGTAATTACTTTTGGGGTCAAATGGAATTGGGTCACAATCTAAGTTAATGTACAAATTCGCAATACTATTTTTTTGTCGGATTTGAATTTTTGGAATACTATCACTGCAAGAAAACTCTAATATTCTATTAGTCAATTGACCAAATTTCTCAAAGTTATCTATATTTATAATGACTTCATAAGATGAATCACCTTCAATGGGTTGACCGTATTTCTTTTCCTTTATCTCTTTACAACCTAAAATGAAAAGGATTATTGAGAATTTAAACCATAATTTCATTTAACTTAAAATTACATTACCTCAACCCACCTAAATCAGGGGTTTCTACATACATTTCTGCACCAAACGGAAGTATTTTTTTGCTGTCTGACAAGGGAGCAAACAACTCTACTTTTTTACCAGCAACTGGTCTGCCATTGGTTTGAATGTATTGCAAAGCTGCATTTAAAAAAGGTTCCGAAGGTGAACCAAGCACACCTAAATTTCCTAAGTTTTCTACCAGTATATTGCTCGCACTTGGAGAAATTCCATCTGCATAATCTCCAAAGCCATCTTTATTTACAATTTTTAATACCAATGGCTGCATGGCATATTTATGAGATGGATTTACATTGTTTTTGGTAAAATTAGGAGAATCATATAGGGTTACCGAACCCACATTTTTTCCGGAAGTCACCCCACCTATTTGTACCACATTGATGTATGGCTTTAATCCATTGATCAACAATTCGCTTGCTGATGCTGAACTTGGTGTGGTTAACACAATTACTTGATTCAATTGCAAGCTACTAATAGCAGCTCCACTTCCTAAAGAAGTCGTGAATCGGTTGATTAATGCTTCGGAATTATTTTGCGAAGCATAAAAGTTCATTACTTTTTGGTTCCATTGTTGCGAAGCGAAAATTTGTCCGGTAAATTGTCCTGTAATCATGCTCGCCAATCTGGTGCAAGTGGCTACAGATCCACCTGAATTATATCGTAAATCTACTACCAAATGGGTAACTCCTTGCGACAAAAAGTTGGCAAATACTTGGTTTAACTGGGTTTCAAAATTAGTAAAAAAACCATTGTACATCAAATAGCCAATCTTTTTATCTCCTTGCGGAATTACGCTGCTTACCAAAACCGGATTTTCGTTATAAGGAGCTCTACTTAATGCGATAGATTGTCCGTTTGGAGTAATATTACCACCATCAAAATCGGCTAAGTTAATGGTAAAAGAGTTTTGCGACAATAAGCTCACATAATTTGAAGCAGTTAATGGGGTTCCGTTTACCGCATGAAATATCATTCCTCTTTGAACACCCTTAGAAGCTGCATCGGTATTTGGCATTACGTACCTAACCCATCCGAAAATATCGGTAGTACTGCCTTGCTTAAATCGCAAACCATAATCCATTCCGGTGGTTGCACTACTTCCGGATAGGATTTGTTCCAACACCGTATAGTCGTTAAAAATCACACTAAATCTATCGGTAGTTCCTTTTTCGAACAACAAATTATCGAACAATGCTTCTGGAGAAGCAAATCCTTGGATGTACTGGTTTAATTGGGTTTGGGTTTGAAAGCGGGTATCGGCCAAATCCGGAACCTGCCCTTGCCACAAATAGTACAAATTCATTCCTTTCCATATAAAATCTCTCGATTGTAAGTCTAATGGCAATAATTTATCATCTAAATCATCTTGACAACTTGTTACCACAAAAAACAAACTCAAACCAAAAAGAAATAATGCTCGCATAATAATAGGTTTAAACACTCAAAAATAACAAAAAAGGAATGGGCATGCCATTGCTTTAACATTTTTTACCTTTTGTAAAACAAAAAAAGGAATGCCAACCGACATTCCAAATCATTATAACGAATAATCATTTTTATTCTATCCCAAAATAAACTTGCACTTGGGCTTTGATTTCAATTTCTCCGGGAGCTAAGGTTTCCTGCACTGCATCCATTTCCATTTCCATGGCCATTGCTACATTTTTATACATTGGTGGTGGATAAAAAGAAGAAAAATGGTCAATAATTTGCAAAGGTTTGCCCACTTTTAAACCCAAAACTTCTACATAATCTTTTGCTTTTTGTAGTGCATCACGCATGGCTGCTTTTCTAGCTTCTGATTTTAAAGCCTCTATTTGAGATGATAAAAACTCCACTTGCTGCAAGTTATTCATCCCAGCCTGCATCAAATCGTTAGTGATTAAATCGTAATCAGACCATTTTTTTACCAAAATTTCAATACTTTGGTATGCCCGATACATTTCCTTTTTGGTTTTGCCATCTTGGTATCTGCTAAAGTATACTTGAGTAGTTTTATAATCAGAAGCTGCAATTTGGAATTTTTTGATAACACCCATGGCTTTTTTGATGGTTTCATCATTTAGTTTTTTTACTTCTGTTGCCGATTTACCTGTGTTTTCAATGGCTACCGTAAACTTTACCTGATCGGGAGCAACTTTAATTTTACCCTCTCCTTGAACGGAAATGTTAGGCGACTTTACTTCCTGAGCCAAACCTAGACTAGTTAACAAACCTAAGCTTAACAATACTATTAACTTTTTCATTTTTTGTGAATTTAGAATAACCTATCTAGACAAATGTTGTGCCATTTTATTTTTTCTCTTTCCAAAGTAAAAAGAATAACACCAAAATCGGAATTAACAACAATCCAAACATTAAGGTGTTTTGGAATATAATCGATGGATATTGTGCCAACAACACAAGAAATCCAGAAATCGCTCCACCTAAATGAGCGGTATGTCCCACATTTCCAATACTATTTTTCATTCCATAAATGGAATAAACCAAATATCCCACTCCGAAAATATAAGCAGGAATTGGAATTGGTATAAAAAAGAGATACAAATCAAGTTCCGGATATAACATTATAGTGGCATATATAATCCCGGAAACAGCTCCGGAGGCTCCAACTGCACGATAATAAGGTTCGTTTTGATGGTACCATAAACTGAGTAAGCTTCCTCCTAACAAACTTCCGAAATAAATTAACAAAAAGCTAAAAACCGGTAAAGTTTGGTACAACATCGGTGCAAAAAAGTAAAAGGTAATCATGTTAAAAGCCAAATGTGCTATATCTACATGTAAAAATGCACTGCTTAACATTCGCCATTTTTCACCTGCTCTAATACTTGCGATATGAAATTCGTATTTTCTGAAAAAGCTCTCATTCTGAAATCCCTGAAAACTTGCCAATACATTTGCTGCGATTAATACATAAAAAATAGTTTCTCCCATTGGTTATTTTTTTTGGGAAAAATAAGGAATATCTGTTGGATGCACCTACAAACCTCTCATTTTTTACTCCGAAAAATGGATGCTATATTTGCAAAAAAATATCACATGCAAAAGTTTGCATTTTGGATGGCTTATCCGTTTTTGTTTTTGGTTTCGTTGTTACCTTTTAGAGTAACTTATATTTTGTCCGACATTTTTGCTGTTTTTTTGTATTATATTGTTGGCTATCGCAAAAAATTAGTCATCAAACATTTAAAAATGGTTTTTCCGGATTACACAGAACAACAAATTCAAAAAATTGCTTTTCAATCGTACCAGCATTTTTGCGATATGTTTTTAGAATTAAATAAAGGATTGACGAGCAGTGAGAAAGAGTTTCAAAAAAGATTTGTGGTTACCAATCCGGAGTTTATACAAGAGCTTGCAAAAAAACATTCCAAAATCATTTTAATGTATGCCCATTATGCAACTTATGAATGGACTAGTTTATTGCATTTATATACTAAAATTGACAGTTATATTGTTTACAAAAAAATCAATCAGCCTTACTTTGATTTATTTGTAAATAAAATTAGAACCAAATTTGGAGCAAAATTGGTGGTTACCAACGACACCTTTAAAGTGATGAAAAAATTGGAAAAAGACCCAACTCCAGCTACTTTTGGATTTATTGCTGACCAATCTCCTGTTTGGCATTTATCTAAATTTTGGACAACTTTTTTTGGTGTAGAAGTACCAGTACACGTAGGAGCAGAAGAAATTGCCAAAAAAATGAACTTGCCAATTGTATACATGAAAGTAGAGAAAATCAAAAGAGGATACTACCAAGCTTCTTTTGAAATGATGACTGAAACTCCAAAAGATTTTCAAAATTATGCACTTTCAGAAGCTTACATAAGAAAAGTAGAGCAGCAGATTTTAGAAGCACCTGCTTATTATTTGTGGACACACAACCGATGGAAACATGCGGGTACAAAACCTAAGCATTTGCAATAAAAAACTCTGTGATGTTTGCGAAATAAATCCGTTTGACCACAGAGTAAATTTAAGATGTTGATTTTCTAGACTATGGAACTATGTATTCGTAAGAAGCTTGAACTCCTAACGGGAAACCAATCATCCAATAAATTAACAAGAAGATTGTCCACAACAATAAAAATGCAATGGAATAAGGAATCATCATGGAAACCAATGTTCCAATTCCGGTAGACTTCACATACTTTTGACAATATACCACTACCAAAGGAAAATAAGGCATTAAAGGCGTAACTATGTTAGAAACCGAATCGCCTACTCTGTAAGCAGCTTGAGTTAAATCAGGAGAAATTCCCAGTTGCATTAACATTGGAACAAAAATTGGAGCAATCAAAGCCCATTTGGCAGATGCGGAACCAATAAATAAATTTACAAAAGCGGTTAACAATACAATTCCAACTATAGTAACCCCAGATGCCAATTGTAACGATTGTAAAAAAGTGGCACCTTTTAAAGCCAATAAAGCTCCTAAGTTTGATTTGGCAAATGCATCTATAAACAAAGCACAGAAAAAAGCCATCACTATATAATAACTCATGCCACTCATCGACTTGGTCATGCCAGCAATTACTTGCTTCGACTCTTTATAAGCTCCTGATAAAAATCCGTAAATCACACCCGGAATTAAAAAAACCACAAAAATAATTGGCACTATCGATCGCATTAACGGAGCGGTCAAATCGGTAAGTTTTCCGCTTTCAGCTCGTAATGCAGAATCTTCTCCTTTAGCCCAAAAAAACAAACCGATTAACAATAAAAACATGGATGTTGAGGCAACCCAAAACGCTATTCTTTCTTTAGAAGTCAACGCATCCATCGTTGGCTCTTCATTATCTTCAATTACCACCTCAACTTTTTTCAATCGAGGCTCAACAATTCTGTCGGTTAAAAACCATCCTACCAAAACAATTAATAAAGTAGAAGCAGAAGTAAAAAACCAGTTATTTAGTGGATTAAGTTGAATATTCGGGTCGATAATTTGTGCAGCAGATTGGGTAAATCCTTGCAGTAATGGATCTATCCCAGAAGGAATAAAGTTTGCACTAAATCCACCGGAAACTCCTGCAAAAGCAGCTGCAATACCAGCCAACGGATGTCTGCCAGCAGCATAAAAAATCACTCCTCCTAATGGAATAACCAATACATAACCGGCATCGGTTGCGGTATGCGAAACAATTGCAACCAAAATTAACATGGGAGTTAATAAGAATTTTGGTGTAACTCCTAACATGGTTTTTAAGCCCGCATTAATATAGCCTGAGTGTTCCGCAACTCCTACTCCTAACATGGCAACCAACACAATTCCGAGTGGAGCAAAACTGGTAAATGTAGTAACCATATTTGACAAAAAAGCTGCCAATGAAGTTCCACTTAATAAATTGACAATTTCAATAGCTGAACCTGTCCTTGGGTCGATTTCAGAAAAACTGACTCCCGAAAAAATAGCAGACAACACCCAAATCAAAACCATCAAACTTAAAAATAGGATGGCCGGATCAGGAAGTTTGTTTCCTTTTTTCTCAATAAAGTCCAAAGCTTTGTTTACAAAACCTTTTGGTGCAGATGTTTCACTCATGGTATTTTAGTTTGGTTAGTTGGTCATAAAAATACAGTATTTACACCAATTACAAATACTACTTTTGCAATGATTACTTTTGTAACTTATTCAAAACCCAACCCAATTCAGGGTCTTTTCGTTGTAATTTATCTTCTAAACTTGGTAAAAGTTCTATGTCCGGAAGCACACCTCTTCCCTCAACTCCTTTTACTTTAACCGGACGAATATCCATAATTCCTAATCGCAATGGCAATTTTGAATTTGGCAAACGATACACTGGCATAAAACCAGCAACCGTTCCGTGAGCGGTACCACCGGTTTCTTCTCCTATTAAAATTCCTCTCCTCTCAGTTTGCACCATGGAAGAAAACAAACACGAGGCAGAAAAACTACCACCGTTAATCAATACAAAAACTTCTCCTTTAAAATTGTTTGGTTTCGGAGTTTTAATTTTAGAACTTTCCAAGGCATATTGGTAAGTACCTTGTGTCGTTTTTTTTGTCTTTATCGTTTGGAAAACCGCAAAAAACGGATACATAGGAACCGCTATGGGATAAGCATACCATGGTGCGGTATTCCAATACGGTGATAACATGGATGTTTTTGAAACCACTGTAGGTGTATCAATCATTTGGAAAGGCTTATCGCTCAAATAGCTGTATAATTCCGTAATTTCATTTAACAATCCTCCTGGATTATCACGCAAATCAATTACCAAATATTTGCCTTGCTTTTGCGTAATTTCATCAAAAATTTGTTGGTAGGCTTTGCGATATCTTCCTTTAGAAAATCCCCTAATTTTTAGATATGCCACGGCAGAATCTTTTCCTATCCATTGCAATTCTCTTTGAAATTTTGAAGAGGCAACATCGTAACCAAAAATTCTTTTTTTCTTTCGGATGTTTTCTTTTTTAGAAAAGGTAATTTGCTTGGTAGAAATAACTTTTGTGGTGTCTTTTGTGGTTTTAGAAGAAGTCTTTTCTTTATTCTCCACCGATTTCTTGCGATGAACCATTTTAGTATACTCACTATCTTTCCAAGAAAAAGTGCATTGCAAACTATCTAAAAATCCGAATTCTAAAGCATAAATGTTGGAAAAACTTCTTTGAAATCGATACGGAAAATACGTTTGGTTAAAACCATCAGAAGTATAGGTTTTTCGATGTTTTTGGTATAAAGAGTCCAAACTAATTCCGTTGATTTTTAAAAAACGTGAACCTACCTTGATGGTAGAATCGCCTGAAAGATTTCTGCTTAAATAAAATTTTTCATCATGCAAAATGATAGGGACTTGTGACATTGGCCCCATGCCTAATTTCTTTCTTCTTTTGGCTTCTTGCTTGGTGACTTTTTCCGGTAAAAAACCTAATCGCATGTGTCCTTGCCTTACTTGAGCTACTAACGGACTTAACTGAAAAAATAAATCGTTTGGTTTTTTAAAGTTTTTAGTTGCTTCAACCAAACTATCCATCGAATGGTCAAAAGCTCCTTTTGGCAAATACCAATCGATGCTTGGATGTAATTTATTGATTTTTTTTTGGGCAAAACGAATGTCTTTTTTTTGCTGCTCTGGAGTTAATTCTTTTTGTAAATGTGCTTGATAGGAAGCAACACTGTTACATCCCACCAAACCAAAAAAAAGCAAAAAAATTCCAATCGATAAACCTCTCATATCCCGGAAAACTCCTTTAATTCCGAAACAAATCGAACTGCCAAAGAATCTGCATCTTCTTGCGAAGTTGCTTCGGTGTAAATACGAATAATAGGCTCGGTGTTGGACTTTCGTAAATGCACCCAACTATTTGCAAAATCAATTTTTACACCATCAATGGTAGTAATTTCCTCTGAAGCATATTTTTGCTGTACTTGATTCAGCACTTCATCTACATTGATTTGTGGTGTAAGTTCAATTTTATTTTTGCTCATAAAAAAGCTAGGTAATGATGCCCTAATCTCGGAAACGTTTTGGTTTTTCTCTGCCAAATAACTTAAAAACAAAGCAACACCCACCAAAGCATCTCTACCGTAATGTAACTCCGGATAAATAATTCCACCATTTCCTTCTCCTCCAATGATGGTATTGGTTGCTTTCATTAATTCTACCACATTCACCTCCCCTACTGCACTTGCTTGGTAAGTCCCTCCATGCTTTTGGGTAACTTCACGCAATGCTCTGGAAGACGATAAATTGGAAACGGTATTTCCGGGAGTTTTACCCAACACATAATCTGCAACAGCTACCAAGGTATATTCTTCTCCAAACATCTCTCCTTTTTCATCTATAAAAGCCAATCTATCAACATCAGGATCTACCACAATGCCAAAATCAGCCTTTTCCTCTATTACTTTTTGGCAAATATCTGTCAAGTGCTCTTTTAAAGGTTCCGGGTTGTGCGGAAAATGTCCATTGGGTTCGCAATACAACTCCACCACTTCTACTCCCAATTCTTTCAATAATTTAGGGATGATAATTCCTCCCGAAGAATTCACACCATCCACTACCACTTTAAATGACTTGCTTTGCACCAAATCTTTCTGCACCAGTGGCAAAGCCAAAACTTCTTCAATATGGATGTCCATGTAGGCATCATTGTCCGTTATAGTTCCCAAATCGTCAACTTCTGCAAAGTGAAATTCTTCTTTCTCAGCCAAACTTAAAATAATGGCACCGTCTGCCGCAGATATAAACTCCCCTTTTTCGTTCAACAATTTTAAGGCATTCCATTGTTTTGGATTGTGTGAAGCAGTTAAAATGATTCCACCTTGTGCCTTTTCTAAAGGCACCGCTACCTCCACCGTTGGTGTGGTAGACAATCCTAAATTAATGATATCAATTCCTAATCCAACCAGGGTTTGCATCACCAAATCGTGTATCATTGGTCCTGAAATTCTGGCATCTCTTCCGATTACCACAGTACATTTTTGGTTGGCAAAGTGACTTTTTAGCCAAGTGCCATAGGCTGCAGCAAATTTTACTGCATCTAATGGTGTTAAATTATCATTAGGAGCACCACCAATAGTGCCTCGAATTCCGGATATTGATTTGATCAATGTCATAAGTTGAATATTGTGAATTGTAAATTATTTCAAAAACCCAAAAATAACCAAATCATGTTCGATATAAAAAAAATACTATCTTAGTTGCAATGAATTTTTTAGCACATATTTATTTATCCGGAAATGATACCTTTCGTATCATAGGTAACTTTATGGCAGATGTGGTAAGAGGAAACCAATATTTGCAATATCCGGATAAAATTCAAAAAGGAATTTTACTGCATCGATTTATCGATTTTTATACCGATCAACACCCTGTTTTTAGACAAACCAAACATCGTTTGCATGAGAACTACGGACATTATTCGGGTGTCATCACCGACATGTATTACGATTATTTTTTGGCCAAAAATTGGGGTAAATTCCACCAGAATAGCCTGGAAGCATTTGCTAATAACTTTTACCAATTATTACAAGAACATCGAGATTTGTTGCCAGACAAAATTCAACGCATGAGCAAACACATGATTGCAGATAATTGGTTGGTAAGTTACCAAAGTATCCAAGGAATGCAACGAATTTTATATCAAATGGATTACCGAACAGGTTTTAAATCGAAAATGCAATTTGCAACCAAAGAATTGCAAATATGGGAAACCGAAATGGAACAAGAATTTTTTCAATTTTTTCAGGATTTACAACAACAATGCACACTAAAAATCAAAGAACTCGAAAGTACTTTTTAGTACTTTTTTTATTTCCTTTCCTCTACGGACAAAAAGTAGTTGAATCACCCCATGCCATGGTGGTTTCTGCTAGAAAAGAGGCCTCTGAAATTGGAATTCAAATTTTAAAGCAAGGAGGCAATGCTTTTGATGCCATGGTTGCCACCGAATTGGCATTGGCAGTTGCCTATCCGTATGCAGGAAATATTGGAGGTGGTGGCTTTATGGTGTATCGGAAAAACAATGGAGAAATTGGCACTTTAGATTACCGAGAAAAAGCACCAATGGCAGCACATAAAGAAATGTTTTTAGATGAAAGTAAAAACGTAATTTCCGGATTAAGTACCCATAGTCCGTTGGCAGTTGGCGTACCCGGAACCATAGCTGGAGTTTGGGAAGTGCATCAAAAATTTGGAAAGTTATCTTGGGAACAAATAGTAGAACCCGTCATACAATTGGCATTACGAGGGGTAGTGGTGACCCAAAAACAAGCAGATCGATTAACAAAATATCGACCTATTTTAATCGAAACTAATGGGAATGAATCTCTACTATCTAAAGTGTATGCTCCGGGAGATACCATTCGATATTTGGCATTAGCCAATACCTTGAAAAAAATTCAGAAATCAGGAAAAAAAGCATTTTACGAAGGAGAAATTGGTCAACAATTGGTGGCCTTTTTACAGCAAAAAGGCGGAATCATCACTTTAGAGGATTTGAAAAATTACCAAGTAGTTTGGAGAAAACCAATAGCCTTTCGATTTCAAGATTTGCAAATTTATTCCATGCCTCCACCTAGCAGTGGCGGCATAACTTTGGGTCAAATTTTTGGAATGTTAGAAAGTAAATCAATTCAAAAACATACAAAACATGACGATTCTTACATTCATTTAATAGCTGAAGCCTGTAAAAGGGCTTATACTGATAGAAACTTTTATTTAGGAGATCCTGATTTTGTAAAAATTCCAACCCAAAAACTTTTAGACCCATCTTATTTAAAAGAAAGAATGTCGACTTTTCAGTCAAAGAAAGCAACTCCGATATCAAAAATAAATCATGGAAATATTTTGGTTCACGAATCAACCGAAACTACCCATTATTCTATTGTAGATGCTGAAGGAAATGCCATAGCAGCAACTACCACCATAAACGATGCATACGGAAGTAAAATTTATGTAGAAGAGTTAGGCTTTTTTTTAAACAACGAAATGGATGATTTTTCTGCAAAACCTGGTGTCCCGAACATGTTTGGATTGGTAGGAGCTGAGGCCAATGCTATAGCTCCAGGAAAAAGGATGTTAAGTTCTATGACACCTACTATTATTGAAAAAGAAGGTAAATTATGGATGGTAGTGGGTACACCAGGTGGGTCAACCATCATCACTTCGGTAATGCAAACTATTTTAAATGTCCATCAATTTAAAATGAACATGCAAAAGGCAGTAAATTTTCCGAGGTTTCATCATCAAGGTGTACCAAATGAATTGGTTTTGGAACCTAATGGATTCTCCGAAAAAACAAAAAAACAACTCATTAAAAAAGGTTACGTGATTACTGAAAAAAACACACCTATTTTGGGTAAAGTAGATGCTATTTTGGTATTACCAAACGGAACCTTACAAGCCGGAGCAGATTATAGAGGAGACGATACCGCAGTAGGATACTAAAAAAACTCCTGCCCAATTCTTAAAACGTGTAAGATGAGGCAGGAGCCAACACAAAAAATGAAAAACACTATCTTAACCAAGTTTAACCTTGGATGATGGCATAATAAATAGGCATTCCGATGGTAATATTAAACGGAAAGGTTACTGCCAATGCCATTGGAATATAAATTCCGGGATTGGCCTTTGGTACAGTAATTTTCATAGCTGCAGGTACAGCAATATAAGATGCACTTGCTGCCAAGATGGCAAACATAAATCGGTCACCCGGGTTGCTACAAAAAAACTGGGTAATCCAAGCTACCAAAACTCCATTAATTAATGGTATGAGGATGGCAAATGCGGTAGTAAACCAACCTGACTTTAAAAAATCTTCAATCTTTTTGCCACATACAATTCCCATATCTAATAAAAAGATGGCTAAAAATCCTTTGAAAATATCTGTCGTAAAAGGTTTGATACCCATGGCTTGTTGGTCGCTTGCCAAGTAGCCAATTATCAAACTACCTATAATTAAAAATACACTACCGTTGGTAAATGAGTGTTTGATAATTTTCCCCATTTTGGCTTGGTCATTTATGGCACCATTCCCAAAAATTTTGATCAATATCACCCCAACAATAATGGCAGGTGCTTCCATTAATGCCATGATAGCCACCATGTGTCCGCTAAACTCTACTTGCTGAATTTCTAAAAATGTTACCGCAGTAACAAAAGTTACAGCACTTACCGAGCCATAAGCTGCCGCAATTGCTCCTGCATTTTCTACACTCAACTTGGTTTTTAACAAAAAGAAGGTATATACAGGTATTACCACAGCAATAAGGATTCCGAATAACATTGTCCATAAAATACTCGCATCTAAATGGCTATGAGCCAACTCTTGTCCACCTTTAAAGCCAATGGCAAACAAAAGATACAACGAAATAAATTTGGAGGAATTAGATGGTATTTCTAAATCACTTTTTAACCTTACTGCCAAAATTCCGAGAATAAAAAACAGTAAAGCCGGGTTGGTTAAATTATCTTGAAGAAGTTCTAAATTCATAATATACTTAATTCTTGTTGAAACTTTGCTCGATCTAAACGATCGTTTAAAGCTCTGCCTAGTTGTGTGTTAGGAAATTTTTCTATGAAAATAACATCAAAATTCATTTGATCTACTGCGAACAAAGTGGCATAAAAATTTTCTGCCATTTGCTGTAAACTACCCTCTGTACTTAATACAAAGTCGTTTACATGCTCTTTTTTTCCGCTTGGTAAAATTCGGGCAACTTTTTTATTGGTCAATTCTATCGGAATTTGATCCAATTGCTCTAAAACCACCAATGGAGTATTTGGAGCATAATGCTTTTTTGCCAAACCTGGAGCAATCATTTGGGTTTGCCCATTGTTTTTTAAAGAAACTGGTTCTCCTAAAACTTCTTCTAATTGTTCCAAACTAATGGCACCCAAACGCAAACAAATCACTTGGTTGTTTTCCAAAGCCACTATGGTTGACTCTAATCCGCTTTTACAAGCACCACCTTCTAAAATTGGTAGCTTTCCTTGGTAAAATTGATCTACCATTTGTGCTGTAGTAGGACTAATTTTGGTATACGGATTGGCACTTGGTGCAGCTACAGGAAAATCTAAATTTTGCAAAAGCTCTAAAGTTTTGGCATGTGCAGGCATTCTAACACCTACAGTTGTTTGATTGGCAGAAACAATTGCATTGATTTTATCCGTTTTCGGCAAAATAATGGTCAAAGGACCAGGCCAAAAAGCCTCCATTAATTGGTATGCTTTGGTTGGAATTTCAGAGCAAATTACTTCTAACCATTTGGTTTGTCCAATATGAACAATCAATGGGTTTTGAGCCGGACGTTGCTTGATTTGGTATATTTTTTTTAAAGCTTCTGTATCAAAAATATTGGCAGCCAAGCCATACACTGTTTCCGTTGGTATGGCAACCACCTCTCCTTTTTCTAAAATTGCTTTTGCTTTATGTATGTCGTTAAAAATCATTGGTTCAAGGATTGCATTGGTAACAAAATTCGGCACTTTCAGTGGTTTTGTCTTTTCTGGTTTCGTGTTCTTTAAAACCACAACTAGTACACTCTTTTACATAAGTTGCAATTGAATTTGTTGGAGCTCCACACCACTCGCATGGTAGCCCAAAAATGGTAGAGGTAACTCCAAAGCCTGGTGTATTACAATTGGGGCACTTTGATTTTATTTTCTCCACCAATTTTTCTGCTAGTTGCCGGATAACCGACATTCGAGTTGGGTTTCGATGAGCTCTCATGTCGGTCTCCACACAAACTAAGAAAACACTTTTCTTTAACTCCTCAAAAGCAATTTGTAATTGCTTCCAAGTCGTAATGTCTTTATAAAAAACAGATTTATCTGAATTACTTATAATAATACCATGCACAGGAAAACCTACTTTATTGGCAAACTTTTCTAAGTCAATCCAATCAGAAATTTCTTGATGTGCATAGTTCGTATTGGTTGTAAAAACACGCTCATAAATCTCTAAACCATGCTTTACATCTACAAAAACCATCCACTCTTCATGAGCAGCAGCATAAAAAACCTCAGGATGTGGACCAAAAGAAGCCTCTGTAGCAACCCCCATTTCGCAGTTGGAAAATTGCATTGCTGCCAAGCATTTGTCTTTCACTGTTTCTTTAGCAGTTTGCAAGCGAGTAACTTCATCGGTAAATGTTCCTAAAAAATCGGTTTGAAATCCTACAGGCACAAATGGAAGCACTTGTAATTCTTCCTGAAAAATAGGAGAAATTGCTTGTTCTTTTCGGTGCATGGTGCCCACCACCATTGGTCGGTTTCGAAACATGTTTATATCAATTCGATAGAAACTTGTGAATGAACTTTAACTCTTTTGTTTTCGTGCATGGCAGCCTTCATCCATTGAGAAATTTCTTCTGAAGCAATTTTTAAAGCTTCCAATCTTTCAAGGGAGTGAGCTGATGGTACTCCAAATCTTTCTTCAGAGCTAAAAACTTCTACCTGATGGTATTGAATTTTGTGGTTAACCAATGATAACAAAATTTTTGCCGCATCTTCCGGACTAAATTCTGTGTCTACCAAAGTAATTGTGGTAGGTTTAATTGTTTTGTTTTCCATAGTTTTTTTGTGTTTTTGTGTCGTGTTTTGCGAGTACAATCAAAGTACCCATAATACCAATTCCAAGCATTCCATCAGCAAGAATACTAGACTCTACAATACTCCAACTCCAAACTAGAGTTAAACCTATTACAATAAGTAACGTTGCGATAATAGAATGCTTGTTCATGATTAAGGATGTTTTAGTTTTTATTGTCCTTGCCCTAAAGAGTATGCTGCAACTCCTTCAAATGCATATAAGTTTTCTGTTTTGATAATTTCTACACCCTGTTGTAAAGCATGGTTCATCAAGGTTAAAATGTCTGCACTCGATATGGTTGCTCCACTAGTTGGTTTGAATCGACATCTCCAATGATCGGTGCAGAAAGTTTCTTCAAAACCTTCAGGCCATACTTTGATTCCTCGATTGGTAATCATGGTAAGTTGTACATGCTCTAAGTTGATTTTTTGCACCATTTGTGCCAATTCATTGGCATTGGTTCCTGGCCAATGAACAAATAAATCCACTCCTTCTAAAGATTTTGCCTTTGGAGTTTTTCTTTGGTATTTTGGCAAATTCATTTTTGCATTTTCTGCAAAAGCAACTGGCTTAAATTGGGTAGGCTTTTGCCCAAGTCTGTCAATCACCGCTTGAGCAAACTCTTTGGTTCCTACTTTTACTTTGCTGGTTCCTTCTTTAAAAATATCGTAGGTGTGTACTCCATCTTCCATGGTTTTTAACCATGCATTTTGAATTTTTTCTGCAATTTTATTTTGACCTAAATGTTGTAACATCAAAATAGCTCCTTGCAATAACCCTGATGGGTTCGCTAAATTTTGTCCTGCTCTTCTTGGTGCGGAACCGTGGATCGCTTCAAACATAGCACAAGTTTCTCCAATATTAGCGGAACCTGCCAATCCTACCGAACCGGTAATTTGTGCTGCTACATCTGACAATACATCTCCGTATAAGTTAGGCATTACAATTACATCAAAAGCTTCCGGTGTATCTGCCATTTTTGCGGCACCTATATCAATAATCCAATGTTCGTTTTCAATTTCCGGATATTCCGCAGCAATTTCGTCAAACACTTTATGAAACAATCCATCCGATTGTTTCATGATATTGTCTTTGGTAAAACAAGTAACTTTTTTTCTACCATTTACTTTGGCATATTCAAAAGCATAACGTACAATTTTTTCGCAACCCGGACGGCTGATTAATTTCAAACACTGAACCACCTCATCCGTTTGTTGGTGTTCAATACCAGCATACAAATCTTCTTCATTTTCACGGATAATAACCAAGTCCATTTCAGGATGTTTGGTTTGTACAAATGGATGTAAACTTTTGCAAGGCCTTACATTAGAGTACAATCCTAAAAATTTTCTGGTGGTTACATTCAAACTCTTATAACCTCCACCTTGAGGAGTAGTAATAGGTGCTTTTAAAAACACTTTGTTTCTTCTAATCACATCCCAAGATTCTGGAGCAATTCCTGCGGTATTTCCGGATAAATACACTTTTTCCCCAACTTCAATTTCATCATAAATTAAATCTGCCCCTGCTGCTTGTAAAATTTGCAAGGTTGCATCCATAATTTCCGGACCAATACCGTCTCCTTTTGCAATGGTAATTCTAGTAGCCATAGTTTGTGTTTAAAATTTTTTGCAAATTTCGAAAACGTTTTTCATATATTTTTATTTAACTTTGTTATGTATTTCATTAAAATATTTTATGAATTTCACTTTACATCAATTAGAGATATTCCAAAAAGTAGCAGAAACATTGAGTATTACCAAAACTGCAGAACAATTACACTTGACCCAACCTGCAGTTTCTATTCAGTTAAAAAACTTTCAAAATCAATTTTCCTATCCATTAATTGAAATAATAGGTAAACAAGTTTATTTAACTGACTTTGGAAAAGAAATTGCCTTGCAAACCCAGAAGGTGTTGGAAGAGATGAAAATCATGCAATACAAAACTTCTGCATTTCAAGGCATTTTATCCGGTAAGCTTAAAATTTCGGTGGTTTCTACTGGCAAGTATGTAATTCCGTATTTTTTAACCGACTTTTTACATCAAAATACCGGAGTTGAGCTAGAGTTAGATGTTACCAACCGAGACCAGGTTTTGCAAGACTTAAAAGAAAATAAAGTAGATTTTTCTCTCATCTCAATTCTTCCAGATAACTTAAGTTTAGAATATGAAATATTGATGAAAAACCGATTACACTTAGTAAGCAATCAAGCGGTTAAATTAAATAAAAAGCATGATTTAAATGCCTATTTAACCGAAGTCCCTTTGATTTTTAGAGAACTTGGTTCCGGTACCAGAAGTATGGTGGAAAAATACCTAAACGCCCAAAATATTACAGTAACTAGAAAAATGATTTTAACCAGTAACGAAGCTGTAAAGCAAGCATTAATGGCTGGTTTTGGCTGTTCCATTATGCCTGAAATTGGTATTAAAAACGAATTGAAAAATGGGTTATTGCATTTGATTCCATGTACAGGTTTGCCATTAGAAAGTAATTGGTACTTGGTTTGGAATAAAGGAAAAAAACACAACCAAGTGGCTACACATTATTTGCATTATATCCAACAAGAGAAATCAAAAGTGATGGAGAAATATTTTCAAAATATTTGATTTTAAAAGCATCAATAAATCAACTAACCAATCTTTATTTTTTGAATCATTAACTATAGAATAAACAAAAAAACTTAAAATTTGAACTTTTTTGGATTTTGATGGTTATTCCAAAATCTCAACAAAATAATTTCTTGGTTGGTTAATCTGTAAAAAAGAGTAATTTGTTTTACAACAATAATTTGATAAATGTCTTTTTTTTCAGTTGGTTTAAATACGACTGTACCTTTTTCCAGTTGATTCAGAACTGAGTCAACTTTTGATTTAAAATTTTCAACAACTGCTTCAGACCAATTAGTTTCCAAATAGTCAACATTGTCGGAAACATCTTCAATAGCTTGGTCAGACCAAATGATAATCATTTTTAAAAATACTTTGGGTGTCTTTTCTTCAATATTTCCATTGCCTCCTCATGTGAATGAACCCTTCCGTTTGCAACATCATCTAATGCTTCATCAATAGCTTTTTTCTGCTCTAAAGTTAGTTTAACCGGTTCTTCTGCATGTAGTACAGTTTCCTCGATTAGATAACCTTTCTTTAGTTCATAAGAAATTTCAAAAGCTTTAAACATTTCTGTCAATGCTTTGGTTTTGGTAGGGTCAACTTTAATGATAAATGTATCCATGCTCATGGTGTTTACTACAAAATTAAAAAATATTTGATTGCGAGAATAAATTTGTTTGGTGATTACTATTTAACTCTCTTTTTTCTGACTTATAATTTTAATTTTCAAAAAAGAAACAAACTGAAAACTCAAAAGTGAGATATAGGTATCTTGAAAATTTTCAAGAAATCCAGTTATTGTTTCTAGCCTTTTGCACTGCTTCGAGTTTGTTATGCACTTGGAGTTTTGTATAAATATTTTCGATGTGCTTGCGAACAGTTGATGGGGATAAAAATAAATTATCTGCAATTTGATGGTAATTCAGGCCTTTGCTTAACTGTTCCAAAACTTCCACTTCGCGACTGGTTAATTGAACAGTTTCAGAAGCATCATTTTCAGAAGATGGCAATATCGGATTTCGCAATAATCGCAAAGTTTTTAATGCAATAGAAGGATGCATGGCTGCACCACCAGTTAAAGTTTCGTTGATTCCCTGAAATAAAGATTTTGGATCTACTTCTTTTAACAAATAACCATCTGCACCAGCTTTAATCGCATTAAAAATATTTTCATCGTTATCAAACACTGTTAACATGATAATCTTTATTTGAGGGTACTTTTGCTTTACTTCAAAAGTAGCTTCAATGCCATTCATTTTTGGCATTTCTATATCCATAAGAATGACATCGATATTTTTGTCCTCACTGAGTTTATCTAGTAAATCTAATCCATGATTAGCTGTAAACTTAATTTGAATTTGTTCAAAAAAAGAAAGCTTTTCCACTACGGTTTTAATTAAAAAACTATTGTCATCTACTATGGCAACCCTAATTTTCATGGAAAGATATTTTGATAAGGATATGTCTCAAATTTAAGTAAAAAATCCAAAAAAAATGTACGGCAAATGACCTATTTAAAAGGAACTTGAAATTCTATTAATGTACCTTGATGTATGGCAGACGTTAAATTAAAAGAAGCACCAATAGTTTCTGCACGATGTTGCATATTTCTTAGTCCATTGCCATCAGAAACTTGGTTAGGATTAAAACCAATTCCATCATCTTTAATGCTAAAACAAATTTTAGAATCCTTTTTCCAAATTTTGATTTCTAGCTTAGTTGGTTTGGCGTATTTTATTGCATTATGCAAAGCTTCTTGTAAAATTCTAAAAATATGCATACCGGTTAAAGCAGTAAAAGCAATTTTCAAATCCACATTATCTTCTATTTGAAAATCAATCGAAATGGTATGATTACTGCTTTTTGCTTTATCTAAAAAATTATATAAGCGAGACTGTATATCCTCAATTGTAATTTTAGATAAATTCATTGCCCAAATGGTATCTCGTAATTCTGTGATGGTGTATTGGGCAAAACCAGCAATCTCCTCAATTTTGTTATTAAGTTTGGGTTGCTCCTCTGAAAACAAATATTTGATATTTCGTAAAGAAGAAATAATAAAAGTAAGTTGAGCTCCGATGTTATCATGCAAATCGCGAGATATATTGGCTCGTTGTACTTGTAATTGCTTCTGGGTTTCCATTTGATACATGGCCTCTTGCAATTTATTTTCATTAATCAATTGTTGTTGCTTCCATATTTGTTGTTTGTAAATAAAAAAGGCAATAAATAAAAAGGCTACGAGCAAAATAGCCAACAATAAAAGTTGGTTGTTACGTTGCTTGATTTTAAATTCTTTAGCTGCCACGGCTGCTTTGGTTTCTAACAATTGCTTTTGTTTTTTGGTAGTCTCGTATTGGGTTTCTAATTCAAAAATGGCTTTTACTTTTTCTTTTTCTAATAATGTATCTTTCATGCTAACATATTGATCTAAAAAAGAGTAAGCCTTTTGGGCTTGGTTTAAACCAAACCATGTTTTTGCACGATTTTGAAGATATTGCAATTGATTTCTGGAGGAAGAATTTTTTCCAATGAGGGGTTCTATTTCATTTAAAACACGTTGACTTTGCAGGTACTTTTTTTGTTTGATATAACATTGAGCCAAAGCATTGGAAATATTGATAAATTCAGAATCATTCCCGTATTCTTTGTGGTCTTTTAAAGCTTTTATGTAAGCTTTTTCAGCCAACGAAAACAGCTTTAAACTATCTAATGCAATGGCATAATTAGACTCTGCATAGGGTACATATCGTTTATATCCTAGCTTTTCATAACCAATGGCTGCTTTTTTAGAATACTCCATTGCAGCTGGATAATTTTTAAGGTCTAAATTAACTGAACCAATATTGCCAGAAGTAACGGTAATGCCGAAATCATCTTTTATTTTTTGATAAATCAGGTTTGCTTTGGTATAAAATTGTAATGCTTTCCCAAAACTTTGCAATTGCTTATAAGTAATTCCGAGATTGGAATTGGTCATGGCTATTTTAGAAGAGTCTTTGCTTTTTTCATATATCTTTAAAGCTTTAAAATACCATTCTGCTGCTTCGCGAAGTTGCCCTTTTTGTTCGATTACTACTCCAATATTGTTATATGAATCTGCGATCCCAATGTAATCTTTCAGTTGCATTCGCTTTTTTAAAGCCTTTTGGTGATATACCAACGAGGAATCTAAAACTCCTTTATACTCAAAAGTTACCGCTTTGGTGTTTAAAGCTTTGGCAAGTAAAGAATCGTTTTTTGATTGGTTGGCATACCGGATTCCTTTTTCTGCAAAATACAAAGCTGAATCAAGTTGTTTTACACTAAAAAAATCAGATAAATACATGGCTGCAATTGCTTTTTCGGCTGATTTCCCTTTTTGTAATTGCGATTGCATCTTACCAAACAGGTTTTGATTGCTTTGTGCTAAAGCAAAAAAAGTATGCAAAAAAAAGATAAAAAATAGTAAAACTTTACCCATAATTTATTGCAAAAGCATCTTCAATTGGATGGTTGTTCCTAAAGAACTGCTTTCAAATGTAATCAATCCATGGATATGTTTTGCTCTTTTTTGCATGTTTTCGATACCATTCCCTTTATGTAAAGTGTTCCAATCCAATCCTTTTCCATCATCAGAAATGGTTATGATTAATTGATTTTCACTTTGCGAAATTGAAACATTGATTTGTGTAGCCATGGCATGTTTAAAGGCATTGTTGATGGCTTCTTGAATGATTCTATACAGCGAAATTCCTTTATCTGACGACATGGAAGCTTTCAAATTTATTTCAGATAACACAGATAAAGTTACTTGGGTTTTATTGGTAGACTGATTGGCTTGTGAAATAAAATTTGTTAGTCTGGATTGAATTTCTTGCAAGCTAATTTGGTCTTGGTTCATTGCCCAAATGGTATCGCGAAGTTCTGTAATCGTTTGTCGAGTAAATGTAGATATTTCATCCATTTTGTATAAAATTCTTTCATCTACCTCTGGAACAAACATTTTTAAATTATCTATCGAAGAAATAATAAAAGTAAGTTGAGCTCCAATATTGTCGTGCAAATCTCTGGAAATTTTGAGTCGTTGTTCTTGTAATTGTTTTTGGGTTTCAATTTGCAAAATGGCTTCTTGCAACTTTTTTTCTTGCAACCATTGCTCTGCTTTAATTTTATGTTTGTTCCACAAAAAGTAACCTGTTAATACCGAAAGCAGTAACAAGGATAACACTAAAATTATGGTGGTGTTTTTTTCAGCCAGCATGGCTCTCTGTTCTAATATTTTACGCTCCTTTTGTTCGGTGTTATAAGCAACTTCTAATGCTGCAACTTGTAAGTTAGATTGCACATTTAAAATACTGTCTTTTATCTTGGTATGCTGTTGAAAATAGCTTAAGGCCGACTCAAATTGTTTTTTCTCTGCCAATACTTCTGCAATTTTTTGAAAAGTAGCTTGTACCAAATGCGGAAATGAAAATTTTTGTGCCAATGCATTAGACTGTAAATAATATAATTGTGCCTCATTCCATTTTTTTTGGGCACGATAGTAATCTCCATAAAAATCGTAACTTTCGGCAAGTCCGGTAGAGTCTTTAATGCTTAATCTGATTTGGATGGCTTCGGTAATTTTAGGCAAAGCCGAAGAAAAATTCTTCTTCATTACTTCTACTCCGGCAAGTTTGTGCAAGCTATATGGAATTCCGATACTATCTTTTTCTTTACGCTTGATATCTAATGCCTTTTGATAATAATAAGTTGCTGAATCTAAAACTTGGTTCATTTCATGCAAAACACCATAATTATCAATGATGGGAGATGGATTATTTACCGAATACTTTTGAATTAAATACATGGCTTTTCGCATATAAAAAAAACCTTTGTTTAAATCTTTTCTCTTTAATTGATAGCCAAAATTGGCATAAGCATGGGCTAGTTTAGAATATTCTTTTTTTTGCTGATAGATTCTTGTAGCGGTTAAAACAGCTTTAGCACTTTCTTCGTAATTGCCAATATAATAATAGAGTAAAGAAATATTTTCCAAAGTAGAAGCATTGCGTTGCCATTGCTTGTTAGAATTAATTTTCTCTAAATTTTTCAAATAAATTGGCAACAATTGCTTGGCATTACTAATTTTAACAGGATATGCCAATTGATTAAGTGAATCAATTTGTTGTAATTCTTTAGAAGATTGGGCAAGTAAAATTCCGCAACTAAAAACCAACCAAAAAAGGATGTGACGCATACAATAGAAAATTACAAAAAAGACTATAAGTGTTTGTTATGTGGACAAAAACTCCCTCTTTGCAACTTGGCTCAGAGGGAGAAAAACTACTACTACTAACTTTGTTTTTAATTTAAATTGTAAGCTACAATGGTTCGGTCGTTGGATTTGTAATACAAATACCCTCCCCATTCATCTACTTCGTATTCAGGTTTTTTGTCTTTTAATATAATTTCTTTGTCTTTTTTACCCGAATCTTTGTTGATTTTTACCAACCCAACACCATCGTCTAATTTTGATAATATAAACTGACTGTTTTCTGTGGCAGCAGTAGCTCTAAAACGCTTATTCATTTCTTGGAACGAAATGGATGCAATATCCGAAAAAGCATCTTGTGCTAGTTTCGCTTGGTATCCATGGCTATTGTATTGGCCTAAACTATTTCTATTTTTACCTGCTTCAAAAGCAGATGCAGAAGCAACTACCATAGAAGAAACTGCAATTGCACCCATTAAAATGGAACCAAATGCACTTTTCCCAGGAGATTTGTAGTACTCATGAAATTTTTTAGACCCATCCATGTTCAGCATCATCATGTTTTGGTCAGACGTTAACAAAATCCCACCATTTCGCATACTTAAGGAAGTTGGCACCTCTTTTTCTTCAAACTTATAGGTTGCTAAGGTGGAAATATCTCCCGTATTTTCATTTATTGCTAACATTTCTTCTCCTGTACTAATTAAGAATCTTTTGTTTTTTTCATCATAAGTACTGCAAACACCTTTTGCCTTTTTATATGAAATAGGTTTGCTCCAAACCGACTCTCCTGATTTTAAATCGATGATGTTGGCATCAGAATCGGTAATGTAAATCATTCCTTTTGGTGTCAAAGCCATGGTATGAATATTGGCACCTGTTTTTAGAGGTTTTTTAAATAATGGAGTTCCTTCAAAAGAAATTTTATTGATTCCTCCTTCTTGAATTCCGAATAAAATACCATCTTCCATTACGTAAAAATGTTGAACATACCCATTAGTTTTGGGAGCTTTATCCCACAAATCTTCTCCAGTTGCTGCACTTAAAAATGCAATTCTTGATTCAGAAGCAGCACTTGCAATTTTAGCTAATCCTGATTTTCCGGAATTATCTACATCACTAACCACAGCCAAGCCTTTTGGAGTAATTTCAAAATTGGAGACATTTCCTTTTACTTTAGCAGGACTTTTCCAAACAACTTGTCCTTGCCCACTAATTTTATAAATTTTGGTACTTCCACCATTGGTTCCTTCAAAAGCATAAATTTCTGTTCCATTTTCGTTAGATGTTAACCATTTTACATCATCCACTTTTGCTGTCCAATTGGTATTGCCATTGCTCATATTTATACAAACTAACTCTTTAGAAGTAGGTACATATAAATTATTATTTTTCAAGTGAGGCTTACCCGTTACCAATGCGTATCCCTTCATTTCAAATAGTGCTTCCTCTTTTCCTGTAGACAAATCGTACACACCAATTTTATTGGCATACTTTTCTTTAGAAGATCTTTGCCCGCTAACTACCAATTTATTTTGAGGTAAAAATACGTGGCAAGTCATACTCATTTTCCAACCATTTTCTTCTGTAGAAAATAATTTTTTACCAGAAACAAAATCAATTACAGATTTTTTAGCTGTCATCAATCCACCTTGGCTAACCACTACGTAAGGGGACATTGGAATGAATTCTAATTCTTCCGGTTTTACTTTTCCATAATCCTGAAAATTAAAATGTGGTTTACTTTGACCTGGTTTGATACCAACCAAGCCATCACCATTGGCAACCACTAATACACCAGCATCGGTTAATTTCATCATGGAAATTTTTCCACCAACATCATAGGTGTTGGTGGCTTCTGCTTTTTGAGCTTTTAAGGCTTGAGTTAAAAACAACCCCAAAACAAGCATTGAAAAAAATATTTTTGTTTTCATGTTAGTAGCGATGATTTATTTTTAATAAAGACAACCCCATAAGGGGTTGCCATGATTTAATTTTGAAAGTTTACATTAAAAGAACCTTGGGTTACCTCTTTAGTAGAGTTGTCATCAGAGTTTTTGCAAGAAAATTGGAAAGTCCCTTTTACTCCGGTAGCAGTAGCTTCAGAAATTTTAATTTCACCAACTTTTGCTCCACCTGTATATGGAGCCTGCCATACTTTAGTGGTTGAAGCCATTGGGTTTGATAGGTTTACAGAAATTTCGGTATAGCTTGCATTAGCCAGTCCTAAACCACCAGTACCTCCACCAATATCGTAAGTTCCTACCCCATCAAAAGAAGTAATGTTTAGCACAAATGCTTTGCTTGAGGTTCCTCCAGTGTTTCCTTGAATAGATAACATGGAACCAACTTGGTTAGCAAAAGTTACCATATTTAAAGTGGTAACAGTAGAACCATTTACTTTAGCAGTAATAGTACCAGCCGCTGCAGTACCGCCTCCACCTCCATCGTCGTCACTTGTACAAGAAGTGTTGGTAAAAAACATAGTGCTTGCTAGCAAGCTTAAGAATCCGATTTTGAACATTTTTTTCATCATTTAAAGTTTTAGTGTATTAATATTTGTGTTTAAAAATTAGTCCGCTGTAAATTGTCCCAAAAAACCAAAGGATAAAGTCCCAACATTAATTTCGTTGAGTCCACCAGAAACTTTTTCAGAGGCCCCAAAAAGCACATTAAACTGACAGTTGTCTCTAAAGTTAACCTCTAAAGTTCCTGGAGCAAAAAGAATTGGATTTCCGATATCTACACATTGCCCTTTATAAGTTACCACCATTCGATTGTTAGCAGAAATTTGGAAAGTAGCAGTATCCCCATCAGAAAATGGACCTCCAGGGTTAATTTGTGTATAAGTTAAAGTATACGTTCCAACCAATCCTGATGGTACTGTTGCAGCTGTTTCAGAAGATGCAACAGGCATGTTACATTTGGAAGCACAACTTGACGCATTATCATTGTCTTTATCACATGCACCTATTAAAATTATACTGGTTATCATGGTGCAAAACAACAGGGGAAATAAAATTTTCATGATGTAAAGTTTATTCTAGTTTACATCACAAAGGTGTTTTTTATGTTAATAGGAAACCATACGTCAAATGACGTATTTGTTAAAATGAAGCTAAAAATCCGTTAAAAACTCACGAATTTGAAGTTCTAAGGTAGATAATTTTGATGAAGTTGAAGTAGCAATTTTTGAAGAATTCAAAGTTCGATGATTTTTTAATTTTTGCCATTGCCCTACTATTTCCATTTGATTGCGTGTAATTTCAGAAAAATATACTCCTGAAAATTTTTCCCAAATATAATCGATAGCTATGGGGTTGGGGTGTATCATATCTGCACCATAAAATCGGTAATCTCGTAAGTCATCCATCATGATTTCATAGCTAGGAAAATAGTTGACGGTTGATGGTTGATGATTGATGGAATGAAGTGCTGCAAAAAGATGTGACTTACTTAAATTATTTTCTACGAATCCGTCTTTTAAATGTCTGACCGGAGAAATGGTGAATACAATAGATGCTTTTGGATTGATTTGATGTATTAATTGGATAATTTTTGAAACAGAGGTTTGTATTTCCTCCACTTCCAATAACTTTTTTTCAAACAAAGAAGCTGGCATTTTATGGCAATTGGCAACCAAATGTTTGGATTCTTTTAATTCGTACACCCAAGCTGTACCAAATGTAATACAGATATGCGTTGCATTAAGTAAAAAATCATGGGTTTTTTGTAATTTTTGGTTGGCCAAGTTTAGTGCTTCTTCTAAATTTTCATGTCCGTTTTTAGAATGTAAATCATAACATTGCCAAATATTTTCATGGGTTTTAAAAAAGTCGGTCTCTAGATAGTTTTTTAAATACACTACTCTTTCTATCCACTTTTGTAAAGCAGTTGGTTGAAACAAAATTCCCATCGGATTTATCATCGATGGGAAGTGGTAATAAGTTAGTTTTTCTCCAATATTTTCAGCAAAACAAGAGCCAATCATCATTATTTTAGATGTGTATTCCATCTTACTAGTAGATGGTTTAACGGCAAGCTCTGTTCTAAATTGCATCAAAAATTTTATTTATTCACAAAATCAATCGCTTTGCTCAAAGCTTCTGTCATTCCGTGTGGATGTTTTCCTCCCGCAGTTGCAAAAAATGGTTGTCCACCTCCACCACCTTGGATGTATTTCCCTAATTCTTTTACTATTTGTCCGGCATGGAATTGGTTGTTATCCGCTAAATTTTTAGCAACATAACATGTCAACATTGGTTTGTTATCGGTAATTGTTCCTAAAACCAATAACAAATTATCTACTTCTTGTCCTAAAGCATAAGCCAAGTCCTTTGCTCCAGAGGCATCCAAATCAACTTGCACTGACAAAAAGTTCACTCCATTAATCAACTGTATTTGATGGATTAGTTCTGATTTTAAGTTTTTGGCTTTATCTCTTAGCAGTTGTTCCATTTGCTTTTTGAGTTTTTGGTTCTCGTCTTGCAAATTTTGAATAGCTTTTAAAGCATCCTGAGGTTGTTTTAAAACCTCTTGAATGGATTGCAAAGCTTGTTCTTGCTCGGCAAAATAGTTTTTCACTGCATCTCCCGTAATCGCTTCAATACGTCTGATTCCGGCTGCAACGGCACCTTCCGATACAATTTTAAAATGCCAAATATCTGCGGTATTTTTCACGTGAATTCCTCCGCACAACTCTTTGCTATTTCCAAAAGCAATCATCCGAACGTTATCGCCATATTTTTCTCCAAACAAAGCCATTGCACCTTGTGCCATTGCCTCTTGAATTGGGATGCTTCGGAATTCTTGCAAAGCAATTTGTTTTTCAATTTCTGTATTCACAAAGTCTTCTACTTGTTGCAATTCTTCCGAAGTAACTTTCGCAAAATGCGAAAAGTCAAAACGCAAGTAATTTGGTGCTACCAACGAACCCTTTTGCTCCACGTGTGTCCCTAAAATGGTTCGCAGTGCAAAATGCATCAAATGGGTTGCACTGTGGTTTTTAGAAGTTGCCGTACGCAAATCGGTATTTATTTTTGCTTCAAAAGTTTGTTCCAAGTTGGTTGGCAACTTTTTGGTGAAATGTAATATTAAGCTGTTTTCTTTTTTGGTGTCAAAAATATCAATTGCTTCCTCACCATTAGAAAGGCTTCCTTTGTCACCTACTTGTCCACCACCTTCCGGATAAAAAGGGGTATGATCTAAAACCAATTGGTACACTACCCCATCTTTTTTAGAATCTACTTTTCTGTATCGGGTGATTTTAACATTGTTTTCGGTTTGGTCATATCCTACAAAAGTTTCGATATTTCCCGGAATTAAAACCACCCAATCGTCTGTTGCTACTTCTGATGCAGCTTTGGAACGAGCTTTTTGTTGAGCCAAAGCTGTTTCAAAATCTTTCTCGTTGTAAGTAAAACCTCTTTCTTTTAAAATCAAAGCAGTTAAATCCTTCGGAAAACCAAAAGTATCGTACAATTCAAAAACTTTATCTCCTGAAACTTCATTGGAAGTGGTTTCTGCAATTACTTTATCTAACAATTGTAAACCTTGCTCTAAAGTTCTTAAAAACGAGGTTTCTTCTTCCTTAATTACCTGGGTAACCAAATGTTGTTGGGTGCGAATTTCCGGAAAAAAATCTCCCATTTGTTTGGAAAGCACCTCCACCAATTGGTACATAAATGGTTCTTTTAAATTCAAAAAAGTAAAGCCATATCTAATGGCTCTTCTCAAAATTCTTCTAATCACATAACCAGCACCATTGTTGGATGGCAATTGCCCATCTGCAATGGCAAAAGCAACTGCTCTAATATGGTCCACAATTACTCTAATGGCAATGTTAATTTTTTCTTGGTTATTGGCTGATGGTTGTTGACTATTGGAAGTGTATTGGAAACCTGAGATTTGCTCCACCTTTTCAATCAAAGGCATAAAAACATCGGTATCATAGTTAGAAGTTTTGCCTTGCATGGCCATGCACAAACGTTCAAAACCCATTCCTGTATCTACGTGTTGTGCAGGTAGTTTCTCTAAGGAACCATCCGCTTTACGGTTAAATTCCATAAATACATTGTTCCAAATTTCCACTACTTGCGGGTGATCGGCATTTACCAAATCTTTTCCTGCAACTTTTGCTCTTTCTTCTGCTGTTCTTAAATCGATATGAATTTCTGAACAAGGCCCGCATGGACCTTGGTCACCCATTTCCCAAAAATTGTCTTTTTTATTTCCTAAAATAATACGGTCTTCGCTTACATAGTTTTTCCACAAATCAAATGCTTCTTGGTCAAAAGGCACATTTTCGGCTGGGTTTCCTTCAAAAACCGAAACATATAAACGGTCTTTATCCAATTTCAATTCATCAGTTAAAAATTCCCAAGCCCAAGCAATGGCTTCCTTCTTAAAGTAATCACCAAAGCTCCAGTTTCCTAACATTTCAAACATGGTGTGGTGGTAGGTATCCATCCCCACATCTTCCAAATCGTTGTGTTTGCCAGATACTCGCAAACATTTTTGCGTATCTGCAATTCTGGGTGCTTTCGGAGTTTTATTTCCTAAAAAATACTCTTTAAATTGTGCCATCCCGGAGTTGTTAAACATCAAGGTCGGATCGTCCTTTAAAACCAAAGGGGCAGAAGGCACAATTAAGTGGTTTTTACTTTGAAAAAAATCTAAAAATTTTTGACGAATTTCTTGGGAAGTCATCATATTAAAAGCTCTTTGAATTGGATTGGGTGCAAAAGTAATATATCCTTTTTAATTTATGATAAATTATCTATGGAGTTCGCAGGGGATTAGTTAACGATTCTTAAAAAATCGCCTTCATTTGCTTCTAAATTTTCTATATTTGTTTTCCTTGAATGAAAAAAATCAGGCATGCCAAAAAAAGAAAAATATTATTATGATCCCGAAGCCCTCGCTTACAAAAAGTTAGAGGTTAGAAAAAGCAGAAGAATTGGGTTTGTGGTATTGTTTTTACTCTCATCTGCCTTGTTTGGTTTTTTGATGTTGGTACTGTTAATTAATACGCCATTTTTTGAAACTCCCAATAGCCGAATCATGGCTAGAGAATTAGATAACTACAAACTTCAATACAAAATTTTAAACAAAAAATTAGACCAACTAGAATCGGTTTTGGGAGCAATTGAAGAAAGAGACAACAATATTTACAGAGCATATTTTAACTCCTCTCCTATTCCGGAAGAACAACGAAAAGCCGGTTTTGGTGGTGTTAACAGATACAAAGCTTTAGAAGGATACAACAACTCCGAATTGGTAATCAATACCACCAAAAGAGTGGATGTATTAACCAAACAACTAGCCATTCAATCCAAATCGTTAGATGAGATTTTAAAACTCGGAAAATCAAAAGAAAAATTCTTGGCTTCTATACCAGCCATTCAACCGGTTAAAAATGAAGACTTAACGCGAATGGCATCTGGTTTTGGCTACCGAAGCGATCCGTTTACCAAAATCCGAAAAATGCACATGGGAATGGATTTTACTGCACGAACCGGAACACCGGTTTATGCCACTGGTGATGGTGTGGTAGTAACTGCCGATAACAAAATGAGTGGTTACGGTAATTTAATTGTAATCAAACACGGATTTAGTTACGAAACCTATTATGCCCATTTACATAAATACAATGTTAGAGCCGGACAAAAAGTAAAACGAGGAGACATTATAGGTTATGTTGGAAGTACCGGACGTAGCCAAGCTCCGCATTTACACTATGAAGTTCGTGTAAATGGCGAAGCAGTAAACCCAATCAATTATTACTACGGAAGTATTTCTGCGGAAGAATATGTTAAAATTTCAGAATTAGCGAAACAAACCAACCAATCTTTAGACTAATGCAAGTACAATTACCAGAAAAAAGATATTACAGCATTGGAGAATTGGCCAAAGCTTTTGATGTAAATGCTTCTTTGATTCGTTTTTGGGACAAAGAATTTGATATTTTGCAACCAAAAAAGAATGCCAAAGGCAACCGAATGTTCACCCCGGAAGATGTCAAAAATTTACAAATCATCTACCATTTGGTGAAAGAAAGAGGCTTTACTTTAGAAGGTGCCAAAACCCATTTAAAAGAAAAAAAACAACCCACTTTTGACAAATTTGAACTCATCCAACGCTTGGAAAAAGTAAAAAGCGAATTGTTAGAGTGGAAAAAGAATTTGTAATTTGAAAATGAAACTAAATATATTAAGTAATCACTAGTCACTATTCACTAAAAAAAAACATCATGAGAAAATTTCTTCCTTGGATTATTGTAGGAGCCATTTTACTAATCGGTTATTCTTGGGTTAAAGGGTTTAACAATACCGCAGTAACTTTAGATCAAGAAGTGAAAAAACAATGGGGTAATGTACAAACTGCTTACCAACGCAGAAACGACCTTATCGGTAATTTGGTAAACACCGTAAAAGGAGCTGCCGATTTTGAAAAAAGCACTTTAGAAGCAGTAATCAAAGCACGTTCAGAAGCTACCAAAACCACCATCGATCCGGCAAATATTACTCCAGAGCAATTAGCTCAGTTTAACCAAGCCCAAAGTGGTTTGAGTAGTGCTTTATCTCGATTATTAGTTACTGTGGAACAGTATCCCGATTTAAAAGCCAACCAAAACTTCTTGAAATTACAAGATGAATTAACCAGTACCGAAAATCAAATTTTAACGGCTCGAACTCGTTTTAACGAAAGCATCAACCCATATAATAACCATGTAAAACAATTTCCGGGTTCCATCTTAGCAGGAATTTTAAACTTTTCTGAAAAACCATATTTTGATGCAGAACCAGGTGCAGAAAAACCAGTAGAAGTCAATTTTAACTAATTGGTTGCATGACAGAAGCAGAAAAATTTCTGACTCCCGAAGAGGAAATTCAAGTAGTGCAAGCCATCACTTTGGCAGAAAAACAAACTTCTGCAGAGATTAAAGTGCACTTGGAATCCTTTTCTGAAACCCCGCCACTTTTACGTGCTTTTGAAGTGTTTCGTCACCTAAACATGCACCAAACCAAGCACCGAAATGGAGTTTTGATTTACGTATGTGTGCAAACGCACAAACTGGCAATTTATGCCGATAATGGCATTTACCAAATTGTGCACGAGCAGTTTTGGGAGGCAGTAAAAGATGTTATCATCGAGCACTTTCAACACCACCATTATGCCAAAGGTTTGTGCGAAGGAATTGCCTTGGCAGCCGAAAAACTAGCAAATTATTTCCCCTATACTGAAGGAGATATCAACGAAATTTCCAACGAAATTTCTAAAATGTAACACCTATTTATGAGTACCTTTTTCCTGCTATCCGTTACCATCTTTGGGCTGCTTTACAGGTTTGCTACAGCCATGGCAATAGCTTCTAAAGTCGCTTTGCCATGCCAACCAAACCAAGCAAAGCATCTCCAAAGTATGTTCACTTCTATCAGGGGTAGGCTTTTGGTGCTAAGCTTCCTATTATTCCTAAACCACAACTCATATAGTCAGTTCAACATTCCAGATGTAAAAACGCTAAAAGAACAAACCAGTGTGTATGACTATGCCAAGTTATTCTCCGAACAAGAGTTTGTTCAACTTCGCGATAAATTGTTGCGTTACTCCGACTCCACTTCTACCCAAATGGTGGTAATTACCATTGACGATTTAAAAGGAGAAGACATAGGTGTGCTAGCACCCAAGTGGGCACATGCCTGGGGTATCGGACAAGAAAAAGAAGACAATGGCTTGTTGGTTTTAATTGCTAAAAACGACCGAAAAGTTTGGATTGCTCCCGGTTATGGTATCGAAGAAGTGTTAACAGCCGGACAAAGCGGACAAATTATCCGAAGTGTAATGGTGCCAAATTTTAAAAACGGTAACTATTACAAAGGGGTCAACGATGCTTTAGACATCATCAAAGAAATGCTTTTGGGCAGATACAAAAATCAACCAAAAGCAGCCAAACGAGATGGAGGTTTGTTTCCGGTGTTTTTGTTTTTAATTTTTATGTCCGTTATAGTGTTTTTATCTTTAAAATACGGAGATAAAAACCCTCCAAGAGGTGGTTCCAACTCTGGCGGAGGTGGTTTAAGCCCAATGGACATCATCATTCTTTCTAGCCTAGGCAGAGGTGGCAGAAGTAGTGGTGGTTTTGGTGGAGGAAGCTTTGGAGGCGGTGGATTTGGTGGAGGCTTTTCTGGTGGATTTGGTGGTGGAGGTTTCTCAGGTGGAGGTGCAGGAGGATCGTGGTAAGATTTTTGTGTAACATCTAAAGTCTAAAATAAACTTTTACCATATACTTATCAAATGCCTAACCATCAAATAAATAAACTTTCAAAAATAACCACCATGAAACTCTGGATTCTTTTAGGCTTATTACTTCCGTTTGGGGTTTTTGCTCAATTAACTTACGAGAAAAACTGGAGTACTGCCTTGGAAAAAGCCAAAGCTAAAAACCAATTAATATTTATCAAATACTACAACGAAAATTGTGGTGTTTGTAAAAAAACACAAGAAATACTTAACACTCCAGAGGTTGCCAAAGTATATCAAAACAATTTTGTTTGTTATGCTATTAATACCGAAAAGAAAAAACCTGAAGAAGAAGCCTTATTACAAAAAATTGGTTTAGAGTTTGACGGGGTTCCAATTTTTATATTTGTAGATGCCAACCAACAATGGGTACATCACTCGGGGGTGAAAGCCACTAAAGAAAGACTATTACAAATTAGTAGCGATGCCAGCAATCCGAATGTTCAAAGTTCAAAATACCAAGATAGATATCAGAAAGGGGAACGAAATGTTACCTTGTTATTTCAGTATGCCGAAGTGCTCAAAGCACAAAAAAACTATGAGCAATTAAAAATTGTTACATCAGAATTGTATCAATATTTTCCAAAACAAAACTTATGTAGTAACGACAGTTACTTTATCTTAAAAAGAGTGGTAACGGATACCGAAAATGGCTTTTTTCAATATTGGTACCAAAACCAAAAACTACTAGAGGGAAAAGAAACCGGTGTAATGGCAGGAAAAGAAAAAGAAAATCTAGAAAAAATAGTGCTGCAAGAAATTCGTGTATTTGATAAAAGCAAATTCACTACCGAAAAAAAGAAAAAATTAATGGACATTATTCAGAAACTAGGCATTACCAACCAGCCGGAAGTATTTTTTGAATGAGTTAACTATCTCCAAGAAACAAAACTTTTTTCCTTGGCTAATCGATAAGTAGATAAAGCCATCAAGAAAGACAAAAAAGTAAAAACTCCTTTTTCAATCGAAGTCCCAGAAGTTAAAATCAACAACGTGTTAATGCTATAAAACACAAACACAATCCACAATAAAAAATTTACAATTGCTAATGGCAAAAAAGTTTTTACCAGCCTTGCTTTGATTAAAAACACCAAAAATATAATGGCTGTAATCAAAATAGTAATCCACTCATATACCAACATTTGATTAATACTGTGCAATTTGGAACCCCAAACTATTTTATAGGGAACAATGCCAACCATTACCGTTAAATGAAAAAGAAGCACCAAGCTTAAAATGCTCAATACAATTCGCAAAGCTAACTTTGGGGTAAAGGAATCAAAAAATCTCATTTTTGGTGTTTGTGTAGTAGTGAAAACCAAAGATAGTATTTTCTATCGAACTTTACTTTTTAACACCACCCGATGTAACAATTTTGGAAAAAATCTTTTAAGCCAAATTCCCATCACTTCTTTCTGACCGATGTAAGCCTCCATTTTTTGTTGCTTGATGGCTTTGATCATTTTTTGGGCAAATACACCTACTTCCAATCCGTTTTCTGTAGCTTCATCTTGGGTGTTTTGTGTTGACCCATCTCCAGTTAAGGCATTTTTTGCAATATTGGTTTGTACAAAACCTGGACAAATCATAGTTACCGAAATGCCATCTTTTTCATGTTCCATTCGCAATACATCAAAAAACCCATGCAAGGCATGTTTGGAACCGCAATAGCCCGATCGATACGGAGAGCCAAATTTCCCCATCAAACTAGTTACCACCACAAACTGTCCTCCACCAGATGCAATCATTTTTGGAAGTAAAGCTTTGGTAAGTGCCACCGTTCCTAAATAGTTGGTTTCCATTAAAGCTTTATCTACCAATATATCCGTTTCAATGATCAACGAACGTTGACTGATTCCAGCATTGTGTATCATGATGTCTATGCCTCCAAAAGCTTTCCATGCTTGTTCAACCCAATTATTAGCCTCTTGGTACTGACTCAAATCTAACGGCACCAAAGCAACCGAATCGGTAGGGAAATCTTTAGCTACTTTTTGTAATTTTTGTAAACTTCTGCCGGATAATATCAAAAAATTATTTGAAATCAATTGCTTGGCTAATTCTAACCCAATACCACTGGTAGCTCCGGTAATCCAAATTCTTTTTGAATGCATGCAACAAAAAATTTAAAAGTTAAAACCAAAGTTAGTATAATATCGTAAATAGATATGTAACTTTTAAAATGAAAATTATGCATTTCAAAAAACTCCACTTATTAAGCATGTTAGGTTTAGGATTGACCTTACTATCATGTGACAATGACAAAGACATGATGGAAGAACCAATTCCTCCAATTGCAATGCCTAACGTAGCACCTGCTATTGAATTTAGTGCTTTAACCAATAACAACCAAGTTGTTTATTACAATGCTAGAAACTTAAGCTCACCTATTAGAACAATTTCAATTTCTGGCTTAGCCAATAGCGAGCAAATCATTAGTATAGATTACAGACCTGCAACCGGACAATTGTATGGATTGAGCAATACCAGCAGATTGTATTTAATTAACGAAATGTCTGGTTTAGCAACTGCACTAGGTAGCTCATCATTTACCCCTGCTTTAAGTGGAAGTACTTCCTCTATTGATTTTAACCCAACTGTGGATAGAATTCGTTTGGTTGGAAATGGAAGTCAAAATTTACGATTACACCCTGAATTAGGAGCTGTAGTTGCAACAGATGGAAACATCAATGGAATTACCAATCCGATGATAGGAGCCATTGCATATACCAATAGTTTTGCCGGTGCCACATCTACCCAACTTTTTACAATTGATGCTACTACAGATAAATTGTATTTACAAAATCCACCTAATGATGGAGGCCAACAAGAAATTGGCAGCTTAGAGGTAGATTTTACAGATATTTCAGGTTTTGATATTTTGAGCCCTAGTAACTACGGAATGGCTGTGAATAGAAAAGACAACGAATCGAGATTGTATCAAATTAATTTAAGTACCGGTAAAGCAACATGGATTGGAATTTTTCCAACCAATACCAATATTATTGAAATTGCCTTTAAAACGGAACCTATTGCTTATGCTGTAAGTGACGATCAAAAGCTTTACAGAATTAACTTAAATAATGGTGCAACCAATATGAGCTCAATAAGTGGTTTAAACACCAACGAAATGATTGTTGGAATAGACTTTAGACCTGCTAATGGAAGTTTATTTGCAATAACCAACCAAAGCAGATTACTAACCATTAATACTTCTAACGGGCAAACTGCGGTAGTTGGCTCTACATTAAACCCTATGATACAAGGAACTAACTTTGGTTTTGATTTTAACCCGGTTGTAGATAGAATCAGATTGATAAGCAATACCAGACAAAATTTAAGATTACATCCTGATTTAGGTACAGTGGTTGCAACTGATGGCATGTTAAGTCCGGGAACTCCAGTGGGAACTGCCACTGCTTACAGCAATAACTTCCCACAAACCACAAGTACCATCATGTATGTAATTGATAGCAATACCAATCAATTATTTATTCAAAACCCACCTAATGATGGTATTTTAACTTTAGTTGGCGGATTAGGGATAAATATAGAAAACAACAATGGTTTTGATATTGGAGGTTTTTCCAACAATGCTTACGGGATTTTTAAAGTAAACGGGCAAAATGCTGTTTACAGAGTTCAGCTTTCCAATGGAGCTACAACCAAAATGTTTAACGTCAACTTTGAGGTTACTGCAATGAGTGTTGGGTTAGGTTTTTAATTCATTTAATTAACCAAAAACGGCTTGCAATTTTGCAAGCCGTTTTTATTTATTTTTCTCTCATATAAATATCAATAGGAACCCCAGAAAAATCATAATGCTCACGCAGTTTGTTTTCAATAAATCTTTTGTAGGGATCTTTTACATACTGAGGTAAATTAGCAAAAAACGCAAATTGCGGGGTTGGTGTTGGCAATTGCATGCAATATTTCACTTTAATATACTTTCCTTTAATAGCAGGAGGAGGATTTTTTTCAATAACATCCAACATCACATCGTTAAATTTAGAGGTTGGAATTCTTTGTTTTCGGTTTTCATACACATTTACAGCTACTTCTAAAGCTTTGATTAATCTTTGCTTGGTTAAAGTAGAAATAAACAAAATAGGCACATCAGTAAATGGTTCAATTTGTTTGCGAATCATTTCTTCAAAACGCTTGGAAGTCATGGTGTCTTTGTCAATCAAATCCCATTTATTCACGAGTATCACAATGCCTTTACGGTTTTTTTCAGCCAACCAAAAAATGTTTTGGTCTTGTCCTTCAAACCCACGAGTGGCATCTAACATTAATATACAAACATCACTATGCTCAATGGCACGAATAGACCGCATTACAGAGTAAAACTCTAAATCCTCTTTTACTTTTGCTTTACGTCTAATTCCGGCAGTATCTACCAAATTAAAGTCAAAACCAAATTTGGTAAAACGTGTATCAATTGCATCACGAGTTGTACCAGCAATATCTGTAACTATATATCTATCTTCACCAATCAACGCATTGATAAAAGAAGATTTCCCAGCATTAGGCCTGCCAACAACTGCAAATCGTGGCAATTCTTCTTCCACATTTTCCTCTATTTCTTTATTTGGAAATAAAGTAATCACATGATCTAATAATTCACCCGTTCCGGAACCTGATCCACTGGATATGGTAAAATATTCTCCCAAACCTAAATTGTAAAACTCAAAAGCATCTTTGGTTCGCATGGCACTATCTACTTTGTTTACCACCAAAACCACTGGTTTTTTTACTTTTCGCAACAATTTGGCAACCTCTTCATCCATTGGATTAATGCCTTCTTCTACATCTACCACAAACAAAATTACATCGGTTTCTTCAATGGCTAATTCAACTTGTTTGCGAATTTCTGCTTCAAAAATATCGTCAGAACCAATTACATATCCACCGGTATCAATCACCGAAAATTCAACACCATTCCAATCACTCTTTCCGTAATTTCTATCTCTGGTAACTCCACTAACGGAGTCAACGATTGCTTCTCTTCTTTTGATTAATCGATTAAATAAAGTGGATTTTCCAACATTTGGCCTTCCGACAATGGCAATAATATTGCTCATAAATTGTAATTTTTGGCAAAAATAAGCATTAAAAGGCAAAGCACCTAATTCACACTGCTGAACGAACTTAGCCATCTTATTGATTAAACAATTCTAAAAATATACTATCTTTGGTTAAACCTAAATACAATTAATGCAACCAGTTACCGATCAAATTCCGTTAAGAATTAGATTTCAAGAAACCATTGAGGCTTCTATAGAAGAGTTATTGGATAAATTTCAGCAAACCAAACTTCAAAACAACAATGAGTTTGTGATAAAAATTGTAGACCAACACCTTTGGTTGGACATGCATCAAAGCGAAAGGTTTTTATACAGTCCGCATTTGCATTTAGAACTGGAAAAAATTACTGAAAAGCGAACCAATATCAGAGGTTTGTTTGGACCTCAACCGGCTTTATGGACTATGTTTATGTTTGGACATTTTGTTGTAGCTGGCATTTTTATTATTGCAGCTGTGATTGTTTACTCTAACTGGTCTATGAACCTTGCTATTGGCAATTGGGGTTGGATTATGTTAGTGATGGTAATGGCTTGGGTATTTTTGTATTTTTTTGCCAGAATGAATCGCATTGCCGGGATGACTCAGGCAAGGCGATTGTATCAGTTTTACCACAAAATCGTAACAAAATAATTACTTTTGGATATAACCAAACCTACGCAATTGGTACTCGTTGTTTCTCCAATCCTTATTTACCTTTACAAACAATTCTAAGTGGATTTTTTTATCAAAAAACACTTCTAAATCTTTTCTGGCTTCGGTTCCAATTCGTTTTAACATTTCTCCTTTGTGCCCAATAATGATTCCTTTTTGCGAATCTCTTTCTACCATAATAATCGATTGGATACGAATAATATCGTCTTCTTCTTTAAAGGATTCTGTTTCTACTTCAACAGCATACGGAATCTCTTTTTGGTAGTGCATTAATATTTTTTCACGAATTTTTTCATTTACAAAAAATCGTTCCGATTTATCGGTCAATGCATCTTTTGGATAATATGGTGGAGACTCTGGCAATAAATCAATCAATCGTTGAAATAAAGCAGAGACGTTAAAATTTTCTTTTGCTGAAATTGGAAAAATTTCCGCATTGGGTACCTTCTCTTTCCAAAATTGGACTTGTTCTTCTAATTTTTCTTGATTGGAAGTATCAATTTTATTCAAAACCAATAAAACTGGTATTTTGGCATGGATGATTTTTTGAAAAAAATGCTCATCTTTAAGTTCTTTCTCCCCTACTTCTACCATATAAATTAAGATGTCTGCATCTTCTAGTGCAGTTTTTACAAACTGCATCATAGATTCTTGCATTTCGTAAGCAGGCTGAATAATCCCGGGAGTGTCTGAAAAAATCAATTGATATTCTTCCTCATTTACAATTCCCAAAATACGATGCCTAGTCGTTTGGGCTTTGTTAGTGATGATAGATAGTCGTTCTCCTACCAAATGATTCATTAAAGTAGACTTTCCTACATTGGGATTTCCGATAATATTTACGAAACCTGCTTTGTGCATAAAATTTTATTTTTTGCAAAGATACTCGATACCAATCGGATAACCACAAGAATAAAAAATAATGACAGTAAACCTATTTTTTATTTGGCATTTTAAAAAAACGTCTTATATTTGCACTCACATCGCGGGATAGAGCAGTAGGCAGCTCGTCGGGCTCATAACCCGAAGGTCACAGGTTCGAGTCCTGTTCCCGCTACTAGGTAAACCACTCCAAAAGAGTGGTTTTTTTGTTTAAATTTAAATTTTAAGCCATGAACGACATTCAAAATTATTTGAACTTCCTTGGAACCAAATTAATGGAGTATTCTCCTAAATTATTCTCTTCTATCTTATTACTAGTTGTTGGACTTTGGTTAATTAGTATGGTAACCAAATCTTTAAAAAAGATCATGACCAAGCGTAATGTGGAACCAACTTTAGGAAATTTTTTAGGAAACTTGATTTTTTGGATTCTCAGGGTATTACTTTTTGTGATTGTTATATCCAAACTTGGAATTGAAACATCTTCATTGGTTGCCATTTTGGGTGCTGCAGGTTTAGCAGTGGGCTTGGCACTACAAGGCTCTTTATCCAATTTTGCTGGTGGAATATTGATTATCTTATTCAAACCTTTCAAAGTAAACGATTTGATTGAAGCCCAGGGAGAAATTGGCACAGTACAAGAAATTCAAATATTTAGCACGAAATTAATTAATGCAGTTAACCAAACTATTTACATTCCAAATGGGATACTTTCCAATGGTGTAATTATAAATTATACCCAACAAGGAAGAAGAAGAATTGATCAAGTGATTGGTATTTCATACAACGCGAATATTGCTCAAGCCAAAGAGGTTTTATTAAACGCATTAAAAAGCCACCCAAACATTTTACAAGAGCCCGAACCTCAAGTTTTTGTGGTTTCTTTGGCTGATAGTTCGGTAAATTTAAGTGTAAGAGCATGGGTGTTACCAGAAAACTTCATGACAACTAGCTCAGATATTTTAGAATTTGGAAAACAAGCTTTGGATCAACATGACATTGAAATTCCGTTCCCGCAAAGAGTGGTAACTTTAAAAAACCATTGATATGAGGATTGGGATTTTAATATTTGCTTTTTTATTTATTTCCTGCGAAGCACAAACCAAAGCAAAAGTGATTGGAGTAAAAGATGGAGATAGCATCGAAGTTTTGTTAGAGGGGAATAAAAACATCGTGATTCGTTTGGCAGAAATAGATTGCCCTGAAAAAAACCAACCCTATGGCAAAAAAGCCAAAGCCTTTGTATCGGATTTGATTTTTGGGAAAGAAATCACCTATGTAAAAACAGACCAAGACCGCTATGGCAGAACGATTGCCAAAGTGTATTTTAAAGGAGCATATCTATCAGAAACATTAATAAAAAATGGGTTAGCATGGCACAATACCAAACATTCTAAAAGTAAGTATTTAGCATCTTTAGAAAGAGAAGCTAGGAAAAACAAAATCGGACTTTGGGCTGACCCAAACCCCATTGCTCCATGGGAATGGAGGAAAACAAAAAGAGTCAAAAAATAATCACATCAAATTGTATATTTACAAAAAAATTACATATTAAAATTGGAATCAATCAAAGCCATTAACTTCAACAATTTAAAAAATAAAAAAATCACCATTGTTACCCATAAAAACCCAGATGGGGATGCTATTGGGTCGAGTATGGGACTCTATTTTTTCCTAAAAAAAATTAGTCCGCTTGTAAATGTTGTAGTTCCAAACGAATTGCCAGAGTTTTTAAAGTGGATGCCTGATACCAATAAAATTTTGGTGTTTGAAACACAAAACAGACAAGCTAAGGCTGCTTTGGAACAAGCAGAAGTAATTTTTTGTTTAGATTTTAATGCGATGCATCGCATGGGAGAGGACATGGGAGGTTTTGTGCAAAAATTATCTCCAGCGTTTTATCTGATTGATCATCATGAAATGCCTGATAATTTTGCCAATTATATATTTTCAGATACTTCTTACGGCTCCACTTGCGAAATGGTGTTAGATGTAATTCTTAAATCTGATAAATCAGATTTAATAGATGCCAAAATTGCAACTTGTTTGTACACCGGAATTGTTACCGATAGTGGTTCGTTCAGATTTCCAAAAACTACAGCAGCTACCCATGAAAAAGTAAGTATTTTATTGCAAACCGGTATTGATAATGCAGCTATTCATAACCAACTTTTTAATGGCAATAGCTACAACAGTTTGCAATTACTTGGAAAAGCATTGCAAAACTTACAAATGGTAACTTCAAAAGTTTCTTACATAGCGTTATCGCATCAAGAATTAAATGAGTTTCATTACCAAAAAGGAGATACCGAAAGCATTGTAAACTATGGTCTAAGCATCAAAGGAGTTATAATGACAGCATTTTTTATGGAAAATGTAGCTGAAAAAATCATTAAAATTTCCTTTCGTTCGGTTGGAAATTTTGATGTAAATCAATTTGCACGTAAACATTTTAATGGAGGTGGACATAAAAATGCTGCCGGAGGAAAATCTACTTTAAGTTTGTCAGAAACCATCCTGTTATTTCAACAAACCATTAGTCAACACCCTGAGTTATGCACATCATAAAAATTGTAAGTTTATTTGTTCTATTTACACTTTTGTCGTGTAAAGAAAAAGAACCGCGAAAACCAGTAAACAGAAGCAAAGGAACTTTTATGAAAGAATCGGTTCAACGCAATCTTTTATTGGTTGCTGAGGAAGAAAAAATCATAGATTCGCTAATGAAAGCTCAGCCAGAATTGAAGTTTCAAGAATCACAAAAAGGTTTTTGGTTTGCCATTACCGAGCCTAATGATCAAGAAAAATACTACCCTCAAAAAAATGATGTGGTGTTTTTTACTTATGAAATTCAAGATTTGTATGGAGAAGTAATTTATTCTCGTGAGCAGTTAAAACCCCAAACCTATTTGGTAGACAAACAAAACATCATGATAGGTTTAAGATATGGTATAAAAAAGTTAAAAATAGGAGAATCAGGAATTTTTTATTTTCCTTCGCACATGGGTTTTGGCTATCATGGAGATGATAGAGATATCCCACCAAACCTACCTTTAAAAGTATTAGTTACCATTACAGATATCAAGCCTGAAAACAAAAATTAAACCAATGAAGAAAATTTTATTCACTTTACTTACCGTAATTCTTATCAGTTGTAATAAAGATTATGACCATTTAGGCAACGGAATTTTTGCAATCATAGAAACCAATAAAGGAAACATTGTTGCTGAATTGGAATTTGAAAAAACACCAATTACAGTAGCCAATTTCATTACTTTGGCAGAGGGAACCAATTTACAAGTAACAGAAGCCGACAAAAAAGGAAAACCATTTTATAACGGGTTAACTTTTCACAGAGTAATACCGGATTTTATGATCCAAGGTGGATGCCCTAAAGGAACCGGAGAAGGTGGTCCGGGGTACAAATTTTTAGATGAAATTACCGATTTAAAACACACTGGTCCAGGAATTTTATCTATGGCAAATGCAGGCCCCGGAACCAATGGAAGTCAATTTTTTATCACCCATAAAGAAACTCCATGGTTGGATGGATTGCATACTGTTTTTGGAAAAGTAGTAGAGGGTATGGATGTGGTAAACCAAATTGCTCAAGGTGATGAAATCAAAAGCATCAATATTGTGCGAAATGGAGAAAAAGCTAAAAAATTTAATGCAGTAAAAGTTTTTGAAAGCAGATTGGCTAAAGAAGCCGAAACATTAAAAAAGCAAGAAGAAGAAAAAGCCAAACAAGAAGCTGAGTTTTTGGAGCAATACCAAGAAGTAATCCAATCTACCTTAGCAAAATTTGAATCAAATCAGAAAACTGCTAAAAAAACTTCTTCCGGTTTGCAATTTAAAATTTTAGAAAGCGGTAATAAAAAGCCCGAAAACGGCAGTACTGTGTATGTGTTTTATGCCGGATTTTTTGAAAACGGAATTTTGTTTGATACCAACATAGAAAGCATAGCTAAAGATTATGGCAAATGGGACGAAAACAGAGCAAACATGAATGGCTATGCTCCTTTTCCATTTGTTTTAGGCAACAAACAAGGTTTGATCCCAGGGTTTTTAGAAACCATCGAAAATATGAAATTTGGCGACAAAGCTTTGGCATTTATCCCTGCATATTTAGGTTATGGCGAAGCTGGAGCTGGTGGTATCATTCCTCCAAATGCCAATCTCATCTTTGAAATTCACTTAGTTGAAAAACCTAACTAGTATAAAATGAAACAAGTAGGTATTGAAGCTATTGCATTTGATTTTCCTAAAATTTATGTATCGGTAGAAGAGTTTGCTGCCCATCGAAACCAAGATGCAGCCAAATTAAAAGCTGGTTTAGGAATACAAAAAATTAGTTTCCCGGATGTTCACCAAGACGTGGTAACCTTTGCTGCCAATGCACTAGAAAAGTTAATGTTGCAAGAAAACCTTCAGTTTTCTGAAATAGCAAAAATTTATGTAGGCACCGAAAGTGGTGTGGATAGTTCCAAGCCAATTGGCTCCTACCTCTTTTCTATGATGGAACAAAAATATGGTAAAGGAATTTTGGAGCATTGTGATACTACAGAATTTACTTTTGCTTGTATTGGTGCAGTAGATGCCATGCACATTGCCTTAGATTTTATCAGATGCAACCCAACTGAGAAAGTAATTGTTATAGCTACTGATTTTGCTAAATACGATTTAATTTCCACCGGAGAATATACCCAAGGAGCAGGTGCTATTGCCATGCTTTTAAGTGCCAATCCGGAATTAATTGAAATACATCCGGAAATTGGAATTTCTACCGAAGGAGTTTTTGACTTTTTTAAACCAAGAAGAAATTTTAAAGAAGGAACTTTTTCAGTAGAAACAAATATAGAAAGCAACCAAATTCACGAATCAGAATTGTTGGTATACAAAGAGCAACCCGTTTTTGATGGTGCTTACTCTCAAAAATGTTATGTCAGCAGAACCAAAAATGCCTATTTGCAACTTAAGAAAAAGTTGCAAACTTCTGAAAGATTATATGAAAATTGGGATGCCATTGTGATGCATCTCCCCTATTGTTTTCAGGCAAGAAGAAGCTTTATTGATATTTTTGCAGAAGAAAATCCCGACTTATTACAAAGTCAACCAGGAGAAACTTTGACAGACAAATCAAAAGCATTGTATAAAAGTGCTGCCTATGCTACCTTGGTTGAAAATAAAATTACAAAAACTGAAACACTTTCCGGTATCATAGGTAATATTTATACGGGTTCTATATTTTTAGCATTCTTAGGATATTTATTTTCTAATAAAGACCAAAATATTGCGAACCATTCTGTTGGTTTTATTGCTTATGGAAGTGGAAGCAAATCAAAAGCATTTATTGGTAGCATTGGAGTTTCTTGCCAAGAAAAAATTGCAAAATTGCCTTTTGAAGAAATTTTAAGCAATACAACTCCCATAAATTTTGATACTTATGTAGCTTTGCATACCAAAAATCAAAAAAAATCTGTGGTTCCTCCAAAAAAGGAATGGATTTTGCAAAGTATAGAGCAAAGCCAAACTAATTTGGTAGGTGCTAGATATTATGAATGGAAAGATTAACTAATAGAAACAAAACACATATATGAAAAAAACACTATCAATTATTTGTTTACTTATTGCTTTTGTTAGCAATGCCCAAAAACAAGAAGGAATTTTTGTAGAGTTTAAAACCAACAAAGGAAGTATTTTAGCCGAATTGTACTACCAAAAAACTCCAATTACTGTCGCTAATTTTATTTCGTTGGCAGAAGGAAACAATCCAATTGTTTCGGAACAGTTTAAAGGCAAGCCTTACTTTAATGGATTAAAATTTCATAGAGTAATCAAAGATTTCATGATTCAGGGTGGAGACCCAACAGGCACTGGTTCTGGTGGCCCAGGTTATCGATTTAAAGACGAAATTACCGATTTAAAACACAATAGTTCTGGCATCTTATCCATGGCAAATGCTGGACCTGCCACCAATGGGAGTCAGTTTTTTATTACCCATGTGGCTACACCTCACTTAGATGGTAAGCATACGGTATTTGGTAAAGTAGTGATGGGACAAAACATAGTTGATGCCATTGCACAAAACGATGTGATGCTGGAAGTAAAAATTATTCGTACCGGAGAAAAAGCAAAAGCCTTTGATGCAGCAAAAACTTTTGCCAGTGCCATGAGTAAAGAAATAGAAGCTCAAAAAGCAGAACAAGCCAAAAAAGAAGCTGCTTTACTTGCTGAAAAAGAAAAATTCTCGACTATGGTAAAAGAAAAATATCCAAAAGCTATTATTTTACCTTCGGGATTGGCTTACGAAATGTTACAAGCTGGTACTGGAGAGAATGCTTCTGCCGGAAAAACGGTAAGAGTACATTATTTAGGAACTTTTGAAAACGGAGACAAATTTGATAGTTCTTATGATAGAAACGACCCCATTGAATTTCCGTTAGGAAACAAAATGGTAATTCCAGGTTGGGAAGAGGGAATCGCTTTGTTAAATAAAGGAGCCAAAGCTCGATTGATAATTCCTTATTGGTTGGCATACGGAGAAAACGGAAGACCTCCGGTTATTCCTGCCAAAGCAACTTTAATTTTTGAAACCGAATTGGTAGAGATTAAATAAAAAAGCAAGAAAATTAAAAAGGACAATCTGATAAGGTTGTCTTTTTTTATTTTACGTGAGTTCGACTTAATAAATATTATTAAATATGTGATTATCTCCGTGTAACTTTGTGTGTGCTTTGTGCATTTTGTGTAATAACTTATTTATTTGTAACACAAAAGTCACTAAGAAGGCACAGAGAACCACAAAGTGTTTCACAACAAACTGATTTATTTATATCGAACTCTCGTTATTTAAGTGTTGGCAACAATCAGCCTTTTGGTCAACATTTGAAACCTCCAAAAAAGTAATCCTCCTGCTACGGTTAAACCTGCAAACAGACCAATCCAAATGCCAACAGCCTTTAATTGGGTGTACAAGCCTAAATAAATAGAAATTGGAAATCCTACCATCCAGTAGGCAACAAAGGTAATATACATCGGGATTTTCACATCTTGCAATCCTCTTAGTGCTCCCAAAACCACTACTTGCAGTCCGTCTGACAACTGAAACAGGGCAGCAATTAAAAGCAACTTAGAAGCTATAGAAACTACTTCAGAAACATCTGCAACAGGGAGTAATGGATCTGCTTCTAAAAACAAATAAGGCAAATGGGTATGAAACAACACAAATAAAATAGCAAAAATACTTTGCAATAACATGACTAATAAAAAGTTAGAAAACGATACAACACGTAATTTTACAAAATCTCCCTCTCCCAATTGATTACCAACTCTAATCATTGCTGCTACACTAAAGCCCATTGCAAACATAAAAGTAAATGAAGCTAAACTCAGTGCGATTTGATTGGCTGCTTGCGAAGTGGTTCCCAACATACCGGAAAGCCATATAGCTCCTGTAAATAATGCTACTTCAAAAAACATTTGCATAGCAGAGGGACTTCCTAAAGCAATAATCTTTCTAAGGATGGATGCCCTAACTTCATCAAATTTAAATCCGCTTAAAAAGAAGGTAAACTTGGAATTGTTTTTAAGTAAAAAATGAATGTAAATCAGCATTACTATTCTGGAGGCTATGGTTCCGATAGCTGCACCTACAATTCCCATTTCTGGGAATATCCAAATACCAAAAATCAAAAAATAATTCACTACTACATTTACTACATTGGCTAAAATAGTGGCCCACATACTGTATTTGGTTTCGCTTTTTCCGTCTGCAAATTGTTTGTATGCCTGAAACATAATTAGTGGCACTAGCGAAAAAGCAACAATATCCAAATATGGTACAGCCATTTCTACTACTTCTTTGGGTTGCCCCATGTAGTAAAGTAACGGCTTAGAAGCGAAAATGATTCCAAATAAAATCAACCCCAATAAAGTACATAGAAACAATCCATTATGAAACACACTTTTGGCATGTTCGTTGGCTTCTTCTTTATCTGAAGCAGCAACCAAAGGAGTAATAGCTGTTGAAAAACCAATCCCTAACGACATTCCTATAAACACAAAACTATTTCCAAGAGAAACTGCTGCTAATTCAGTAGCTCCTAATTGTCCGACCATCATATTGTCAATAATCCCCACCAAAGTATGACCTAACATTCCCATCACTATTGGGTATGCCAAGCGTATGTTATAAGAAAATTCTTTGGTGTAAATTGCTAATGATTTCATGGCTGCAAAGGTAGTTATTCCGAAATAGCTACCAATTATTTTATGGATGCTTCTTTTTTTGGTAAATTTGACTTTAAAATTTAATTTAAAAAATGAAAAAAACGATTGTTTTAGGTGCATCAAATAACCCCGAAAGATACAGTTATAAAGCCATTGAAATGTTATTAAACCATGATCATCCGGTAATTGCAGTTGGCATGAAAAAAGAGGCAGTTTTAGGAATTGAAATTGCACAAGAATTACCTTCGGAAAAAGTAGATACGGTAACGTTATATGTGGGACCAAAAAATCAAATCGATTGGATAGATCCTATCATAGCTTTGCAACCAAACAGAGTGATTTTTAATCCGGGAACTGAAAATCCTGAATTTCAGGAAAAACTTAATCATGCTGGTATCGCTTGGGAAGAAGCATGTACATTGGTTTTGTTAAGTACCAATCAGTATTAATTTACTTGTTTTTGTACAAACCAATTAGAAATGTATAAACCAAGGAAGGTAAAAAATCCGTTTACAATTAAAATTTCAAATCCAAATGCAAACCCAAACCAATCCTGACTTTTAAGGTTTAATAAGATACTAATTGTTACAGATAACAAAGCAATCAAAGGTACCCAATTGTCTCTCACCTTTAACTTGGTAAATAAACCAAAAGAGTACAAACCTAGTAATGGTCCGTAAGTAAATCCAGCAAATTTCAGTACTTTATCTATCACACTTGCATCTTCAATTAAATACTTGAACAATAAAATTACCACAATAGATACCAGTACAAAAGATAGATGTACTTTTTTTCTGATTTGAATTTGCTTTAACGCATCATACTTTTTTTCAATCGACAAAATATCCACACAAAAGGAAGTAGTTAAGGAAGTCATAGCACTATCTGCACTTGAGTATGCAGCAGCTATGAGTCCAACCGTAAAGAAAAAAGCAACTCCAAATCCTAAATACTCATTGGCTAAAACCGGAAACAATTGGTCTTTATGTACATCTATTCCATTTTTAATGGCAAACTCTGTGAATAATAAGCCTAATACCAAAAACAAAAAGTTAACTATGGTTAGTACAATTGTAAACCAAAACATGTTTTTTTGAGCATCCTTTAACGACCTACATGTCAAGTTCTTTTGCATCATATCTTGGTCTAATCCAGTCATGGCAATAGCAATAAATGTCCCAGAAAAAAATTGTTTCCAAAAGTAATCAGCAGAACTTGGATTGTTAAAAAAGAAAGTTTTAGAAAATTCACTTTCAGCAACAAAACTGGTTATACTAGTTAAATTTAATCCTAAATCGGCAGAAACGGTATAAATACTCACTCCAACCGCTATCAACATAAACAACGTTTGCAAAGTATCTGTCCAAACTATGGTTTGAATACCTGATTTAAAAGTATACACCCAAATTAAGAAAATGGTCACGGTTACGGTTAACCAATACGGAATTCCAAGAGGAGCAAAAACCAGAGTTTGTAAAACATCTGCCACCAACATCAATCTCAAATTGGAACCAACCGTTCTGGAAACAATAAAAAACCAAGCTCCTGTTTTATAAGATAGAGATCCAAAACGTTGTTCTAAATACGTATAAATAGTAGTTAAACCTAGTTTGTAATACAAAGGCATTAACACAGTACCAATAATCAAATAACCCAAAATATATCCGAGAACTAACTGAAAGTAAACAAACTGAGAGGCTTCAACTTTTCCGGGAACGGATATAAAAGTTACTCCAGAAAGGGATGCTCCAATCATTCCAAAAGCCACCAAGTACCATGGAGAGCTTTGGTTGGCTTTAAAAAAAGTCTCGTTGCTCTCCCCTTTTTTACCAACCACATAGGACAAACCAATTAAAATTCCGAAATATGAAAGAATTAAAAGCAACAAAAAAGTTGGAGTCATAATGAATAATTATTTTTAGCAAAGTAAGACTTTAAAAGCTGTATTTCAAAAAAAATATTTTAAACAAGGAAAGGTCAAAACCCTTATTTTTGCAATATGGAATTTCCTTCAAAATTATTAGAAAATGCAGTAATGGAAGTAGCTCAACTTCCTGGAATTGGCAAAAAAACAGCTCTTCGATTGGTGTTGCATTTGTTAAAAAACCCATCTGAGCAAACTTTGCATTTGGCAAATGCATTGGTAAAATTACGGGAAGAAATCAAATTTTGTAAAAGCTGTCATAACTTATCTGATAAAGAGGTATGTGATATTTGTCAAAGCCATCAACGCAACCATCAAATGATTTGTGTAGTAGAAGACATTAGAGATGTAATGGCCATAGAAAACACCGGACAATTTCAGGGGGTTTATCATGTATTGGGAGGAAAAATTTCTCCTATGGAAGGCATAGGGCCATCACAACTAAACATTGAAAGTTTGGTAGAAAAAGTCAAAAACCAATCAGTAGAAGAAATAATCTTAGCATTAAGTTCCACTATGGAGGCAGACACCACCAATTTTTACATTTACAAAAAACTTCAAGATAGCAATGTAAAAATTTCAAGCATATCGAGAGGAATAGCCGTTGGTGACGAATTAGAATACACAGATGAAGTCACTTTAGGAAGAAGTATTTTACATAGAATCCCGTTTGAAAAAAGCATATTGAACTACCCGAAGTAATTCATAACTCTTATTGTAAAGAAGTGAACTTACTGATATATTTACATTAATTTTTACCTTCCAAATGCTTCAATTCAATAAAAACCATATCTTTGGAAATCTGATTTATTGCATGAATTTCATGAAAAAAACACCTCTTTTTGTTCTGTTTTTGCTGTTACTATTAAGTTCTTGTGTTACTCAAAAAGACCTGATTTATTTGCAAAATGATGGAACCTCTCCAAGCACTTTACCAATAAATGAAATTCAAAACAAACCTTATCGAGTGCAAACAAACGATATGTTAAGCATTAGAGTAAAAACCGTTGACCCTAAAATCAATGAATTGTTCACATTAACAACCAACAACCAAAGCGGGATGATGCAACAAGCTGAGCAAGGGTTATATTTTAGTGGTTACAATGTAGATAGCCAAGGTTTTATTAGATTACCTGTAATAGGGAAAATGAGTGTGATAGGAATGACATTAGACGAAATAAGAGATCAAATAGAAAATAAATTATTAGAAGATTACGTTACTGAAGAATCCAATTTATTTGTAACAGTTAAAATGGCGGGGATAAGATATATTATCAATGGGGAAATTGGTAGTCCGGGAATTAATTTCATTTACAATGACAAAGCCACCATTATGGATGCCATTGCAAATTCAGGAGATATTACTATGCTTGGAAATAGAAAAGAAGTGATGATTTACAGACAATTTCCATACGGAACAGAAACTTACAGCATTGATTTAACAAACATTAATGCCATGAATTCCCCACAGTTTTTTATTCAACCTAATGATTTTATTTATGTAAAACCTTTGAAGCAAAAAACTTTAGGAACAGGAACAACTGGCATCCAAACCATTACTACCATCATTTCTGTAGTTACTTTGCTAACCACTACTTTTTTGTTGATAAATCGATAAATCATGATAGATACCAAGGATTTTGCTTTCATGGATGGCTATCCAAAATTTGATTTTAAAGGTTTTATCAATCGTATCATTGGATATTGGTATTGGTTTGTATTATGTTGGATTATTGCCTACACCATTGCTTATCAAGTAAATGCCAGAAAACAAAAAGTATTTGCATTAGATACCACCATAGCTGTAAAAGAAGAAAGCAATCCATTTTTTACCTCCAACACAAGTTTAGTTTTTAATTGGGGTGGCACTTCAGATCAAGTTCAAAATATCATGACTACCATTCGTTCCAGAACACATAATGAAATGGTAGTGGAACGATTAGAATTTTATATAGATTATTTACAACAAGGTAAATATCACTTAGAAGATGTATATGGAACCATCCCATTTTACTTTCAATTGGACAAAAGTAAAGGGCAATTGGCAGGTAAATTAGTTGAAGTTAAAGTATTGCCTGATAATTTTTTAGAAGTTACTATTGATTTAAGCACCCAAAATCAAATACCTGTTCACATTTACCAAAATCATACGATTGATCAAATTGCCATTTCACCAAAAAAATACACCTACAAAATAGCAACTGGTAAAAAAATTCAAACTCCGTTTTTAAATGGAACATTTTGGATGTTTCCAGACAGAAATGCTTCTATTGGAAGTACTTATATGATACGCTTTAACTCTTTAGATGGAACTGTTGGTGGTTATAGGAGAATTAAAGTAGAAACCGATGTAAAAGCTGGTTCGGTAATTAGAATTTCGTTGGATGGTAATAACAAAAAGCGAATTGTTGACTATTTAAACGCAACTGTAAAAGTTTTGATGAAAAGACAATTAGACAGAAAAAATCAGTTTGCGAACAACACCATCAACTTTATTGATAGTACCTTGGCTGCAATTGACAATACTTTAAAAGACAACCAACAAGAAATACAAGATTTTACCAGAAATAAAAATATTTTAGAAATAGAAAACGGAGGTTCGCAAATTTCTAGTAAACTATTGCAATACGAAACAGAAAAAGAAATGGCCAACAGAAAACTGGCCTATTACAACAATTTAAAAACTTATTTAAACTCACGGACCACCGATTTTAGCAAGCTACCCGTTCCGGCTGTCGCAGGAATTGACGATCCAAATATAGTCACCAATGTTTCCAAATTAATTTCTTTATCTAACGACAAAACAGAAATGGCATATACCCGAAAAAACAAAATTTTATTTGAGGGAATAGATAATGAAATGGAATCACTTAAAAAAATTATACTAGAAAACATACAATCAGCCAAATCCTCTATCAACTATGATTTGAATTTGGCACAAGCAAAGATTAACCAATTAGAGTCCTCTATCAAAAAATTACCCGAAGATCAGCAAGAGTACCTAAAAATCACTAGAAAATACAAACTAAACGACAATATATTTACCACTTTTTTAGCCAAAAGAAATGAGGCCAATATTGTAAAAGCAGCTAATTTATCCGACATCCACTTTATAGATAGTGCTAAAGATACTGGAGGTGGACAAATTGGTCCAGACACTAATATTAATTATATACTCGCATTAATTTTTGGAGGATTAACCCCATTAATACTTATTTTTTTATTCTTTTTTGTTGACACTTCTATTTTGAAAATTGAAGATATTACAAACTTAACCAAAATACCAATTATAGGTGTAATTGGAATAAAAAACACAGATTCCAACCTATCTGTATATGAAAAACCAAAATCGGCTTTGTCAGAAAGTTTTAGAGCAGTAAGATCTTCTCTTCAATTTTTATACAAAAAGCAAGAAAAAGAAGGAGCAAAAACTTTAATGCTTACCTCAACCATTAGTGGAGAAGGAAAAACATTTTGTTCTTTAAACATTGCAACCGTTTTTGCATTAAGTGAAAGAAAAACTATTGTGATTGGGTTGGATTTAAGAAAACCAAAAATATTTAACGATTTTGACATCAATAACGACAGTGGAGTAGTAAATTATCTCATTGGACAAAAAAAAATACAAGAAGTTATTCAACCTACTAAAATACCTAATTTAGATGTGATTACTTCTGGCCCTATCCCACCTAATCCTTCTGAGTTATTAATGAGCGATAGCTTGGGAGAATTAATCGATGAATTAAAACAAAAATATGACTATATCATTTTAGATACTCCACCAGTTGGGTTGGTAACAGATGCTTTACAGCTCACCAATTTTGCAGATGTTATTTTATACGTTATCAGACAAAAAACCACAAAAAAGGAAATGGTTACTTTATTAAATAACCGTTTAAAAAGAGGAGAAATGCAACATGTGAGTATTTTGTTTAATGGTTTTGAAACCAAAGCAAAATATGGATATGGTTACGGAAACTATTCTGGATACGGATATGGATACGGATATGGATACGGTGCATATAGCAATGGCTATCATGATGACAAAAAACCTAGTTGGAAACAAAAACTAAATTATTGGATAAAACGATGGAAAAAATCTTAATTACAGGGGGTGCTGGTTTTATCGGCTCTAATTTGTGCGAGCATTTTTTAAGTAAAAATTACCAGGTAGTTTGCCTAGATAATTTTGCTACTGGACACCGGCACAACTTAACAAAATGCTTAGAAAATAAAAACTTTCAATTAATCGAAGGGGATATTCGAAATTTAGAAACCTGTCAATATGCAGTAAAGGGAATTTCTTATGTTTTACATCAAGCTGCATTAGGTTCAGTTCCACGCTCCATAAATGATCCAATAACAAGTAACGAAGTTAATGTAAATGGCTTCTTAAACATGCTAGTGGCATCAAGAGATGCCGGTGTAAAACGTTTTATTTATGCAGCAAGTTCCTCTACATATGGAGATTCTGAGAGTCTTCCTAAAGTCGAAGACAAAATTGGAAAACCTTTGTCACCGTATGCCATAACCAAATATGTTAATGAACTATATGCAGATATTTTTAACAAAACTTATGGCTTAGAAACTATTGGATTAAGATACTTTAATGTGTTTGGAAGAAAACAAGACCCAAATGGAGCATATGCAGCAGTAATTCCAAAATTTGTTAAATTGCTAATGAATCATGAATCACCTGTGATTAATGGTGATGGAAATTACTCAAGAGATTTCACATACATTGACAATGTGATTCAAATGAATGAAAAAGCAATGTTAACTGAAAACCCCGATGCGGTAAATCAAGTATACAATACCGCTGTTGGTGACAGAACGAACTTAAACGACATGGTATATTTACTTAAAAAATATTTAAGTGAAAAAGACCCAAAAATTGCTGAAGTTCATATTGTTTATGGGCCATATAGAAAAGGAGACATTCCTCACTCACTTGCAAGTGTGGAAAAAGCAAAAAAATTATTGAATTATCAACCAACCCACCATTTTGCTAAAGGCTTAGAAGAAGCGGTAAATTGGTATTGGGAAAATTTAAAATAGAATCATGAAGATTAGTAAAATTTGTTGTATTGGAGCAGGATATGTTGGTGGACCAACCATGGCAGTGATTGCACAAAAATGTCCGCATATTCAAGTAACTGTAGTAGATTTAAACGAAGTAAGAATTGCAGCTTGGAACGATCCGGATGTTAGTAAATTACCTATTTACGAACCAGGTTTAGATCAAATTGTTGCAGAAGCCAGAGGAAGAAACTTGTTTTTTTCCACTAATGTTGACCAAGCCATTGAAGAAGCTGAAATGATTTTTATTTCGGTAAATACACCTACCAAAACATATGGTACAGGTAAAGGGATGGCATCAGATTTAAAATATATTGAGCTTTCAGCTCGTCAAATAGCAAGAGTTGCCAAAACAGATAAAATAGTTGTAGAAAAATCTACTTTACCAGTAAAAACTGCACAAACCATTAAAGATATTTTAACCCATACTGGAAACGGTATTAAATTTCAAATTTTATCTAATCCAGAGTTTTTAGCCGAAGGAACAGCGGTTGAAGACCTCTTACAACCAGATAGAGTGTTGATTGGAGGTGACCAAACCACAGAAGGCTTACAAGCCATACAGAGCTTGGTAGATATTTATGCACAATGGATTCCAAAAGAAAGAATCCTTACTACCAACTTATGGTCGTCTGAATTATCAAAACTTACTGCTAATGCATTTTTGGCACAAAGAGTATCTTCTATAAATGCCATTTCCGAATTGTGTGAGGTTACCGGAGCAAATGTGGATGAAGTTGCGAGAGCTATTGGAAGTGATTCCAGAATTGGTTCAAAATTTTTAAAAGCATCTGTTGGATTTGGAGGATCTTGCTTTCAGAAAGATATTTTAAACTTGGTTTACATTGCCAAATCTTACGGCTTACAAGAAGTTGCAGATTATTGGGAGCAGGTAATTATTATGAACGACCACCAAAAAAACCGATTTGCACGAAAAGTTGTCAAAACCTTATACAATACCGTTGCTGGTAAAAAAATTGCTTTTTTAGGTTGGGCTTTTAAAAAGGATACCAACGACACCAGAGAATCTGCAGCAATTTATGTGGCTGATACGCTAATAAATGAACAAGCAGATATTGCGGTTTATGACCCAAAAGTTTCTGAAAAGCAAATGCTGAACGATTTGAATTATTTGCAAAGCAGAAGTGAAGAAGAAAACCAAAAAGCGGTAAAAACTTCTGCAAATGCCTATGATGCTTGTAAAGATGCCCATGCCATATTAATTTTAACCGAATGGGATGAATTCAAAACATTAAATTGGGAAAAAGTATATCAAAACATGCTAAAGCCAGCATTTATATTCGATGGGAGAAACTTATTAGATAGAGGAACATTGGAAAAAATTGGATTTATATATCACGGAACGGGAAAATAAAATGGAGCAAAAAAAAATATTAATTACCGGAGGAGCCGGATTTATAGGCTCACATGTCGTAAGACGATTTGTTCAAAGTTATCCAAATTATCACATTTATAATTTGGATGCATTGACTTATGCTGGTAATCTAGAAAATTTAAAAGATATTGAATCGGCTTCCAATTATCATTTTATCAAAGCGGATATTACCGAAGCCTCCTTGGTTCAAGATATTTTTGAACGTCATCAGTTTGATGGCATAATTCACTTGGCAGCTGAATCGCATGTAGATAGATCTATTTCCGATCCTTTAGCTTTTGTTAAAACCAATGTGTTTGGAACTGTAAATTTGTTAAACGCTGCAAAAAGCATCTGGAAAAACAATACCGAAAACAAACGATTTTACCACATTAGCACGGATGAAGTTTATGGAACTTTAGGAGAAACAGGATTGTTTACAGAAGAAACCCCATACGCACCTAATTCACCTTATTCTGCATCCAAAGCAAGCTCCGATCATTTTGTAAGGGCTTACGGAGAAACCTATGGCATGCCAATTGTTGTAAGCAACTGCTCCAACAATTATGGACCAAATCATTTCCCCGAAAAATTAATTCCTCTTTTTATCAATAACATCATTGAACAAAAACCTTTGCCAGTTTATGGTGATGGAAATTATACCCGTGATTGGTTGTATGTTGTAGATCACGCAAAAGCAATCGACTTGATATTTCATCAAGGAAAAAACCATGAGACTTATAATATTGGTGGATTTAATGAATGGAAAAACATTGATTTGGTAAAACTTTTATGTGAATTGATGGATAAAAAACTAGGAAAAACTCAAGGAACTTCTTCACAATTGATCACTTTTGTTAAAGACAGACCTGGTCACGACTTGCGTTATGCCATTGATGCAACAAAAATACAACGAGAATTAGGTTGGGAACCAAGTGTAACTTTTGAACAAGGCTTGCAAATGACCATCGATTGGTATTTTGAAAATCAAGACTGGTTAAAAAATGTTACTAGCGGAAGTTATCAAACCTATTACCAAACCCAATATTCTATCTAAGTTTTATGCCCTGGTATGCCATATACACCAAGCCACGTAGTGAAAAAAAAGTTGCTGTTGAATTAAGAAAAAAAGGATGGAATGTATACTGCCCGATGGTGCAAACCATCCGTCAGTGGAGCGACAGAAAAAAGAAAGTTGAAGTTCCGTTAATCAATTCTTATATTTTTGTACAAGTAGATGAAAATACTAAAGCCTCAAACTTATTAGTAACAGGAACCATTAAAATTTTGATGTTTGAAGGCAAACCGGCAATTATTTCAGATAATGAAATTGAAATTTTGCAAAATTACTCCAAAGGAGTTTTTCAACATATTTCAATTGAAAACTATCAAATTGGTGATAAAATCATAATTCCAGAGGGAGCGTTTAAAAATATAGAAGGAATTGTGCATCAAACAAGTTCTAATAAATTGACAATTATTTTACCAAGCTTAGGAATGAAAGTAATTTTGGAAAAATAAATTACATGTTATTCAATGTCTCTTATAATGAACCTAAAGTAAACCAAGCCATTGAGGAGTTGGTTGGCAAATCGTTTGGATTGTTTGAAAATATCAAACTTAATGGAACAGGTTCTCCTAGGTTACTTATTCACAAAGCAAGTGAAGAAATTCAAACCTTATTAGATTATGATCATAACTTAAATTATTGTAACATTGAATTAAGGCCTAAAGGAATCATTATTAGGTTTCGATCTTTATTAGAAACCTATGGTTTGGCCATACCATATTACAAATTGGTTGTGTTTAAACCTGCAAACTTTCTTTCATTACATGCAGACCATCATTTGATATCGGTTGAATTTCCTGCAAAAAATGCTGGAATACATCAGTTTTACGAAAAAATGATGGCACAGAAAGTTAAAAACACTCCTTCAAATATCGATGATTTGTGATACCTTTGTTCAAAAGGATCTTTTCATGGAAATATTTTTTTTGGTTTTTGTCGCTCTTTTTTCAGTAATTAATCCATTAGGATGTATTCCAATTTTTGTTGGATTAACACAAGACTATACCAAACACGAACGAAGAAGAGTGGCTTTGTGGGCAGCAATTGATGTGGCTTTAATTTTATTGGTTTCTTTTTTTGTTGGAGAATATGTACTTCAATTTTTTGGAATAAGTATTGATGCTTTGCGAATTGCAGGTGGATTGATTATTGCCAGTTCAGGTTTTTCGTTACTTTCCGGAAAATTTAGCCGAACCAGAGGCGTTACAAAAGACGTGGAAACAGATGCCCAAAGTAGAGACGATATTGCTTTAACTCCACTTGCCATACCGATGTTAGCTGGTCCAGGGTCTATTTCTCTATTAATTGCTATGCATCAAGACTACACTTCTACTTTGGAAATCATTTTACTTTGTGCTGCAATTTTAGCTGTATCCTCAGTTATTTTCTTTGTTCTAAAAAGTGCTCATTATCTTTCCAAAATTCTTGGAGCTTCGGGTATTGTGGCTATTTCTCGTATCATTGGATTTATTGTAATTGCCATCGGAGTTCAATACATTATTAGCTCTATTACCAACGTTTTTAAATTATAACAACTTCATAATAAAACTCTTAGATGCACTTTTTTTTTAATTTTTTAATATCGTTTAAATTATTTTTGTATATTTACCGATATTAAAATATTATGGATTGGGGCAAAATCACTTTAACCTATGAACAACAAGATACTTTGCGTAGGTTAACGAAAAAAAAACAACTGTTGGATACTTTCCGACCAATCCCTCCCATGGTAATCAAAAGCATTCAAGAGGCATTAACTGTTGAGTGGACCTATCATTCCAATAGCATTGAAGGCAACACCTTAACCTTACAAGAAACCAAAATGGTTTTAGAAGAAGGGTTTACCATTAAAGGTAAAAGTTTAAGAGAGCACTTTGAAGCAGTAAACCACCAAGAGGGTATTGAATTTGTTCAAAATTTGGTGGCTTCAAATTATCAAATCACAGAAAAAGATGTATTAGATACCCATGCTTTGGTACTCCAAAAAATTGAGAAAGATTTTGCCGGTAGGTATCGAACTGGGGGTGTAAGAATTTCTGGTGCAAATTTTATTCCACCAAATGCCCTAAAAGTATCCACCTTAATGGAAGAATTATTTTTGTGGGTAAATAAGCACAGTGCTCATTTACATCCTGTGGTAAGAGCCACTATTTTTCATCATCGATTTGTGCATATTCACCCTTTTTTTGATGGAAATGGCAGAACGGTACGATTGCTTTTTAATTTATTATTAATGAAAGATGGCTACACTCCTGCCATAATACTTAAAGAAGATCGGAAAAAGTATTATGATGCCTTGAATGAAGCAAATCTAGGCAACTACTATAAATTAGTACTATTGGTAATGCAAGCAGAGGAAAGAACCTTAAATATATACCTCAATGCTTTAACAAATAATGATGATTACCAACCCATACAGCAAATTGTAAACGAACCTGAAAGCCGATATGGGCAGGAATACGTTAGTTTGTTAGCAAGGCAAGGAAAAATAGATGCTTACAAAGAAAATGGCGTATGGTATACTTCTAAAGATGCTATACAAAATTACGTTCAAAACCGTAAACGAAAAAGATTATAAAAAAAGGACAACTCATTTTGGTTGTCCTTATTTTTTTGGTTAATTTTCTTTAGGCAAAAATACCTCAGCCATCATACATCGGGCACTACCACCACCACAGGCTTCAATAATATCTAAACTTGCATGGATGATAGGATTGTGTTTTTCAATGGCTTCCAATTGTTTTGGTGTTAAACTTTGGTAGGCACTGCTACTCATTACCAAATATTTTTGTTGGTTTGCTCCAACAACTTGCAACATGTTTCCTGCAAAGTGATTTACCTGCTCCTCCGAAATTAAAATAATTTCCTTACCATCTTGTTTTAATTGCTCTAACACCATTTTTCGCTCAACTTTATCATCAATACAATCGGCACAAATTACCGCAAAAGTATCTGCAATACACATCATTACATTGGTGTGGTAAATAGGTTTTCTTGCACCATCAACAGTTTGAAAAGCAGTAAAGATTACAGGTGTGTACTCCATATCTTCGCAGAACTCAATAAATAATTCTTCATCTGCTCTAGGAGATAAGGCACAATAGGCTTTTTCATTTACACGATCTAAAATAATGCTACCTGTTCCTTCTAAAAACACATTGGCTTCTTCTGCAAGAGTATAATCCAATACGTTTTCAATAACAAATCCTTTTTCTTCTAACAAATCCAACACATCTTCTCTTCTTTCTAATCTTCTGTTTTCTGCAAACATTGGATATAACACTACGTCACCTGATTGGTGAAAAGAAATCCAATTATTAGGAAAAATACTATCCGGAGTATCGGGTTGTAAGGTATCTTCCACTACCAAAACATTTACTCCATGAGCACGTAATTTTTCTACAAAAGCATCAAACTCTTGCTGTGCTTTTGCATTCACATTCGCAGAAGTTAAACCATCTATTACTTTTTGGTAGTAATTGTTCACTGCGGTTTGTTCATTCATCCTAAATGCAACTGGACGAATCATTAAAATGGTATTGGTTGCTTGTGTTTTCATTTTTATTTGTATCAAATTCTTTCAGAGTGTATTCGTTAAGTTTTAAAACATGAAATTTGGATGTGATTCATTAAAATTATAAATGATACTCACTATTTATACCTTTTCAATCTCCTTTAAATGCTCCATTTTTTTCAATGCGAGGAAACCTTTGATATCTTCAAAATGTTCTTTTACTCTCTTGTTGCCAAACTCAAACACTTTGGTTACCAAGCCGTCTAAAAAGTCACGATCGTGCGACACCAAAATCAAGGTTCCGTCAAAATCTTTTAAAGCATCTTTAATGATGTCTTTGGTTCGCATATCCAAGTGGTTGGTAGGTTCATCTAAAATCAACACATTTACCGGTTGTAATAACAATTTTATCATGGCCAAACGGGTTCTTTCTCCACCGGATAACACCTTCACTTTTTTGGTAATATCATCACCTCCAAACATAAATGCTCCTAGTAAGTCTTTGATTTTACTTCGGATATCTCCAACTGCAATTTGATCAATGGTATCAAAAACTGTCAAATTTTCATCCAACAAAGCTGCTTGGTTTTGAGCAAAATAACCAATTTGTACGTTATGCCCAACCTCTAATTTACCTTCAAAGTCAATTTCTTTCATTATGGCTTTGATCATGGTAGATTTTCCTTCTCCATTTCTTCCAACAAAAGCTAGTTTTTGTCCACGCTCAATTACCATGTTAGCATCTTGAAACACCACATGATCTCCATATTTTTTGCATAATCCTTCTACTACCACAGGGTATTGACCACTACGTGGTGCAGAAGGAAATTTTAATCGCAAAGCGGAGTTATCTACTTCATCCACCTCAACAATTTCTAATTTCTCCAACATTTTTACTCTAGATTGTACTTGTAAAGTTTTGGAGTAAGTTCCTTTAAAACGCTCAATAAACTCTTTGGTTTCTGCAATCATTTTTTGTTGTTCTTCATAAGCTTTTTGCTGATGTGCTCTTCTATCTTTTCGCAATTCTAAATAATGCGAATATTTCGCTTTGTAGTCGTAAATCTTACCAAGTGTAACTTCAATAGTTCGGTTCGTTACGTTTTCTACAAAAGCTCGGTCGTGTGAAATAACAATCACCGCTTTGGCTTGGTTGATTAAAAAATCCTCTAGCCATTCCACACTCTCAATATCTAAGTGGTTGGTAGGTTCATCTAACAAAATTAAATCGGGCTTTTTCAATAAAATTTTTGCCAATTCAATTCGCATTCTCCATCCTCCTGAAAATTCAGAAGTCATCCTGGTAAAATCTTCACGCTTAAAGCCCAATCCTTTCAAAACTTTTTCTACTTCGGCTTCATAATTGATTTCTTCAATGGCATAAAATTTTTCACTTAATTCCGAAACCCTTTCAATTAGCTTCATATAATCATCGCTTTCGTAATCGGTTCGGATAGTTAATTGTTCGTTGATCGCATCAATCTCTTCTTTCATTTGAAAAACTTCCTGAAATGCTTTTGAAGTTTCTTCCATTACAGTGGCATCATCTGAAGTTAACAAATGCTGAGGCAAATAAGCCACCACTTTGTCTTTTGGCACGGCAACCATTCCACGGGTTGGTTTTTGTGCTCCTGCTAATATTTTTAACATGGTACTTTTGCCAGCACCATTTTTACCCATTAATGCTATTTTATCGTTTTCATTAATTGCAAAAGCAACTTCGCTAAACAAAGTGGTTCCTCCAAATTCTACTGCAATGTCTTGTACTGTAATCATAATTAAAATTAAAGCTGCAAAGATAGATTATTATAATTTGTTTCTATTTAAGCAATTTATTAAACATCGTTATAAACAAACAAATAAACATCAAACAACTTTTTATACTAATGTACTAGTACTTTTTTGGTGATACTTTCTCCTTCATTATTTTGTATGTGAACCATATAAAGCCCTTTTTGCCATTGGTGTACTGGTATGGTGATATGACCCTCAAAATCTTTAACCGTGTTTTGATAAACTACCCTCCCTTGTACATCATAAATGTTGATATGGGCATCTTGGGTGTTGGTATAGTTTAGCTGTAAAAAGTCTTTGGCTGGGTTGGGTGCTATGCTAAGTGTTGGTTTGGTGTAGGTTGGTGTACTGAGTGTTTGCACACATATTGCTGTATTTTGTAGGGGTACAGTGCTCTGGGTAGTAGTACCATTACCAAACTGACCATAATTATTACGACCCCATACCCATACACTACCATCTGCCTTTATCCCCATAGAATTGGCAATACCTCCGGCTTGTACCTGCACCCAATCATTAGCGGTGCCTACTTGGGTAGGTACATTCACATTATTTGTATGCCCTAAACCCAACTGACCATATTGGTTTCTGCCCCATGCCCATAGGGTGCCATCACTCTTGATGGCCAAAACATGCTCTCTGCCTACCGCAAAGTCTAACCATGTGTCTGTGCCTATGGATTGTGGTGTAGAACCACCAGAATTATTGCCATTACCAAGTTGACCATATGGATTACCTCCCCATGATACCAAAGTACCATCTGTTTTTTGGGCTATAATAGAACCTGAACCACCTTTTATCTTGGCAATGTTGCTGTGTTGTTGCGAACCTCCAACGCTATAATTTGCTTGCCTCAATACATTTGTAGGATCAGGACCTTGCCCTAACAAAGGACCTAAAGCAACACCTGCACCCCAAACGGTACCATCGTTACGTACTGCTAAGGATGCAGTAGTAGTAGTAGCAACATCTACCCAATGGTTGGCGGTGCCTACTTGCGTAGGGCTATAAATTTGTGGGGGCATGCCAGGACCTAATGCCACCTCCCCATCTTGGTTGCTGCCCCAAGTCCAGATGGTGCCATCTGCCCTAATACCTATGGTATGATTGTTATATGACGACAATTTTACCCAGTTGGCATTGGTACTAACTTGCATAAGTGTGAAAGTAGATCCTGACTGACCTATACCTAATGATCCACTATTATTACTGCCCATAGCCCACATGGTATTATCGTCTTTTACTGCAAAAGTCATGATGCCCTGTGCCCATATTTTTACCCAATTACTGGTGTTGTTTAATACAATAGGCGATGGTTGGCTCTCCGGAAAAGGCCATTGACTTCCTAAACATTTTTCGTTTCTTCCCCAACCAATCAGTTCGTTGTTGGGGCCTATGGCAATGGCATGATCTCCCCAAATGGCTATTTGTTTGTAACACTGTGCGTATTGCCAGTTTACACTTAATAAAATACTAAAAATGAACACTATTTTTTTCATGCTTTTTTTATTTTAATTCTACTGCAAACCCGTAAAGTATGCAGTAGAATGGTTTTATTTATTTTTTTATAAACTTATATTGGTGGGTAACCATACCATCGGCTTGGCTTACCACTACTACATACACCCCAGATGCTAACTTGGATACATCTAATGACTGAAGGGTTTGCTGGTTAGAAAAATGATTTATTAATAATTTTCCTTGCAAATCATAAACAGTTAGTTTATGATAACTATTATCAGCTTGCACATACAGTATGTCTTGTGCAGGGTTAGGATATAATAATAGTTCGATAGGTTTGTTTTGCAATACCGATTTTTCTGCCCCCTGTGTTGCTTGCATTCTTTGGCTGTTGCATGGCTGAAGAACGATGTCAGAAGCTACGGATAAACAATTGCTTTGGTTAAAATCACTATCTGTTATTACTCCACTAAGCGTAATACTGGTAGTTAAAGGGTTTAACAAACTACCAAAAGGGATAAACTGCACATTCATTAGATTATTGCCCGGCAATAACGTAACTACAGCAGGTGTAATGAGCATCTGGTTATTTGTTTCGGTTAAAGTAACAGTGATGGGGTCATTATAGTTATTAAATGCTTCAAAAATATAATGATAATCACAAAAAGGTGAAGCCGAATTTTCTGAAGGCATGGTAGTATTTTCGTAAAAACCATACTCAAAATCACATTTCTCGTTACAATTATTTAATTGATAAGCAAAAGGCAAAGTGGTATAGTTACAACCATTATTTGTTAAGGTAGCATGATAAAACCCATCAGAAGGCAAATCGGATAAAGGAGAATCTTCTAAAATATGGGTATTGATATTTGCACCATTTATTTGGTCCCATAAAATTTGGGGTAAATCAACTATGGGCCCTAGCACTTGTAAAGCTCTTTGGTTGCACACCCCTAAACAGCCGGTAGGATAGCTCCATGCATACTCGCTTGGATGCCTAGGTACTGATATGGTTTTGGTGGCACTACACTCCCCTACAAAAACAGTCACCTGATAAACGCCACCGTGCATTACTTGAATGCTTGACCCAGCAGCACCATTACTCCATAAATAATGCGTAGCCGTTGGATGATGGGCATTTAGCGTAACTTGATATGGACTACAGTCGTTAAATGTAGAGGTTAAAGTAATATCATTAGCTTCAGGTGTCTCTACTACCGTAATATCTCGCTGTATGGTATTGGTACAACCCGTTGTAGTATCGGTTAAATCAACTAAAATTTGATAAGTACCTGGTTGGTAAGGTTGAAAAACCAATGACTGGTTATTACCGTCTGCATAGTAAAAATAATCTGAAGTGTAAATGTAATAAGTAACATTAGGGCTAGTACTCACCTTAACTTCAATTTCATCAAACCCACAATACACATCGTTACACAAAATTCTACCAGTTGGTAATTTCGGAAATTTCGGGAAAATACGGTTGGGCACCTCGTACCTACAATTACTATTATTGGCATCTTCTAAAATCAACCAATAATAGCCCGGTTGGGTAACACTAATAGTGGCTTGGTTTTGGAACTGGGTAAGCTCGGTAGTATTATGCATCCATCGGTATTTAGGGTTACATGTAGCGTTGGGGTTGCTAGGTACATAACTAATTTGAACGGCATTGCCTTCACATACAATAGCATTAGGGGGATTACTAACCAAAGTCCCCGAAAAGCAAGGGTTAGGAATATGAATGGAGGTGGTAAAGGTTTTGGAACAATTTAGCTGGTTGATAACCGTTACACTCACCGCATAAGTACCTGGTGTACTAAACACACGAGTGGGATTGAATAATTTATTGTGAACACCGGGTTCAAAGGTCCAGTAAAAATCATAATCCGTAAAGTTTAGTAAAGTTTCATTAAACTCAAACCTAACCGGACTATCGTGACATAAAAGATTTTGCAATGGGGCATATTTTATAGTCAACTCAGGCACCCCAATAAGTGGTATGGTAATGGTTTGTTCGCAATTGGGCAAACTATGGTAAGTAGAGGTACCGCTAAGGGTAATTTTTACCTCATAAAAATTAGAGGATAATTGGTAGGTTTGGTTAGGCACCACGGTAGTCCAAGTAGAGCTACTGATAGGCTTATAGGCAATTACAGCTTGGTAATTATTTACCAAAGGAGACACGATACTATTATCAAAAAACTTTACTGCAAACTGGTTGTTGTTAATGCAACTAACTTCGTATCGAATATCTGGTTTATAGGGTATCAGGATTTGTTTATAGTCAGATAATTTTTTGGTACCTTGCATATTAATACACGGAAAATCTGCTTTATAAAACACATGATATAAACCTGGAGGGCCAGTAATGGTGTTTTGGTTTACATCCATGGTAGCTAGAGAGGGACCAAAAAAACTAAACATTGGATTTTGCCCATTTGTACTGCCACTCAAAGAAATATGACTGCAAGAGGACAAATAAGAATTATTTTGAATATTGCCATTTGAAGCTATACATTCATCATTGTCGTCGCAATCAAGCTCAATGATTTCAATAACATTTGAATATCTTATACAACCCGTAACATTATTAGTAACCACACAATAGTAAAGTCCAAAACCGTAGGCAGGTAATACGTTTAATGTATTAGAGGTTTGGTTAGCTAATAAGGTGTTTTCATTGTACCATTGGTAACTCACATTAGTGGCATTAGTAGCTATATTTAATGTGGTGTTAATTTCGTTTTGCGTACAAAAAGCATTACCACCACTAACAACGCTTATCGTTACAGGAGGATTAGGTAAAACTACCACATCTAAAGTAGCAATATTTGATTTTACATTACAAATACCAAAATTAATAATTTGAGCTGTAACTAACTGCGTTTGGTTTACTGTATCAAAGTTAATAAATTGCAGTGCATTGTTAATATTATTACCCGGTACTAATTGGCCATTAATTCTCCATTCTACATAAGCATTGGCTATGTTTACATTATTATTACTAATTAAATTATATATTAATTGGTTGTTATTAAAAGCATTGCTATTTAAAAAATTAGCACACACCGGGTTAGAAGGTCCATTAATAGCAATTAGAGGAGTAGGATCTGATAAATTAATAACTTTAGAAACGGTAACAGGAGGTAAAGAACATTTAGTAATTTTAACATTCAAAGTTACCGTTTGATTAGCCGTAACAAAATCATTCCAAACAATTTCTACATTAGTTGTTCCTTGACCATTTGAGATACTACCAACAGAATTATCAGACAAAGACCATTCATAGGAATCACCAAGGTTGTGAGGAGTTTGAGAATTTGGCAAATTTAATTGATAGTTATTTATGGAATTTGAACAAACTGTTATACTACCTGATACATCCCCAGCTAATGGTATTGCATTAACATCATAAGACCTATAAACAGTTGATATACAGTTTAAATTTGGGTTATACGCTCTAACTCTTAGTTGTGCTGGAAGCTGAGACCAGGAAACACTAATAGAATTACCGATATTAGCCCCAACAAAGCTACCGTTACCACTAAATATTTCCCATACATAATCAAAGCTGGGATTGGGGTTTGATATTTGGTATTGATAAGCAATATTAGTGCAAACTTGATTGGTACCAGACACTTGGTTATTAGATGCTAAAGTAGGTTTTGGTAAAACATCGAACCAAATTCTATCATAATTACAATGATTTGTGTTAGGAACAATTTCAAAATAATATTTACCAGCTTGCGTAGGTGTATAAGTTTGTGAAATAACATTATTAAAAGTTGCAACAGTTTGATTATTGGACATCTTTAATCTGTAAGAAACTGGTATGTTTGCTAAGTTACTAACAAAAATATTATCTCCTAAACAAAGTTTTGTTTTATCTAAAGTTAGTACAACTTTTGGTTTAATAGTTATTTGTTTAGTAGCAATACCTCCACACTCTAATAAAGTGTTTTGATAAACCGCTTTTAAAGTAAATGTACCGCTTACAGCATTGGTTTGCAGTGCAACTTCATTCCGCTGATCGGTTTGTAAAATATCTACCACAACACCAGAAGATGCGTTTATGATGCTCCAGGTAATGTTAGTAGAAGGCCACTTTGGCAGTGCAAATAATTTTTGCTCATCTGTACATATTTGACTATCACCAGCAATAACAGCATTGGCCTGGATAACAGGAATTTTAATAGTTGTTGGTTTAGGACAATCTATTTCGCAAGCTATAGGATTAAAGGTAAGGTACCCGAAACCAGAATCATCTACTTGATTCCACAAAACCTGTACGTTTCCATTACTGTCATTTACTATTTGACCACCAGACACATCCCACGAAAACTCACTACATTGCTCTCTAGCATCAAACGACACACTGTAAGTTTCACTTTGCCCTTCACATACTAATCCCGGACAATTGATTTCATATACTCTATTCTCTCTAACCATAATAAGCATTTCTACAGAGCTTTTACATCCACAAGAATTGGTTACTTCTAATGTTACATGGTATTCGCCAACAGCTTGGTAAGTGTGAGTAGGATTTTCTTCGTAACTAAAATTACCATCACCAAAACTCCACAAATAAGTTGCTATAGGTGCGTTGGTAGTAGCATAAGATAAATTATTAAAAATAATATTTTCCCCATAGCACGACTCATACTGCTGGGTGTTGTCAGCATTTAAAATTTCAAAGTCTGCAAAAGGGGCGTTTTCTTTTTCAAAACAAATAGATTTGCTAATGGTATTTCCGTTTAGCGTATAAGAATAACTAAGTTCACCACCAGGAAAACCATTAAAACTTACCTTAACCTTCTTATTATTAATAAGTTGTAACCCACCCCCACTCATATTCCATGTAACATTTACACTATTTGGTAAATTGTGCAATTCAAAAATAACATTACTTTCGGTACAAACTTTAAGACATTCTGAATTATCAATCTCTTGATCGTCATAACGTTTTCCGTTGTTATTTTCAGTCCAAATTTGACATGCCAATTGTGTATCCCATGACAAGTAAACACTCGTGGTGTTTTGAGCAAACATAAGTCCAAAAGAACTTATAAAAAACAAACCAAAAAGTAAAGATTTGCATCGTTGATAAAGTAGTTTTTTATACATAATTTAAAAGTTTTGTTAATATTAGTAAAATTAAGAATGTCAACAAAACATTTTTATAATTAATTACATAAGTACAAAACAATTAATATGTCAAAATTTAATTTTAAAAGTTGGCATATTAAAGTTAGTTTTACACTAAATGCAAAATATCTAAAAAACAAATATTTTTTTTAATAGAGCATCTTATGTAAATTTAAATAATTACTAAGAATTTCGTAATTTTGCACCACAATTTATAAAACTCAACTTTATGGCTTTTGATATTGAAATGATTCAGAAAGTTTACAGCCAATTTCCTGCTAGAGTAGACAAAGCTCGAGAATTGGTTGGTAAACCTTTAACGTTATCTGAAAAAATATTGTATGCCCACTTGTGGGATGGAACTCCAAACCAAACTTTTCAGAGAGGAAAAGATTATGTAGACTTTGCTCCGGATAGAGTTGCTTGCCAAGATGCAACTGCTCAAATGGCATTGTTGCAATTTATGCATGCAGGAAAAAGCAAAGTGGCTGTTCCGACCACCGTTCATTGCGACCACTTAATTTTAGCAAAAAGTGGTGCAAAACAAGATTTAGAATTGGCCAACAAACAGTCAAAAGAAGTATTTGACTTTTTATCTTCTGTTTCAAACAAATATGGCATTGGGTTTTGGAAACCTGGATCAGGAATTATCCACCAAATTGTTTTGGAAAATTATGCATTTCCGGGTGGTATGATGATTGGTACCGACTCGCACACAGTAAACGCAGGTGGATTGGGGATGTTAGCTATTGGAGTTGGTGGTGCGGATGCAGTAGATGTGATGTCGGGAATGAGTTGGGAATTGAAATTCCCTAAATTAATTGGTGTAAAACTAACCGGAAAATTAAACGGTTGGACTGCACCGAAAGATGTGATTTTAAAAGTAGCAGATATTTTAACTGTAAAAGGTGGAACCGGTGCTATTGTGGAATACTTTGGAGAAGGTGCTGAGGCAATGTCGTGTACCGGAAAAGGAACCATTTGTAACATGGGTGCTGAAATTGGAGCAACCACTTCTACTTTTGGTTACGATGATTCCATGAGAAGATATTTATCGGCTACCGGTCGTCAGGATGTGGTAGATGCAGCAGATAAAATTGCTTCCTACTTAACTGCAGACCCTGAAGTGTATGCAAATCCAGAAAACTATTTTGACCAATTAATCGAAATTAATTTATCCGAATTAGAACCACATATCAACGGTCCATTTACTCCTGATAGAGGAACTCCGGTTTCTAAAATGAAAGAAGAAGCCACTGCTAACGGATGGCCTTTGAAAGTAGAATGGGGATTGATTGGTTCGTGTACCAACTCTTCTTACGAAGACATGAGTAGAGCTGCTTCTATTGTGGAACAAGCAGTTGCACACGGAATTACTCCTAAAGCTGAATTCGGTATCAACCCGGGGTCTGAACAAATCAGATACACCATTGAAAGAGACGGCATTATCGAAACTTTTGAAAAAATGGGAACCAAAGTATTTACCAATGCTTGCGGACCATGTATCGGACAATGGGACAGAGAAGGTGCTGACAAACAAGAAAAAAACACCATTGTACATTCTTTTAACCGAAACTTTTCAAAAAGGGCAGACGGAAATCCAAACACCCACGCTTTTGTAACTTCTCCAGAAATGGTTGCTGCATTGGCTATTTCCGGTAGGTTGGATTTTAACCCAATTACTGACACTTTGTTGAACGACAGAGGAGAAGAAGTTCGTTTGGTTGCTCCAACAGGAGACGAATTACCAAAAAGAGGTTTTGATGTAGAAGATGCAGGCTTTCAGGCTCCAGCTGAAGATGGCTCTGGAGTAGAAGTGGTAGTTTCTCCTACTTCTGACAGATTACAGTTATTAGATCCGTTCCAACCTTGGGATGGCAACAATATTACCGGAGCTAAATTATTGATCAAAGCTTTCGGAAAATGTACTACCGACCACATTTCAATGGCTGGTCCGTGGTTGCGTTTTAGAGGCCATTTAGACAACATTTCTAACAACATGTTAATTGGTGCTGTAAATGCTTTTAACCAAAAAACCAACTCCGTAAAAAATCAATTAACCGGAGCTTATGACGAAGTGCCTAAAGTACAACGTGCTTACAAAGCACAAGGAATTGCTTCGATTGTTGTTGGTGATCATAATTACGGAGAAGGTTCTTCTCGTGAGCATGCTGCAATGGAGCCACGTCATTTAGGAGTGAAAGCTGTTTTGGTAAAATCATTTGCTCGTATCCACGAAACCAACTTAAAAAAACAAGGGATGTTGGCATTGACATTTGCTAATGAAGCGGATTACAATAAAATTCAAGAAGATGATACCATCAACTTTTTAGATTTAACCGAATTTGCTCCAGGAAAAGCTTTGACTTTAGAATTTGTTCACGCAGATGGTAGCAAAGATATCATCTTGGCTAACCATACGTACAACGATAGTCAAATTGAATGGTTCAAAGCGGGATCTGCTTTAAACTTAATTGCTGCTGCAAGTAACGCATAATTAAAATTGAAATATCCAAAACCTCTCTTGAGCAATTAAGAGAGGTTTTTTGTTGGCTTTAAGTTTATTTAAACACGAATTCATATTTTTTTTGGTATTTTTAGTCCATGAATCAAATTATCCAATGGATAGGCATTTGCCTCTTGTTATGTTTTAACTGGCTTCATGCTGGCTTTATTTTATTGCCCATGGATGAAGTATCGCAAAAAAACCACTTAAAAGCTTACGGGATTACGTATTGGGCTTTGGAAAAAGACTACAAAGCAAGTTGGCTACTAAATTACAGAGGAGGCTCGTTTTTACTCCCAGATACCGAAGACATCAGAAGAGAATGCAAAATTAGAGGTGTTAGTTTTGAAGTACTATCCGATGCACAAGCTAACGGCATTTTGGAAGAAATTAGTGCTCCATCACAAAACATGGAAACCGTGGTTTTGGAAAAAGCCCCAAAAATTGCGGTGTACACCCCTAAAGGCAAAAAACCTTGGGATGATGCGGTAACTTTGGTATTGACTTATGCCGAAATTCCGTTTAAAGAAATTTATGACGAAGAAGTTTTAAAAGATGAATTGTTGTTGTACGATTGGCTTCACCTGCATCATGAAGATTTTACCGGACAATACGGCAAATTTTTTGGAGCTTACAGAAATACCCCTTGGTACATTCAACAAAAAAAAGAATCAGAAGAATTAGCTGCAAAACTTGGCTTTGCCAAAGTTTCAGAATCTAAAAGAGCAGTTGCAAAAAAAATCAGAGATTTTGTAGTAGGTGGAGGATTTATGTTTGCCATGTGCAGTGCTACGGATAGTTTTGACATAGCATTGTCGGCAGATGGCGTGGATATTTGCGAGCCCATGTTTGATGGCGACCCAAGTGAACCAAATTACCAAGCTAAAATTGATTACAGCAACACATTTGCCTTTAAAAACTTTACTTTAGAAAGAAACCCTAATCGATATGAATTTTCTGATATTGACATGACTGAGAAAAGAAAAATTCCGATGGAAAGAGATTATTTTACCTTGATGGAATTTTCTGCCAAATGGGATCCTATCCCAAGTATGTTGTGCCAAAATCACACCCAATTAATCAAAGGATTCATGGGGCAAACCACCTCCTTTGATTCTGAATTAATCAAATCGAATGTATTAATTTTAGGAGAATTATTAATTAATGGCGAAGTTCGCTACTTGCATGGCACCAAAGGAAAAGGAATGTTTACCTTTTACGGTGGCCACGATCCGGAGGACTACCAGCACCGAGTGGGAGATGCACCAACCGTATTGGATTTGCATCCAAATTCACCAGGTTATCGTTTAATTTTAAACAATGTGTTGTTTCCAGCAGCTCAAAAAAAGAAACAGAAAACCTAATCATCAAACTATGTCAGACTTTAGCTTACCATTATTCTTTTGGCAATTACTTCAGTGGATTTTTTTTGGTTTGTTTTTGTTCCTGCTTTACAAAATATATCAGTGGGTCAATAAGAAAAACAAAAGTTGATTTTTTTTTGTAAAACAAAGCATCACTCTCTTATCAAAGGCAAAGTAGAACAACGAAGCAAGCCCTCTTGTTTGGCAATTTCTGCATACGGAATTTCCTCTACGGTAAATCCGTGAGATCGCAACCAAGCATTTAAACGGGTGAAGTTTTTTTCGGAAACCACCACATCAGGTGCAATAGAAAACACATTGGAATTCATGTGGTACATTTCTTCGCGAGTAATGTGAAACAAATTTTCTTTTCCAAACAATTCAACCAAATACATATAATCGGCTTCTTCTCTAAAACCACTTTTGTAAATAATCCCTTTGTTAGTTCCAATCGGTTGAAAACAACAATCTAAATGCAAGGCATTGTCACGAGGTTCGATTTTAGATTTTACCAAATCAAACTCTTTTACAATTTTATTCGGAAAAAGTGCTTTCATATAAGCCACTCCCTCCATATTGGTTCGTGCAGTGATATAGTTTTTGTAATCGCTTCCTTTGTAAGTACCTATAAAAATATGATCGTTCCAAGGCATCACATCTCCACCTTCAATATGCACTTCTTCTGGTGGACGAACTACTTTTGCAGGATCCATTTGATCCATCACATACTGAATGGCATCCAATTCTCTTTCTCTGTCAGGTAAAATATTGGCCTTGATAAAAACATCTTCCACTACAAAACCAATATCTCTGGCAAAAATTTGGTTATAATTTTCTATAATCTCGGGTCGATAAACTTTTACGTCATATTTTTGAAACACTTGGTTAAAGGCTTCCATTTCGACTACCATATCTTTTTCAACCGGATAGGTACCGGCTAAAATATGTTCTAACGATTTTGGATCATAAGCTTCCTCTACAGTTGGAGTTGGTCCGTTGCTCAAAGCAGTTCCTAAAATTACCGCTTTTAAACGTGAGGTTTCGTTGGTAATATGTAAGGGTAAATATTGACTCATAAATTAACCTTTAAATTTTCTTTGTAAATCTTGTTCGGTGGTAATGATTTCTCCATCGTATTGTATCCTCCAACCTAAGGTATTGGACAAAACCAACAATCCGGAAAGCTCTGCAACCAATCGGTTTTGTGCATTTTTTACCATGGAAGAGGTTTGTAACTTTTGCTCGATGTCTTTTTGTACTTTTCCTGCTATTTTGTTGTAATCGTTGGCACCAAATGGGTTAAACACACTTTCGTTGATGTCGTAAAATTGAATTTTCGGCAATACTTTTATTTCTTCTTTAGGAAGCTTTTTCAATAAAATCAGTTTTTCTTTTTCGTTGATTTCGTATGCCAAATCTTTTAAATTGTATTGGATAAACACCTCAGAGTTTACTACCATCAAAGCTTTTTTTTCAAATTTTAAAATATCTAAAAAATACTTTTTTTGGTCTTTGTAGCTGTACACTTGCGAAAAAGTGCCTTCGGTAACCACTAATTTACTAACGTTTTTGATTTGTTTTTCAATCAAAGCCGATTGTTCTTCCAAAGTTGGTCCATCAGAAGTAGCCTTACATTGTTTCCAAACAAACAACACCAAGATGAAAAGCAATATTGCACTCCATACTTTTGGAGAAAACAATAAATTTTGCAAATTATTTTTGAGGGTATTATTCATTGTCATACGTTTCTGCTTCATCTTCACTTTCCAACCATAATGGTTCCGTGAGGTATTTATCTACAAAAAACTCCAGTTTTTCGGTTACTTCCGAGGCATTTAACACCACTTGGGTTTTTACAATGCTGATAAACAATCGTTGGTATAAATTTTCCCAACGATTTTTTAACTGCAACTCGGCATCATCTATCACCAAAAAACGAACCGTATTTAAATTAAAACCGGCTGTTGCAAATAAATCGTTAATTTTGGTTGGTGTACTCACAATCACATCATTTCCGAGGGAAATCAGGTTTTTATCTTCGTCCATATCCGATTTATCATGCGAAAAATACACCCGCAATTGGTTGTATTTTCCCAATTTTTCAAACCATTCCATTACCTCTAAACCATCTTCTTTGGAGTTGACCAAAAACAATGCTCTGGTACTTTCTCCAACAGGTTGTTGTAATTTTTGAATAGTATGCATCACAGCATTCATGGTTTTGCCACTTTGCTTAGGTGCCACCAAAACCACATCAGTACCACTTTTAATGGGACTGTAAGATGCTTCTTGTAACTCATTAGGTTCGTGATAACCCAACTCGATTAAGGCTTTTTGTAGCGAAGGATGTATTTTTTTTAATTGCATAGCTTAATTTTTGGAAGCAAACAAAACAACATCTTCTTCCGAGATAGGATTTGCCCCTAATATAATCAAACGTTCTACCACATTTCGGAGTTCTCGAATATTTCCTGTCCAGTCGTATTGCTGCAGTAATTGAATGGCTTTTTCCTCAAAAGATTTGCTTGCATTGCCCTGTTCCTCGGCAATTTTTTGGGCAAAATGATGGATTAATTCCGGGATGTCCTCTCTCCTTTCATTCAACGAAGGCACTTGGATTAAAATTACTGCCAAACGATGGTACAAATCCTCTCTAAAACGACCTTCGGCAATTTCTTTTTTCAGATCTTTATTGGTAGCTGCAATCACACGTACGTTCACCGGAATGTCTTTGTCTGCTCCTACTCTTTGGATTAAATTTTCTTGTAAAGCACGCAATACTTTGGCTTGTGCGGGCAGACTCATGTCTCCGATTTCATCTAAAAAAATGGTACCATTATGGGCAGCTTCAAACTTACCTGCACGGTCTTTTACTGCAGAAGTAAAAGCTCCTTTTACATGACCAAACAATTCACTTTCAATTAATTCAGATGGAATAGCTGCACAGTTCACTTCAATTAACGGAAAGGAAGCCCTTTCGCTTTTTTCGTGTAATTGGTGTGCTACCAATTCTTTACCGGTACCATTAGGCCCGGTAATCAGAACTCTTGCCTCGGTAGGAGCCACTTTTTCAATCAACTGTTTGATGTGCTCTATTTTGGCACTCGAGCCAATCATTTCGTATTTTTTGCTGATTTTTTTCTTCAATATCTTGTTTTCCACCACCAATTGCTTTTTATCCAATGCATTTCGCACGGTGTTCAACAACCGATTCAAATCGGGTGGTTTAGAAATGTAGTCAAAGGCACCTAATTTCATGGTATTTACTGCAGTTTGTAAATCGCCATGTCCGGAAATCATGACAAACGGAATTTCGGGTTTGATTGCTTTTACTTGGGTAAGCAATTCTTCGCCATCCATTTTTGGCATTTTAATGTCGCACAAAACCAAATCAAAATCTTCTTGTTTAATTTTTGCAAAACCTTCTTCGCCATCTTGGGCTTCTTCTACTTGGTATTCGGAATTTTCTTCAGAAAGAATGTTTTTCAATACTCTTCTGATTGCTGCTTCGTCTTCGATAATTAAAATTTTTGCCATAAATACCTATTGGATGTTTACAAAAATAAGAAATCCGATGCCGGTAAAAAAGTTAATTGGCATCGGATTGATTTTATTAAAATGATTTTGTTTAAAACCCTTTCTTCTCTACCACATGTACATCGCGTTGTGGAAAAGGGATGGTGATTTTGTTGCTTCTGAATGCTTGGTCGATAGCAAAGCGAACTTCACTTTGTATTTTTGGTAATTTAAACCCTTCTGAAACATAAAAATAAAGTGAAAACACCAAAGCAGAGTCTCCAAAATCTTCAAAAAACACCATGGGCTTTGGGTTTGGCAATACTTCAGGATGTTGGTTGGCACATTGTAATAAAAGCTGTTCAACCAATTTAGTATCGGAGCCATAAGCAACTCCAACCTTTACAAAATCACGAACATCGGTACTATTTTGGGTCCAGTTGATAATCACATCTGTTAAAAACTTGTGGTTTGGAATTACCATTACTCGGTTGTTACGAGTAACCGCTTTGGTAGATCGTAAGCTGATTTTTTCCACTTTACAAACTCTATCGTTTACCTCAATAATATCTCCCACATGTAAGGACTGGTCCAATATAATCAGTACACCGGAAATAACATCTTGAAACAATTGTTGCAAAGCAAACCCCAACCCAATAAAAATAGCTGCAGATGCTGTAAGCAAAACACTGATGTTGACTCCGGCTGCATTTAAGGTAAACATCACCACAAACACATACACCAAATATTGGATGAACTGAAAAATACCAACAAACTTAGATTTGTCTTCCGATGGTAATTTTTGGGTAATAAATTTCCGAATTATCTTTAAAACAATTCGGGTTAAAATTAAAGCAATCAATAAAGCCAATATCAAACCAACCGTGATATTCACTTGGCTGGAATGATATAGGCTAAATCCTAAAAACTCTTTTATTTCAACAAGTATTTCTTTCAAACTTAGTATTTCATCCATTTAAGTAATTCACCCCAAGTTGGCTTTTTGCCATACATTAAAATACCAACTCGGTAAATTTTGGCTGCCACCCATACTACAAATATAAAGAATCCGTATAGCAAAACGATAGATAATGCAATTTGCCACCAAGGCACTCCAAACGGAATTCGCATGAGCATGACAATTGGAGAGGTTAACGGAACTATTGAAAATACCGTAGCAATGGTTCCGTGAGGATCATTAATTACAGTAGCAAACCCAATGTAAATACCTAAAATTAAAGGCAACATGATAGGTAATAAAAATTGTTGCGAATCGGTTTCGTTATCTACTGCTGCTCCAATTGCTGCATAAAAGGAACAATACAAAAAGTAGCCACCAATAAAGTATACCAAGAAATACAATACCAACGAAACAATATTTAACTCATCAATGTATTGTTTTACTATTTCAAAATTGAATTTTGAAGCTGCTTCCAAGGCTTCGGGTTGCTGCATCATTTGTTCTGCTGTAGAGGTAGTACCTAACATGGCACCCAACACTCCGTACAATACACCTCCTAAAATTACCCATACCAAAAACTGCAACAAACCTGCAAACGAAGTTCCAATAATTTTACCCATCATCAGCTGAAATGGTTTTACCGATGAGATAATAATTTCGATAATTCGGTTGGTTTTTTCTTCAATCACACTTCGCATCACCATGTTGCCATAAATAATGATAAACATCATGATCAAATACCCAAATCCAAACCCAATAAAAGTTTTGATTTCGTTGATGCCTTTTAAGCCATCCTCTCCGGTAGATTTGGATAATTTGGCAGAAACATTCACTTTTAACGAGTCGATTGCTTTGGTATCGATGCCATTTTTTAAGTAATTTTCTTTGGTGATTTTTTCTGCAATGATGTCTTCTAAATCCAACACAAAATCTAAATTGGGGCTATCGTTAGAAATATATTGCACTTTTTCGGCTACTTTGTTTAAATCGTCCTCTACAGGAATGTACAACAAACCATCATAAAACTCCGATTGCACACTGTCTTTTAACGCTTGCAATGGTTCGTTTTTAAAGTAATAAAACTTGGTTTGCTTATCTGACTCGAATTCTTTTTCAAAAATTCCGGAAGCATCGTGTATGGCAATTTGCTTTTGGTCGCCTTTTATGCTAGCTACAAAAGCCACCACTCCCATAATGGTAACAAACAACAACGGACTTAAAAAAGTCATGACAATAAAAGATTTGTTTTTAACTTTTGCTAAAAACTCTCTTTGGATGATGGTAGATAATACACTCATGATTTTTTGCTTACGGTTTGAATAAAAATATCGTTGGCACTAGGGATTTTTTCTAAAAAGTGGGTCACTTGCCCATTAGCTATGAGCAATTGCAACAAATCGTTAGCCGTGTGTTGTTGCAATTGAACCAATAACTTATAATCGTTGTGAATGGTTTTAAAATCTGCCTCTTGTACCACATAATTTTGGGTAATTAACAATTGTTTCAAAGCTTCTGCTTGGTTGGTTTCTATGCCAACTTCGAAGGTATTGCTTTTAAAACTACGCTTGATGTCTAATAAATTTCCTTCTAAAACTTTGTTGGATAGGTGTATTAAAGCAATATGATCACACAATTCTTCTACACTTTCCATACGGTGGGTAGAAAAAATGATAGAGGCACCTTTTTCTTTTAACGCTAATATTTCATCTTTGATCAAATTGGCATTTACAGGGTCGAAACCAGAAAATGGCTCGTCAAAAATCAGTAATTTAGGTTGATGCAATACGGTAACCACAAATTGCACTTTTTGAGCCATTCCTTTGGATAGCTCTTGTATTTTTTTGTCCCACCAACCTTCAATATTCAATCGTTCAAACCAATAGTGTAATTGCTTTTTGGCTTCTGCTTTGTCCATTCCTTTTAATTGTGCCAAGTACAAAGCCTGTTCTCCTACTTTCATGGTTTTGTACAAACCTCTTTCCTCAGGCATGTACCCAATGTATTGAACGTGTTTGGGTTGCAGTGGCTCTCCATCTAAAATTACTTGCCCCGAATCGGGCATGGTAATTTGATTGATGATTCGGATTAAAGAAGTTTTTCCGGCACCATTAGGCCCTAACAATCCATAAATACTACCTTTGGGTACTTGCAAAGAAACATCGTTTAAGGCCCGATAACTTCCGTAGTTTTTTACGATATTTTTTGCCTCAAGAATATAAGAGCTCATATTAAAAAGTTTTAGCTATGAGTGCACAAGGTACATAAAATGTTACAGGCATAAAAGAAAAAACCCACCCAAGTACGAGCCATGGATGGGAAAAATTGCTATGAAAAAGAAATTTACTAATTACTTAGTTCAACAAAATTAAAAAAAGTTTTAATACTACGAAAACATATCCTTAACTTTTTCAAAAAAAGATTTATCTGATTTTTCCGGATTAGGTTTAAAGTTTTCGTCTTCTAACATTTTTTCAAAGAAAACCCGTTGTTCTTTGTTTAGTTGTTTTGGAGTCCAAACGTTTACATGAATTAATAAATCTCCATTTCCGTAACCATTAAGGCTTGGCACACCTTTGCCTTTTAATCGAAGAATTTTTCCCGATTGGATGCCTTCTTCTAATTTGATGCGTACTTTTCCTCCTACTGCTTCAATTTCTTTAGAAACTCCCAAAGCAGCTTCTGCAAAACTGATATATAAATCGAGATGTAAATTATCCCCTTCTCTCTTTAAAAATTCGTGTTCTACTTCTTCAATCACCACAATCAAATCACCCGGTATGCCATTTCCTGGAGCATCATTTCCTTTGCCTGATACTTTTAATTGCATTTCATCTGCCACACCAGCAGGAATTTTGATAGATACGGTTTCCTCCTCTAAAATCATCCCTTGGGCATCGGCATTGGCCGGCTTTGAATTAATAATTTGTCCGCTACCTTGGCAAGTAGTACATGTGGTAGCAGTTTGCATTCTGCCTAAAATAGTGTTGGTTACTCGAAGTACTTGCCCACTTCCGTTACATGTAGAACAAGTTTTGTAAGAAACCCCAGGAGCTTGTTTTTTGCGTTTCACTTTCACTTTTTTCTCCACCCCATTCGCAATTTCCTCTACCGTTAATTTAACTTTGATGCGTAAATTGGTTCCTTTCATTCTGCGTTGACCTCCTCCAAAGCCTCCACCACCAAATCCACTGAAAGCCCCACCGAAAGCTCCTCCAAAAATATCCCCAAACTGGCTAAAGATGTCCTCCATGTTCATGCTTCCGCCACCAAAGCCACCAGCACCGTCAAAAGCAGCATGTCCGTATTGGTCATAACGTGCTTTTTTGTCAGGATCGCTTAACACCTCGTAAGCTTCTGCTGCCAATTTGAAGTTTTCTTCTGCTTCTTTGTTGCCGGGATTTTTATCTGGGTGGAATTCGATTGCTTTTTTTCGGTAAGCTTTTTTGATTTCCTCTGGAGAAGCATTTTTGGAAATTCCCAATACTTCGTAAAAGTCTTTCTTCATTTTCAATTAAATTTTTATACCCAATGGGCCTATTACATGCCGATTACCACTTTTGGGAATCGAATAATTTTATCTCCTAATTTGTATCCTTTTTCTACCACATCCACAATCTTTCCTTTCAAATCTTCAGATGGAGCTGGAATTTGGGTAATTGCCTCAGCAAAGTCCGCATCAAAAGCATCTCCAGCATTCAATTCAACCATTTCTAAACCTTTGGATACCAAAGTTGATTTTAATTTTTCGTGAATTAACTCCACTCCTTTTACCAAATTTTCATCCTCTGACTTAGCAATTTGTGTCATTGCTCTATCAAAATCGTCTAAAACAGGTAATAATGCTTGTAAAACTTCTTGATTAGCCGTTTTAAAAAGCTCCATCCTTTCTTTAGAAGTCCTTTTTTTATAATTTTCAAACTCCGCAAAAAGTCGTAAAAACTTGTCTTTTTCTGTTTCTAATTGCGACCTTAATTGCTCGGTTTCCGAAACTTCTATCACCTCTTCATGTGTAGAGTTTTCGGTTGTAATTGGTTCGTTTTGATTGATTTCTTCCATTGGGTTTTTCTCTTGTGCTTCCATTACAGTCCTATCACATTAATTTATTGAATGGTTTATAAATTTTAAGTTGTAAAAATCCATGCAAATGTACTGCCATTTCTCCTACAATGCCAAATTGTCACCATTTCCATCTTTTGAAAATTGGAGTTTTAATACTTTTTTAAGAGGCAAGCCCATGAAAAGTTTTAATTTTGTGGAAGAATTATTAAATAATTGTTAAACAAAAAAATGAAAATTGTATGAGTAAAAAGTTTTTAGGATTATTAGTGATGGGTGCATTTTTAGTTGTTTCTTGTAAAAATGATGCCAACAAAGCTGAAGAAGCACAAGAAGTAACGGAAGTTTCTGCGGATGCCAATGTGTACGTTGCAGATGTAGCCGCTTCTGTAATTGAATGGGAAGGCTCTAAGCCAACCGGAAAGCACAATGGTACTATTAAAATCAAATCCGGAGAGTTGTCGTTAAACAACGGAAAAATTGAAGGTGGAAAATTTGTAATCGACATGACTTCGATTGAAGTATTGGATTTACAAGGAAAAGAAAAAACTGATTTAGAAGGCCACTTGAAAGGTTTGGCAAAAGATGAAAGTGCTGATCACTTTTTTAATACTACCAAATATCCTGAAGCTTCGTTTGAAATTACTTCTGTGGTAACTGAAAATGGTGTAACTACTGTATCTGGTAACTTAACCATGAAAGAAATTACCAAAAATGTAAGTTTCCCTGCTACCATTTTGGTAAATGAAGGTCAGTTAACCTTATCTACCGAAACATTCTCTATCAACAGAACAGATTGGAAAGTAAATTATGGTTCTAAATCCATATTTGCTGATTTGGGAGATAAATTCATTAACGATAATATCGATTTAAAAATCACTTTAACTGCAACCAAATAACAGTTAAATATATCAAATTAAAAGCTCCCAATGGGAGCTTTTTTTATGGAATCATTTGATAAGTTCGTCCAAAGCTTGTGATAATTGTGGATATTGAAATTCAAAACCTCTGTCGATTAATTTATCACTACTTACTCTCTGACTTTCGTATAACAACTGATGCATTTCACCCAATACTAATTGCATCGCAAATTTTGGAATTCCTGGCAATAATAAAGGCCTTTTCAGTTTTTGGGCAATTTCTTGTGTCATCATTTTATTGGTAACCGGATTTGGTGCAACCGCATTAAACACTCCACCCAATTCATTTTGGGCTAGGAAGATAAAAATTCGTACCAAATCATTTATATGAATCCACGATTGCCATTGCGAACCATCCCCAAAAGTAGCACCAGCACCAAACTTAATAGGGGCAACTAATTTTGGAAATGCTCCACCATTTTTATCTAAAACCAAACCTATACGAACCATAGACACTTTACGTAAATGGTTTAATTTAGCTACTTCCTCTTCCCATGCTTGCACTACCTTACCTAAAAAATTAGTGGAAAATTCATTAGAATTTTCTTCGTAATAATTGGTTTTGCTATCTGTATATATTCCAATGGCAGAAGCACTAATTACATGTTTTACTTCGTTAGCATGTTCACTTAACAAGGCCTTAAGTAATCTTGTGGAAAACACCCTACTATTCAAAATTTCTTGCTGATAAGCTTTAGTCCATTTTTTGGCGACAGTAGCACCTGCCAAATGAAAAATAATTTCTACTCCATCTATGCATGAAGCATCTATTTCCATAGTGTTGGGATTCCAATAAAAACCTTTGCCGATAGAAGATTGTAATTTAAATTTAGAAGTAGACAAATAATGTACTTGCCAACCTAATTCTTTACAAGTTTTGGCCAATTTTTGACCAACCATTCCGGTAGCTCCTGTAATTAAAACCTTTTTCATTTTTGCGTATATTGTGATACAAAATTACCCAAAATGAATAGGCAATAGTATTAGTCAAATGTTAATTGGTTTTTATTTAGCAGTGTTTTTCAGCTTGATAGTCCACTCAAAATCCATTACCGAAACTTGCTCTCCTTTTTGGTTAACACCTACAGATTGTAACCAAATGGTTTGTCCTTCTCTAGTTTCTATTGCCTTTTGAATGGTATCATGAATCAATTCTCCTTGATTACATGTAAATGTGATCACCCCGGTTGCCTTTTTGGTAAAAGTTGCTTTGTTGTTTGCTACCAACATCGAAATGGATTTCCCTGATTTTTTGATTTCCATCATTACCAAAGCACCAGTAGTTAATTCAGCTGCCATGGCTTGCACCGCAAAATACATAGATTGAAATGGGTTTTGGTTAAACCAACGATGTTTAACTTTCACCACACATTCTTTGGTGTTGATTTGATGTACCCTTACCCCGCTCCAATATGCAGAAGGCAATTTAAAAAATAAAAAAGTGTTGAGTTTACTAGCAGAAACCATGATATATCCGATTGTTAGAGCCTAAAAGTACAAAAGTTTTAGGAAACTTCATTTGTTAAAAATATGTTAATAATTAGTACCTTGCGTAACATAATACCTTCTTTTAGACATATATTTGTATAACCAAAAATTTTGTATGATATGGTAACAACAACTGACAGAAACATTGGAGCAATTTTGCATCTGAGTCAAATGAGTAAATATCTCTTCCCTTTTGGAGGAATTATTATTCCATTGATCATTTGGATCAATAAAAGACAAACGTCAGACTTTGCAGACCAATGCGGTAAAAGCGTTTTAAACTTTAACTTGAGTATGTTTTTATACTACTTGGTTGCCATCACCTTATTTGTGATAGGAGTGATTTACTTTGCTATTGATTTTGAAAAAATCAATGAAATTGTTAACGAGGCCACACCAGTAACCTTAATTGCATTTATAGTAATTGGTGTATTGTTTTTTATTGGGTTATTTTTATTTGAGTTTATCGTTAGCATCATCGCTGCTTTAAAAGCAAGTAATGGAGAAAACTACCAATATCCGTTTACCATTAACTTCTTAAAATAAATTCGTATGAATATTGAAAACACCAAAGCACAAATGCGAAAAGGAGTTTTGGAATTTTGCATCCTCTCGGTATTAAAAAAGAAAGAGCAATATACTTCTGAAATTTTAGACGCATTAAAAGAAGCCAAATTATTGGTGGTAGAAGGCACCATTTATCCGTTGTTAACTCGGCTAAAAAACGATGGACTACTAAATTACCGATGGGAAGAATCTACCTCTGGACCACCGAGAAAGTATTATGAGTTAACCCAAGAAGGACATCAATTTTTGGAAGAATTGTCAAAAACTTGGGAAGAACTTTCGAATGCTGTAACCAATATTACCCAATCTTAAAAACTAACATCATGAACAAAACAATAAATATCAATATAGGAGGATTGTCATTTCACATAGATGACACTGCTTTTCAAAAATTAGAAAGATACCTAAAAGCGATAGAAAACTCTATTTCCTCACAAGGTAAAGAGGAAATTATGAAAGATATCGAAATGCGTATTGCAGAAATTTTCACTGAAAATATGCCTAGCAACCAACACGTAGTTTCGTTAGAAGTAGTAGATATCATGATTGGCATCATGGGGCAACCTGAGGACTATAAATTAGAAGACGAACCGGGCCAAAGTACTACTAAAACCACCTTTAGAAATAAAAAACTATATCGCGATATCGATAAAAATATTTTAGGTGGAGTTGCCGCTGGCTTGGGACACTTTTTTAACATTGATGCTTTATGGATAAGATTGTTACTAGTGCTTATTGTAATTGCCGGATTTGGTTCACCAATTTTAGTGTACATCTTGCTTTGGGTTTTGGTGCCCAAAGCGATGACCACTTCTGAAAAAATTGAAATGCGTGGAGAGGCTGTGAACCTTACAACCATTGAGAAAAAAGTAATGGAAGATTTGAACAATCCAGTTCAGGCAGATACGAGCAGTCAAAGAAACAATGCCAGTCAGAATTTTAGCAATTTTTTGCAAGCATTTTTTAATGTGATTGCCAAAGTAATCGGAATTTTCATTACCGTATTTTCATTAATCATGTTATTAGGGGTGTTTATTGCCTTTATTGCAAGTTTATTTGGTTTAACTTCTATACTAAACAATCCTGCTTCTGATTTTGTAGAATTAGTCATGTATGATTCTATACCGGTTTGGGTGATTTCAGTATTGGGCTTTTTAGCATTTGGCATCCCATTATTCTTTTTGAGCTTGTTGGGATTAAAATTGATGATTCCGAACATGAAATCAACCGGAAGCATTGTTAAGTATACTTCCTTGGCAATTTGGATTATTGCTGTTTCCTTTTTAACCTATTTCGGCATCAAACAAGGACAAGAATTTATGTATACCGGAAATAAAATTGAAAAAATTGAATTACCAATCAGCACCAACGATACCTTAAAAGTAAAGTTTTCTTATAATGACAATTACACCAAAGGTTGGGATGATTGGGACAATGATTTTAAAATTGTACAAGATTCTTCTGGAGTTAAAAAGGCTTATTTTGAAGAAGTGGAGATTGAATTTTTACCTTCTGATAATCCGGTAGCTTATCTTCAAATCAGAAAAAGTTCAAAAGGAAATTCGTTAGAAAATGCAACCAATAGAGCGGAACAAATTCAGTTTAATTACAGCATTACGAATAACGAACTAGTGTTTGACAATTATTTTTTAGCGGAATTGAAAGATAAATTTCGTGCACAAGAAATAATTATATACCTTTATTTGCCAGAAAATCAATTGGTTAAAATTGACAAGAATGTAAAAAAATTCAATCGCACAGATTCCAGAATTTTAGATTTGTGGGGAATTACAGAACAAACGCACACCTTTAAAGTTTCTTCTACACAATTAGAGTGCTTGACTTGTGAAAAAGAATTGAAAATAGATAATGATACTATAGAAAGTATCTCAGTACAAATTAACAATAAAGAAGTCATCAAAGCAGAACCTAAAAAGGGAAGGCTTGTAATAGATAAAAACGGAACTGTTCAAAAAAACTAAAACAATATGATACGATTTTTTATTTACCTAGTAAGAGCATTTTGTGCCATTTTATTGGCCATACTAAGTATGTCATGCCAATACAAAATTGACATTAAAGACCCTGTTGTAAAGGAACTATCTGGCAACGTGGTAACAGAATTACGAAATGTAGAAGCCTTTGAAGGGATTAAAGTTAGTCAAGGCATTGAGGTTTTTATTTCACAAGGAACAGAAAGAAAAGTGGAAGTAAAAACGGATGCTTCTGTTTTACCATTGGTGGAAACCAATGTTAGTAATCAAATTTTGCGAATTCAGTTAAAACAAAAATCTGTTTTTAAAAACATAAGCAAAATTCAAGTTTACATAACTAACCCTACTTATACAAAAATTGAGACCAGTAGCGGAAGTAGTGTTACTTCAAAAAACGATATTGTTGGTATAAAAATCTCATTAACTAGTTCCAGTGGAAGTTCTATTGAAATTGCATTAGAACAAGAAGAGGTTTTAGCAGAATCGAGCAGTGGAAGCCAAATTGAAATTTCTGGCAAAGCTTTACACTTACAAACCGATTCTTCTAGTGGAAGTGAAATTAATGCAAAAAACCTGTATGTAAACGAAGTAGATGCAGAAGCCTCTAGTGGAAGCACACAAAAAGTGCATCCGGCATTATGGCTAAAAGCCAAAACATCCAGTGGAAGTAGTGTGTACTACTACAAAAAACCTAATCAATTAGAAATTAAAGAAAGTTCCGGAGGATCGGTAAAAGAACGCAAAGGATAATAGTTTTTTTTGTTCTGTAAACTATCAAAAACCAAAACTAGTAAAAAAGTTAGGTTTTTGGTAGTTTTTTTATTGGAACATACTCTTCAAAAACGTACTTTCGTTATTCTTTTAAAATTCATTCGCATGAAAAAATTTTCATATCTATTGCCGATTTTTATGTTGTTTTTGTTTGGTGGTATCACATTGGTGCAAGCCCAGAAAAAAGAAAAAATTAAAGGCAGTAAAATAGTAACCACTGAAATTAAAGAATTAGAAAATTTTGAAGCTATTGAGGTTGATGAAAAACTTGAAATCACTTTGGTTCCTGGTGACAAACCTCAATTGGAAATTGAAGCTGACGACAATTTGCAAGAGATTTTTCAATTTGAAATTGTTAACAAAACCCTCAGAATTAGAACCAACAAAGAAGCTTCTGGAGCAAAAAAAGTAGCCATCAGAATTCAATATACTCCAGAATTTAAATTACTAATTGCAAAGGGACAAGTTACATTTAAAGCTTTGGCAGAAATTACAGTTCCTGAATTAACCGTAAAAACCTCAACCAATGCCAAAGTTTTTATGAATGCTAAAGTAGACCAATTTACTTTGGTAATGGAAGAAAAATCGATGATGGAGTTAAATTTAAAAGCCACTGAAACGATACTTGAATTAAACAAAAATGCCACTCTACAAGCCTTGATTTATTCCAAAAACATGAAAGCTGATTTTTACCAAAAAGCAAATGCTGTTTTAGAAGGTGATTTAGAAAATTTAAACTTAAGATTGGATAATTCTGTAGAATTTACAGGTAAAAAACTAACCAGTAAAAACATCTATTTGAAAACCGACAATGTAGTAAATTGCAGTGTAATGGCATTAGAAAAACTTAGTTTAGAAGTTGCCGGAAGAAGCGAAGTTTCTATATACGGTAATCCAGCTATAGAAATTATTAAATTTGGTGATGATGCTGTTTTAAGAAAAAAATCAAAATAAAAATAGCCTCCAATTGGAGGCTATTTTATTGCTATTTTACTATAATTAATTTACTGCTAATTTCTTCACTATCACACCTGTTTCTGTTTCAAAACTTGCGTAGTAAATTCCTTTGTTAGGTAAGTTTATTTGCAATTGACTAGATAGGTTGCCATTGTTTAAAGTCAACACCTCTCTACCCAAAGCATCAAACACCAATACTTTTTTCACCTGAATTGCTGTTGGTACCTCCACAGTAAAAATTCCATTACTTGGATTAGGATATACCACCACATCAAAACTTTGTTCAAAGCTTTGGTTAGACAACACCGTTTGATTGAAGTTGTTTACTATATTATTTAAATGTGATTGCATACGGGTAACTTGCCCTGCTGTAAACATATACAAACATGCATCATCGGTATAATCCATGTAGTTCATGTGCAACATTCTTGGAGTTCCTGTGCAAGTGGAAAAAGTATTGATACTCGGACAACCATAATTTTCTTCATGATGCACAGGTGTGTCTGCTACCAAATCGTTTCCGCATAAAGCATCCCCCCAAATATGGTTCAAATTCATATAATGACCAAGCTCATGCGTCAATGTTCTTCCTTTATTAAAAGGAAATGTTGGTGCATATCCTGCACAACCAGAACCGCTACCAAAACAAAAAGTATTGATAAATACGGCAGCACCCCAACCAGGATTAGATCCTAAATATGCATAACCCAAAGTTTGACTTCCTAAATTATCTACTACCAAATTCAAATATCCAGCCCAAGTAGAGTCAAAATCAGTACCATTTCCAAAATTATATCCAAAAGTAATGGCTTTTTGACCATTAATTAATCCAGAACCTGAAGGATGATTTTGATCAGCAATTACAAACTCAACATTCATCGAACCATGATTAATGGCTGGATAATTGGTTGGTTTAAGTACATTCCAAGTAGTGCTAATTTCTACATTTAAACCTTTGTAATCCGCATTTAAAATATCTACCTGATTTTGTGCCAAACTTCTTAAACAATTTTTCTTGGTTTCAGTAGCATTGGTTTCTAAAACATAATGTACAGCAACAGGAATTTTGATGGTGTTTAAAATTTGTTGGTTGTTTTTACCATCTAAAGCATTTTGGTAAGCTTGTTCTGAGACCAACTTTTGTTGGTCGTACAATTGTTTCATCAAAGGGTTGAATTGCAATTGTTCCATTTTGTGGACTGTTCCACAAGTTCTTTGCCCATAGGTTAACATTCCTACGACCAAAAAACACCAAAGTAATTTTGTTTTCATTTTTTGTGTGTAAATTGTTGGTTAGGGATTAAGCATCTTCCACAGCAAATCTTTTAGCTCTTGCAAGCCGTTTTGTGCCACAGAAGATATCATTTTCCATGAAACATCTTTAAAATGTTGCTTCATGTATGTTTTTAATTCTTCAGATAATTCTTCGTCTAATAAATCGCATTTTGAAATTACCACCAAACGGTCTTTATCTAACATTTCAGGATTGTATCGCTTTAGTTCATCCAGCAAAATTTCATATTCTTTTCTAATATCTTTTGCATCGGATGGCACCAAAAACAATAAAATAGAATTTCGCTCAATATGTCGTAAAAAATAATGTCCCAGTCCTTTTCCTTCGGCAGCACCTTCAATAATTCCTGGAATATCTGCCATTACAAAAGATTGGAAATCGCGATAAGCCACAATTCCTAAATTTGGCTTTAAGGTAGTAAACGGATAATCGGCAATTTTAGGTTTGGCAGAAGTTAAAACCGATAGCAAAGTAGATTTACCTGCATTCGGAAAACCCACCAAGCCAACATCAGCCAAAACTTTTAATTCTAATATCACATCCAACTCTTCCCCTTGCAATCCTGGTTGGGCATATCTTGGGGTTTGGTTGGTGGAAGTTCTAAAATGCCAGTTTCCTAATCCTCCTTTGCCACCTTTTGCTAAAATTTTTTCTTGCTCATGCTCTGTAATTTCAAACAACAACTCTCCGGTATCTTTATCTTTAACAACAGTTCCAAGAGGCACTTCAATAATCTTGTCTTCGCCATCAGCACCGGTACTTCTGCTACTTCCTCCATCTCCACCGTGGCCAGCCTTTACATGTCGAAGAAACTTTAAATGAAATAATGTCCATAAATTTTTATTGCCCTTTAATATCACATGTCCACCTCTTCCACCATCTCCACCATCTGGCCCGCCTTTTTCAATAAACTTTTCGCGGTGTAAATGCGTAGAACCTTTCCCTCCTTTTCCGGAAGCAACATAAACTTTAACGTAATCAACAAAATTTCCTTCAGTCATTCAATGGTATTTATTGGGTAATCGTAATTTATTTTTTTTTAAATGTGGACAAAGTTATAGCTTTTATCGGATTTACAGCAGAATAGCTTTTAAAAGCAATTAAAACAAAACAACCTGTTCCACAAAGAACAGGTTGCTTAGTATCATATTCTTTGTCAATTAGCCTAACTGGTTAAAAACTTCCACCAAACGTTGGGTAACCTCTTCAATGCTTCCAATTCCATTTACAACGTAAAACTTATTTTGTTGTTGGTAGTAAGCCATTAAAGGAGCAGTTTTTTCGTTGTATTCTTGGTAGCGATTGCGAATTTTATCTTCATCTTGGTCGTCAGGTCTGCCTGAAGTTTTTCCTCTTTCTAACAAACGTTGCACTAAAATTTCATCATCTGCTTCCAATGCAATAGTTGCTGTAATTTTTTGATTTTTAGTCTGTAAAAAAGCATCTAATGCTTCTGCCTGAGCAATAGTTCTTGGAAATCCATCAAACAAAAACCCATTGGCATCCGGATTTTTATCTACTTCGCTTTGCAACATATCAATGGTTACTGCATCCGGAACCAAATCACCTTTATCCATGTAAGTTTTGGCTAATCTCCCTAATTCCGTATCGTTTTTAATGTTGTATCTAAAAATATCTCCTGTAGAAAGGTGCACCAAATTAAATTTCTGCTTTAAAAATTCTGCTTGCGTTCCTTTACCTGCTCCTGGTTTTCCGAAAAGTACTATATGAATCATGCTTTATGGTAATTAGTTGTTTTCTGATAATTGATAAACGTCGTTTAAATTTCTTCCTAAGCCGTTATAATCTAATCCAAATCCTACAATAAATTTGTTTGGGATACGAATGCCAACGTAATCTATCTTGATGTCTTTTTTGTATGCCTCAGGCTTAAAAAACAAAGTAGCAATTTTGATTCGCTTGGCTCCTTTATCTTTTAAAATCAACTTCAACTTTTCAATGGTATGTCCGGTATCTACTATATCTTCTAAAATCACTACCGATTTACCTTCTATGGATTCATTTAATCCAATCAATTCTTGTACCTCTTGCGTGGTTTGGGTTCCTTCATAAGAAGCTAATTTTACAAAGCTTACCTCGCAATCATGTTCATAACGTTGAATTAATTCAGAAGCAAACAGAAAAGAGCCATTCAATACTCCCAAAAATAAAGGTACTTCGTCTTGAAAATCGTCATTGATTTGTTCTGCAACATGGTCAATTGCAAAAGAAATTTCATCGTATGTGATAAAAATCTCAAAGGTTTTGTCGTGTAGTTGTATCATGGTGTTAGTAAAGTGCAAAAGTAACAAAAGCAATTTGCATTTTCATGAACCAATCTATATAAATTGCTAAATTAAAATACTTTACTCGCTGGTTGATTTTTCATTTTACAAAAGCAATATGTATCTTTGCCAAAACAGCACACATGAACTACTTTTCTACCGATTTTAAAATTGGTATTTTAGGAGGCGGACAACTGGGTAAAATGTTATTAGCCGAATGTAGAAAGTGGGATATTGCCACCTATATTTTAGACCCAAGTAAAGATGCTCCTTCTCAATTTGGTGCCCATTATTTTGAAGTGGGTGATTTGCTAGACTACGAAACAGTTTATCAATTTGGCAAAAAAGTAGACATCTTGACCATTGAAATTGAGAATGTGAACTTGGATGCTTTGGATCAATTAGAAGCAGAAGGTAAAAAAGTGTTTCCATCTCCAAAAACTTTGCGAAACATCCAAAGCAAAATCAGTCAGAAAAAGAAATACCTCGAAAACAACATCCCAACTGCTCCAGCTCAATTCTTTGACAATAAAAAAGAATTAGAGGAAGCCTTTCGACTCGAAAAAATTACTTTTCCGTGTGTTTGGAAGCAAGACAGATTTGGTTATGATGGTTTTGGGGTGAAAGTATTAAAATCTGCCAATGATATGCAAAGCCTTTCGGAAGCCCCTTGTTTGCTGGAAGAAATGATTCCGTTTAAAAACGAATTGGCAGTAATTGTAGTTCGTTCTGATTCAGGGGAAGTTAGTACTTATCCAGTAGTTGAAATGGAGTTTCATCCGGAAGCCAATCAAGTAGAATACGTAATTTGCCCCGCACGAATAGACGAAAATGTGGCAAAAAAAGCACAAGAAGTCGCGTTAAAAACTGCTGAAGTCTTCCAACATGTTGGTTTGTTGGCCGTGGAGATGTTTCATTCCGAAGACTCTGAAGGAAACGATGTAATTTTGGTAAACGAAGTCGCACCAAGGCCTCATAACTCCGGACATTATTCTATTGAAGCCAGTTATACTTCGCAGTTTGAAAACCACATTCGGGCCATTTTAGATTTGCCTTTAGGGAACACCAAAAGCAAAGCTGCAGGAATTATGGTAAATTTGGTTGGTGCAGAAGGATTTACAGGCCCTGTAATGTATGAAAACATGCATCAAATTCTGCAAATGCAGGGTGTAACACCACATATTTACGGCAAAAAAGAAACCCGTCCGTTCCGGAAAATGGGACATGTAACCATAGTAAATGAAAATGTAGAAGTGGCCAGAAAAATTGCAGAAGAAGTGAAGAATAGTATCAGAGTGATAAGCCAATCTTCACTTAAAGAAGGAGTTTAATAACTTTAAAAATATCAAACCATAAAACCCTACTCACCCCTAGTAGGAATTCCCCTTTCGGGGGATAGGGGGCTGATATGAAAGTAGCCATCATCATGGGAAGCATTTCGGACATGACGGTAATGCAAGATGCCATCGATATTTTAAAAGGATTTGATATCGAAACCGAAGTAGATATTGTTTCGGCACACAGAACCCCAGAAAAATTATTTGATTTTAGTAAAAATGCCCATGAAAGAGGCATTTCAGTAATTATTGCTGGTGCTGGTGGTGCAGCTCATTTACCCGGAATGGTGGCAAGTATGTCTCCCCTACCTGTAATTGGAGTGCCCGTAAAATCAAGCAATTCCATCGATGGTTGGGATTCGGTTTTGTCTATTTTACAAATGCCTGGTGGGGTTCCGGTGGCAACGGTAGCTTTAAACGGTGCAAAAAATGCCGGAATTTTGGCTGCTCAAATCATCGGAAGCCATGACAAATGTGTATTGGATAAAATTATCTTGTACAAAGAAGGATTAAAACAAGCAGTGAATAAAGCTTCAGAAGGATTAAAATCCTAATTTCTTGGAGCTTTTTCCAGCTATCCGCTATATCTTTTTGTCTCGTTTTTAAAACGACACAAAAAGGATGCCGCTACTATCTGGGCTAGGGCACTATTTTTCAAAACAAAATTTTTTTTTTATAAATATATGTACGGACAATTCGCGAATTGTCCCATCAAATCAAAAAAAATGGAAATATTATCAACAATATTCAACACCAAATACAACACCGCACCTTTTTCGCAAATAAAATTAGACGATTACAAACCTGCTTTTGTAGAGAATATTAAAATTGCTAAAGCAGAAATCGATGCTATCATTAATAATCCAGAAGCTGCTTCATTTAAAAACACCATCGAAGCTTTAGATTTTGCTGGAGAAAGTTTGGACCGTCTATCTTCTATTTTCTTTAATTTAAACTCGGCTGAAACTTGCGATGAAATGCAAAAAATTGCTCAAGAAGTTTCTCCTTTATTAACTGAATTTAGTAATGATATCGCTTTAAATGAAGATTTATTCAAACGAGTTAAAGCGGTTTACGATCAAAAAGATTCCTTAACATTAACTACAGAACAAGCTACTTTATTAGATAAAAAATTCAAAGGATTTTCACGAAATGGAGCTTTATTAAACGAAGAAGACAAATTAAAATTACGTGAAATTGATACCGAATTAGCCAAACTACAACTCACTTTTGGAGAAAATGTATTAGCCGAAACTAATCACTACCAATTACATATCACCAACGAAGTCGACTTAAAAGGATTGCCCAATGATGCCAAAGAAATGGCCCATGCACTTGCTAAATCAAAAGGATTAGAAGGTTGGGTGTTTACTTTAGATTTTCCAAGTTATTTACCATTTATAACTTATGTTGAAAATCGTGAACTACGAAAAGAAATAAGTATTGCCTATGGCAAAAAAGGATTTCAAAACAATACGTACAATAACCAAGAGATTGTAAAACGAATCGTAGAATTACGTCACAACCGTGCTAATTTATTAGGATACAAATCCCATTCACATTTTATTTTGGAAGAACGAATGGCACAAAGTCCTGATAAAGTACTTTCATTTTTGAATGATTTGTTGGAAAAAGCAAAACCTGCCGCTCAAAAAGAATTTGAACAACTAACTGCTTTTGCAAAAGAAGTAGACGGAATTGACCAACTAGAAAAATGGGATGGTGCTTATTATTCAGAAAAATTGAAACAAAAATTATTCAATTTAGATGATGAGTTGTTGAAACCATATTTTAAATTAGAAAATGTGCTACATGGTGCTTTTACCATTGCTGAAAAATTATTCGGAATTACATTCAAAGAAGTTTTTGACATTGACAAATACCACGAAGATGTGCAAACTTTTGAGGTATTAGATTTTGAAAATAAATTAGTTGCTATCTTCTATTCTGATTTTTTTCCTAGAAAAGGAAAACGAAACGGTGCTTGGATGACCTCCTTCAAACCACAATATACTAAGGATGGAATTAACGAACGACCACATGTTTCTATTGTTTGTAATTTCACACCGCCAACCCATAGCAAACCATCTTTATTAACGTTCAATGAAGTAACCACTTTATTCCACGAATTTGGTCACGCTTTACACGGTATATTAGCCAATACAACCTATCCAAGTTTATCTGGAACCTCTGTTTATTGGGATTTTGTAGAATTGCCAAGTCAGATCATGGAAAATTGGTGTTACCAACCAGAAGCTTTGGCTTTGTTTGCAAAACATTACGAAACTGGAGAAATCATTCCACAAGAATATGTAGATAAGATTAAAGAAAGTGCAAGTTTCTTAGAAGGCATGGCAACGTTACGTCAGTTGAGTTTCGGACTGTTAGACATGGCTTATCATGCAAAAAATCAAAATATAGAAGATGTAAAATCTTTTGAAAAACAAGCCATGGAAATTGCAACCTTATATCCTGATGTGGAAGAAAATTGTATGAGCACTTCATTTTCACATATATTTCAAGGTGGATATTCCTCTGGATATTATAGTTATAAATGGGCAGAAGTTTTAGATGCAGATGCTTTTGCGTATTTCCAAGAAAAAGGAATTTTCAATAAGGAAGTAGCAACTAAATTTAAAGATAACGTACTTTCCAAAGGTGGCACCGAATTGCCAATGGAATTGTATAAAAAGTTTCGTGGTCAAGAACCTAAGGTAGATGCCTTATTGAAAAGAGCGGGACTTCTATCATAAATCAATTGATTGTGATGTAAAATTCACAACCATTTGACTAATGAAAATCTACAAAACAATGGTTTCTGAAATTTTTATTTCAAGATCAACTTTTTTTGAATGCTTTGATTTTTTGATAGTATTTGAATCAAATAAATTCCTTTGACCAAATCTTGAAGATTAATTACCATAAAACTTGAATATGAATTTGATTTTCTCCAAACTATCTTACCAGATAAATCGGTAATTAAAATCTCTGAATTTTCAGGTAGTTGATGTATATTTATTTCTCCATTACTTGGATTCGGAAATAAGTTAACTTGCTTTTCTTGTAAATCTTCTAATACACTTAAAGCAGCACTTCCGTTTAATCGAGCTAAAAAACGTCTTTCTGTTCCGTTATAACTTAAAAAATGTCCTCCTATTACTATTTTGCCATCACTTTGTATTAAAAATTGTGCAACACTTCCACTTCCGGTACCATGAACAACTCCCGCTCCAGGATCAAATGAAGAATCCAAAGCACCATTAGATGTGACTTTAACAATTCCACTTCTATTAACTCCATTAAAAGTTGCAAATGTTCCTCCAACCAGATAATTTCCATCATTTAATAAAGTTACTGTGCTTACAGTTGTACCCCAAGTAGTTTGAGCTCCTGGGTTTGGAACAAAAGTTGTATCCACTGTCCCATTATTATTCAATCTAGCAATACTACTTCTAGCAAAACCACCAACCGTCGTAAAATTACCTCCAATCATTATTTTACCATCGGGTAATGAAAGTATAACATCTACATTGTTGATTCCACCAGCACCACCAGAAATAAAAGGAGAAGAGAATGTTGCATCATGCGATCCGTCAGGATTTAATCGCACTGTTCTATTAGCAGAGATTCCATTAAATGAAGTAAAAAAACCAGAAAGTAAAATTTTTCCATCTGTTTGTACTGACATTGAAACTGCTTCTCCAGTAATTCCTGTTAAACCTGTACCTGGATTAAAAGAGCTATCTAAAGTACCATCAGAATTTAGCCTTGCAATACCAGCCCTTGCAGTACCATTGTACTGAGTAAAACGTCCTGCTATTAAAATTTTTCCATCTGGCAAAACAATTACTTTTCTTATATAATTATTAGCACCTGCTCCTATGTTGAATGAAGAATCTAAAGTACCATTTGAAAAAAGACGCACCAACCTATTCGCTGGCACATTATAAAAGGTTGTAAACTCTCCCCCTACTAAAATTTTCCCCTCAGAGGTAAACGCAGTAGAATATAAAATAGAACCAAACAATCCGGGTGAAGTAAAAGTATTATCTAGGGTACCATCCGAATTTAATCGTACTATTCTGTTATCAAAATGGCCGGAAACAACAAACTTACCATCTGCTTGTTGTAAAATCGACAAAATTGTGCTATTGGTGTTAAATCCGGGATCAAAAGAAGCATCTAAAGTAGCTTCTTGTGCAATCATCAGATGAAAACAAAAAAATAAAAGAACATGTAATAAGTAACATCTTTTCATAGCTTTAAAGGTTTAATTTAGATTCTTCAAAGAAAATTTTTAACCTCTTAGTAAGCAATACGTCAAATGACTTATTTTAAATTAACAGTATTATTTATAAAGTTACCCATGCACCGAATGATGCTTGCCTAAATCTTGCATTACTTGTGCTTCGTATGCTAACAATGCTTGCCATTTTTTATTCACTTTTTCCACATCGTCATATTTGCGGGCAAACTTTAAAAACATGGTATAATGTCCGGCTTCGGATTTCATCAAATCAAAATAAAACTTAGCCAAATTTTTATCCTCTAAATTTTCAGAAAGCACTCTAAAACGTTCACAACTTCTGGCTTCAATCAAGGCTGCAACCAATAAATGATGTACCAAACCATCGGTACGTGAGCCTCCTTTTGGAAAGAATTGTTGAATTTTCTTTACATATTCATCCGGACGTTGTGGCCCTAATTCAAACCCATATTCTTTTAACTTGTGCATTACCATTTTAAAATGCCCCATTTCCTCTCGAACCAAGTCGGTCATTTCATGAATTAACTCTGTTTTATCCGGATTTGTAACAATAATTGATATTGCCATACTGGCAGCTTTTTGTTCGCACCAAGCATGATCTATCAAAATTTCTTCGATGTTTTTTTCTGCAATATGAGCCCAACGTGGGTCGGTTGGTAATTTTAATCCTAACATAACAAAGCAATTTGTGCAAAAATAAAACTTTCTGTGGTTATACTCTTAAAAATAACCGACAAACAAAATCACAAATGGTTGATAAATTGGTAAAAATATTACGTTTTGTTTCACATCAATTTAGCGATTGAATAATTAAATTTGCACTTTATTAATTACTTTTCAAACCTTTGTTATAATCGCACTACTAAAATGAAAACAGACAACTTTGCTCAACGACACATTGGTCCGAGAGAATCCGATTTACAACATATGTTTCAAACCATTGGGGTGGAAAACTTTGATCAATTAATTTTTGAAACCATTCCCGATGATATTTTATTAAAAAGTCCATTACAATTAGAAGCTCCAATGAGCGAATATGAGTTTGCCAATCATATCCAACAATTAGGTGCTAAAAACAAATTATACAAAACCTACATTGGTTTGGGCTACCACCCTACCATTACACCGGCTGTAATTCAACGTAATATATTTGAAAATCCAGGTTGGTACACTGCTTACACACCTTACCAAGCTGAAATTGCCCAAGGCAGATTAGAAGCTATTTTAAATTACCAAACCGTAGCCATTGAACTAACCGGAATGGAAATTGCTAATGCTTCACTATTAGATGAAGGAACTGCAGCTGCAGAAGCAATGGCCATGTTGTTTGATGTAAGAACCAGAGACCAAAAGAAAAACAATGCAAATAAATTTTTTGTTTCAGAAGAAATTTTACCACAAACACTTTCTGTTTTGCAAACTCGTTCTACTCCAATTGGAGTTGAATTGGTAGTTGGTAACCATGAAACCTTTGATTTTTCCAATGAGTTTTTTGGAGCTATTTTACAATATCCAGGCAAACACGGACAAGTAACCGATTATACTAGTTTTATTCAGCAAGCAAAGAATAACGACATTAAAGTTGCCGTTGCAGCTGATTTGTTAAGCTTAACCTTATTAACGCCTCCCGGAGAAATGGGTGCAGATGTGGTAGTAGGAACTTCACAACGTTTCGGAATTCCGATGGGTTACGGGGGGCCTCACGCTGCTTTTTTTGCAACCAAAGAAGAATACAAAAGAAGTGTACCAGGAAGATTGATTGGAGTTACGATTGACACCAACGGAAATCGTGCTTTGCGAATGGCTTTACAAACTCGTGAGCAACATATTAAACGTGAAAAAGCTACTTCAAACATTTGTACTGCCCAAGTTTTGTTAGCAGTAATGGCCGGAATGTATGCCGTATACCATGGTCCAAAAGGATTGACCTACATTGCCAACAAAATTCACCAAAAAGCAGTGGCTTTAACCAATGCATTGAATCAAATGGGAGTGTATCAAACCAACACCCATTTTTTTGATACTTTATCCTTTAAAGCAGATGCGAAAAAAGTAGAAAAAGTTGCTTTAGCTAACGAAGTAAACTTCTTTTATCCAGATGCAGAAACCGTAGTTTTATCGTTAAATGAGACTAATTCTGTAGAGGACTTACAAAAAATTGTACACATTTTTGCAGAAGCTCTACAAAAAGATGCTGTTCAGGTGGTGTTGGAGAATAACACCCAAATTCCATCGAACCTTCAAAGAACTTCTTCTTTCTTAACCCACGAGGTTTTCAATTCCTATCACTCTGAATCGGCATTGATGCGTTACATTAAAAAATTAGAAAGAAAAGATTTGGCTTTAAACCATTCGATGATTTCTTTGGGTTCATGTACCATGAAACTAAATGCAGCAGCAGAAATGTTGCCATTAAGCATGCCACAATGGAACCAGTTACATCCTTTTGTTCCTATAGACCAGGCAGAAGGTTACCAAATTCTTTTGAAAAAATTAGAACATCAATTAAATGTAGTTACAGGTTTTGTAGGCACTACCTTGCAGCCTAACTCAGGGGCACAAGGAGAATATGCAGGGTTGATGACCATTCGAGCATATCACATGGCACGTGGAGAAGCCCACAGAAATGTATGTTTAATTCCGGCATCTGCTCACGGAACCAATCCGGCATCTGCAGCAATGGCAGGAATGGAAATTGTAGTGACAAAAACCATGGAAAACGGAAACATTGATGTAGAGGATGTTCGTGCAAAAGCATTGCAATATAAAGATAGCTTGTCATGTTTGATGGTAACTTACCCTTCTACACACGGAGTTTTTGAGAGTGCCATAAGAGAAATTACCCAAATTATACATGACAATGGTGGTTTGGTATATATGGATGGTGCCAACATGAACGCACAAGTTGGCTTAACCAACCCAGCAACCATTGGTGCAGATGTATGTCACTTAAACTTACACAAAACCTTTGCCATTCCTCACGGAGGAGGTGGTCCGGGAGTTGGACCAATTTGTGTGAACGAAAAATTGGTCGATTTTTTACCAACCAACCCAATTATTTCAACTGGAGGAAACCAAGCGATTTCTGCTATTTCAGCAGCTCCTTATGGTTCTGCTTTGGTGTGTTTGATTTCTTACGGATACATTTGTATGTTAGGTTCCGAAGGTTTGACCAACGCTACCAAATATGCCATTTTAAATGCCAATTACATGAAAGCTCGATTAGAAGCCCACTACCCTATTTTATATACTGGTGAAATGGGAAGAGCTGCACACGAAATGATTTTAGATTGCAGAGCATTCAAACAACAAGGCATTGAAGTAACAGATATTGCAAAACGATTGATGGATTATGGATTCCATGCTCCTACGGTTTCTTTCCCCGTTGCCGGAACCTTAATGATTGAACCTACCGAATCAGAAGACTTGGCGGAATTAGATCGTTTTTGCGATGCGATGATTGCCATTCGTCAAGAAATTGAGGCTGCAACTGCAGAAGATGCAAACAATCCGCTAAAAAATGCACCCCATACTTTAGCTATGGTAACCGCAAATGAATGGGTGTTCCCGTACAGCAGAGAAAAAGCAGCTTATCCGTTAGAGTATGTAGCAGAAAATAAATTCTGGCCTTCTGTAAGAAGAGTAGATGAAGCCTACGGTGACAGAAATTTAGTTTGCTCTTGTGCTCCAATTGAAGCGTATATGTAAATTTTTAGTTTCAGGTTTAAAGTTTAGAGTTGAAACATAGCAAAGCTTGTTTCAATGTCAACTAAGCCTAAATATTTAAAAGTTCAAGATTTAAAAAAATCTTGAACTTTTTTATGTAAAAATTAAAACTTTGAACTTGAAACTTGAAACTTTCAAAATTATGAGTGATATCAAAAACCGCGAAGACATTCTTCTTATCCTTAAAGAGTTTTACGAAAAACTCCTTGCAGATAATTCCATCAATTACTTTTTTACCAAAGTGACCAATGTGGAACAACATTTAGAGGAGCATTTGGAAATATTAGCTACCTTTTGGGAACAGTCCTTATTTTTAAAGGGTGGATACTATAACAACATGTTTCAAATACACCAAAAAGTGCATGAAAAAAGTCCTTTTACCAAAGAACATTACCAATCATGGTTACATCATTGGAACCAAACCATTGATACCTGTTTTCAAGGAAATTATGCGGAACAAATGAAAACCCAAGCATTAAGCATGGCAACGGTGATGCAAATAAAATTAAAGTAAGTAAAATATTACCTTATTAATTGCGTTATTTGCACTTAATGTATTTATATGAAAAAATATTTTCTTTTATTTCTGTTCCCAATAGCATTTGTTTTTAGCCAAAATTTCATACAAATTCAAGGAAATGCAGTAAGTGCAACCGACCAAAAACCATTAGAATCTGCCACTGTATACTTACAAACAAAAAAAGATAGTTCGTTAGTGGATTATACCTCCACAGACAAAAATGGAAAATTCTCCTTAAAAATTAAAGCCAATCAACCCCCCACTGTATTAAAAATATCCTACGTTGGTTTTAAAACCTATCGAAAAGAACTTAATGACTATTCTAAAAATATCGTTTTAGGTAATTTGTTGATGGAAGAAATTTCATCAGAGTTAGATGAAGTTGTAGTAAAGGCAGATGTTGCACCAATTAAGTTCAAAAAAGACACTCTTGAATTTAACGCATCTTCATTTAAAGTTGCACCAGATGCCAATGTCATGCAATTGTTAAAACAACTCCCCGGAGTTGAAATAGATGAAAACGGAAAAATAACCGTTAACGGGAAAGAAGTAAATAATGTGTTGGTAAACGGTAAGCCATTGTTTGGAAGTGATGGCAAAATTGCCATCCAAAATTTACCGGCAGAAATCATCAATAAGGTTCAAATTACTACGACCAAAACCAAAGAGGAAGAATTGGCCAAAGAAGATGCCTCTGGAAACGAAGCAACCATCAACTTAACTATTGATGAGGATAAAAACAAAGGACTGATTGGAAGAATCACTGCAGGATATGGTACCAACGAACGGTATGAAGCTAGTGGATTGGTCAACTCATTTAAAGGAGACAGAAGGTTTAGCGTTTTAGCGTCTTCAAACAACATTAATTCTACCGGATTTTCGATGGATGAGGTATTCGACAACATGAATGGTGGGAGAAACTACAATATGTGGAGTAATAGCGATGGCTCTTTTGGGATAAACGACATGCAATTTGGAGGAAACAAAGGAATCGTACGAACCAATATGTTAGGCATTAGTTATAGTGACGAATGGTTGAAAAAGAAACTTAGCCCGATTTACACAGTTTTGTACAACAACAACGAAATTATAAACGAAAATCAATCGCAAATTGTTCGATTTTTACCTAATGCAACCACCACCACCAATGCCACTTCAAACAACATAAGCAAGGTAGATAACTATAATTTTAGTCAAGATTACAATATAAAATTAGATTCTACATCCACCCTAAACGTAGCTCCTCGATTTTCAAAGAGCATTCAGTTAAATAACAGAAATTACGAGGCTGTAACATTTAATGAAAATGCAGATTTATTGAACCGAAATAAAAACACCTCTATTGCAACCAATTTGAACACTTCGTTTTTTAATCGCTTAAACTGGAACAAACAATTAAAGAAAAAAGGAAGTTACATTAGTTTTCAAAACGAAGTAAGTATTAACGAAACCGACAACCAACAACTGTTTAAAAGTCTTACCGAATTTATTGCAACGGGTGCTCCTAATGACGAACGTGATCAAAAAGTATCCAGTACCAGTCGAAGAACCAATGTAAATTTTAGTGGAAATTACAGCACCCCTATTTCCGACTCTGCAAGTATTGGCATTCAATTAAGTTACTCACAATCCAAACAAAAAGATGCATTACGCACCTTGGATTTTGATGGTGTAAACTATGCCAACTTAAATGAGTTTCAATCCAATAACTTTGCAAGTTTAGACGAAAGATATAGAACTTCTGCTACCTTTCGATTGCGAAAAAAGAAAACTCGCGGAGCCATCAGTGCAGGTACCCAATGGATTAACAACCAAAACGAAGGACTCTATTTAAGTGAAAATTACCAAGAAAACAGAAGATTTTTATATCCTTCGTTCAACACTTGGTTAAGTTCGGATGTTGGTAAAAACAAATCCATTTATTTTTACGGAAGCTACAATGTAAATTTACCTTCTGCCAGGCAATTATTGGCAATTACAGACCTAAGCAATCCGTTGAACACCATTGTAGGAAACACCGATTTAAAACCAACAGAGGTTTTTAACATCTATTTTAATTACAACAATTACGACTATGCCAAAAAAAGCGGTATTTACTTTTATGGAGGTGGAGATGCTAACAAAAATTCTATTGTAAACTTTACTGTTTTTGACGACAATTTTAAAGCAACTACAAGCTATCAAAACATCGATTGGAATTACAATGCATTTATGGGAGGAAACTGGAGCAAATCTTTCAGTAAAGAAAAAAATAAGTACCGCATCTCCTTGGGTACTAGCATGAATTATAACTTTAATAAAGGATTTATTAATAACGAAATGTTTACTTCCTCCACATGGTCAATAACTCCAAGATTATATACCAATTGGAATGTAGAAAAAATGTTTAGCATTAGTCCGTTTTACGAATACACCTATTCCAAGGGAAGTTACACCAACTATGTGATAGAATCTATTTCCAATCAATTGCACAAAGTTGCTGTGGAAACTACAACGTATTGGCCTAAAAACATCCTATTCGGTAACGACTTTAGTTACAATTACAACTCAAATATTGCAGAAGGATTCAGACGAAACTTTTACCTTTGGAATACAAGTTTAGGTTACGAGTTTTATCAAAAAAAGTTAGTAACAAAAGTAAAAGTTTACGATTTGTTAAATCAAAATTTAAGTAATTCACGAACCATTACCCCAACAGGTATTACAGATGCAGAAGACTTGATTTTAAGAAGATATACCATGTTTTCGCTCACCTATAAACTTGATAAATTTGGTACTAAAAAAGGAGAAGAAGAAAGCTTTTTTGATGAGGAATAAAAAGAATTAAAATAAGTATTTTATTGTTCTCACTTAAGCGAAAAATTTCGAAATTTAATGGGAGGAGGTAAAAAAAAATTCAAGTAAATGAAACTATTATCTGAAATCTTACTAAAAGAAAACTACTATAAAATTACTTTTAAAATTAGTGCTTCTAAGCATTTATTTTTGAAAGGAAAAATTAACGGAATCGATGGCACGTTTATTTTAGACACAGGTGCTTCAAACAGTTGTGTTGGGTTAGAACAAATAAATAAGTTTCAACTAAAAGCCAAAGCATCCAAAACCAAAGCAGCAGGTGCAGGTGCGGTGGGTATGGAAACCCAATTAGCAAAAAAAAATGAATTAAAACTTGGCAAATGGAAAACCAAAACCCTTACTTTGGTTATTTTTGACTTAACACACGTTAACCAAGCATTAACCGAGCATGGTATGCAAGCAGTAGATGGCATTATTGGGGCAGATGTTTTGATGAAAGGCGAAGCCATTATCGACTATTACCACCATAAAGTATATTTGAAGAAATAAAAAAAGCCCCTTGCTCATGCAAAGGGCTTTCTATTTTATAAAGGAGTTGGCTACAACTCTAATGCTTTTTTCGGATTGTTGTCCATTAAAATTTCCACTGGATTTTCTAAAGCTTCTTTTACAGCAACCAAGAACCCTACCGATTCTCTACCGTCAATAATACGGTGGTCGTAGGACAATGCCACGTACATTACCGGAGCAATCACAATGTGTCCGTTTTTCACAATGGCTCTATCTACCACATTGTGCATTCCTAAGATACCCGATTGCGGTGGATTGATAATTGGAGTACTCAACATACTACCGAAAACACCACCATTAGAAATGGTAAAAGTACCTCCGGTCATTTCATCTACAGTAATTTGTCCGTCACGAGCACGTAAAGCCAAACGTTTGATTTCAGCTTCCACTCCTCTAAAAGTCAACAATTCTGCATTTCTAACCACAGGAACCATCAATCCTTTTGGACCAGAAACCGCAACTGAAATATCACAAAAATCATAGGTTACTTTTTCTTGCCCATCAATCATCGAATTCACATCCGGGTATAATTGCAAAGCTCTCACTACTGCTTTGGTAAAAAAGCTCATAAAGCCTAATCCCAATCCGTGTTTTGCTTTAAATGCTTCTTTGTATTCTTCACGTAAAGCATAAATAGCAGTCATATCTACTTCGTTAAAAGTAGTTAGCATAGCAGTTTCATTTTTGGCAGCTACCAAACGCTCTGCTACTTTTCTTCGCAACATCGATAATTTCTGACGCTCTGCCCCTCTGCTACCTCCGGTTGGAGTTCCCATGCTTGGCACCGCATTTACAGCATCTTCTTTGGTAATTCTACCACCTTTACCTGTACCAACAATATCACTTGGTTCGATGTTTTTCTCTGCTAAAATTTTCTTTGCAGCAGGAGAAGCATGTCCGCTTGCTGGGGTATTTGCTACCACAGGTACTGGAGCTGGAGCAGGTTTTTTCTCTTCAACTTTTGGTGCTTCTGCCACTGGTGTTGCACTTGTGGTTGGTGCTGTTGCACTTGTATCAATCAAACAAACTACGGCACCCACTGCTACTGCATCTCCTTCAGATGCTTTCAAAGTAATTACTCCACTTGCTTCTGCAGGTAATTCTAAAGTTGCTTTATCCGAATCAACTTCGGCTATGGCTTGGTCTTTCACTACATAATCTCCATCTTTCACCAACCAAGTGGCAATTTCCACTTCTTTAATAGATTCTCCCGGAGAGGGAACTTTCATTTCTAAAATCATATTTTTTAGTTTAAAGTTTATTGGGTTTAAAGTTTAAGGTTTAAAGTTTTAAGTAAATATTTTACGAAACCTGAAACTTTAAACAAATTTTTATCTAAACAAATTCTTGTCAAAAACCATTCTAATCGCATCGTGGTGTCTTCTTCTGTCACGAGTAAAACTACCTGATGCAGGAGCAGCATATGCTTTTAGCGAAGCCAACCTCCAAGGCACCAAATCAAAATTCATCAACATATAGCCATAAGCTCCCATGTTTTTTGGCTCCTCTTGGGCCCAAACAAAATCATCTGCATTTGGATAGCTTTTAATGATTTCTTGGATTTTATCTGTAGCCAACGGAAACAATTGCTCCAATCTAACCAAAGCTACGTCATTTCTTCCTAACTTTTCTCTCTCAGCCTTGATATCGTAGTAAAACTTACCTGATACGAACACCAACGTCTTGATGTCTTTTTTATCTGATACATTCGGATCGTCAATCACTTCTTGAAAATGACCATTGGCTAATTCTGTTTTAGCAGAAATTGCCTCAGGGTGACGCAACAAACTTTTTGGCGACATTACTACCAAGGGTTTGCGGAAGTTGGTTTTCATTTGTCTGCGTAGCAAATGAAAAATGTTAGCTGGAGTGGTCACATTTGCAACATACATATTGTGACGTGCACACAACTGCAAATATCTTTCCAAACGAGCGGAAGAATGCTCTGCCCCTTGCCCCTCATAACCATGAGGCAATAACATTACAATACCGTTTTGGTTGTTCCATTTGTCTTCACCAGAAGAAATATATTGGTCAATCATAATTTGAGCCCCGTTTGAGAAATCTCCAAATTGTGCTTCCCAAATGGTTAAGGCATTCGGATTTGCCAAAGCATACCCATAATCAAAACCTAACACGCCATATTCTGATAAAAAGGAATTGTAAATGCGAAAGTTTCCTTTGGCATTTGGGATGTTTTGCAATAAAACTACTTCTTCTTCGCTATCTTCTACTTTAACTACGGCATGACGGTGCGAGAAGGTTCCTCTTTCTACATCCTGACCAGAAATTCTAACATCATATCCTTCTGACAATAACGAAGCATAAGCCAAAGTTTCTGCTGTTCCCCAATCAATGGTGTCATTTTCATACATCGTTTTGCGATCGGAGACTATTTTTTGAATTTTATTGATAAACTTTTTGTCCGCAGGTAAGGTAGAAACCAGATCAATCATTTCGTCTAGCTGACTCTGTGGGAAAGAAGTATCTACTTTTTGCAACATTTTATCGTCACTCACTTGCTCAAAACCTTGCCATTCATCTTGCATAAAAGGCGTGATAATTGTTAATTGTTTTTGACGAGAAGCTTCTAAATTCTCTTCCAATTTGGCTTTGTATGCTGCTTCAATTTGATTAATATAATCTTGGTTTACTATACCTTCAACAATCAATTTTTCGGCATAAATATCTCTTGGATTTTTGTGACGAGAAATAATTTTATATAAAATTGGCTGGGTAAAACGTGGCTCATCTCCTTCGTTATGACCGTATTTTCTGTATCCTAACAAATCGATAAACACATCTTTACCAAATGTCATTCGGTATTCTAAGGCAAATAGCATGGCATGAACTACAGCTTCTACATCGTCAGCATTCACATGTAATACCGGTGACAGGGTTACTTTTGCCACATCTGTGCAATAGGTAGAAGAACGGGCATCTAAATAGTTGGTTGTAAAACCAACTTGGTTGTTAATAACGATATGTATGGTACCTCCTGTTCTGTAGCCATCTAACTGCGACATTTGCACAATTTCGTATACAATTCCTTGTCCGGCTACAGCGGCATCTCCGTGTACTGCTATAGGCAATACTTTCGAAAAATCGTTCGGGAAATATTTGTCTTGCTTGGCACGTGCTATACCTTCAATTACTGCACCAACGGTTTCTAAGTGCGAAGGGTTGGGAGCCAAATTAATATTAATTAATTTTCCTGAAGATGTTTTTCTGTCGGCTGTTAAACCCAAATGATATTTAACGTCTCCATCAAAATACTCTTTGTCGTAATCTTTCCCATCAAATTCTGAGAAAATATCTTGGGTTGGTTTGCCAAAAATATTGGCTAAAACATTCAAACGACCTCTATGTGCCATCCCCATTACAAACTGCTCTACTCCCATTTCGGCAGCTTTTTCAATTACTGCATCTAAGCCGGGAATGATGCTTTCACCACCCTCCAACGAAAAACGTTTTTGCCCCACATATTTGGTATGCAAAAAGTTTTCAAAAGATACTGCTTCGTTTAATTTTCCTAAAATATGTTTTTTCTGAGCTTCGTTAAACGCAGGTAAATTATCGTTTTTACCTAGTTTGTCCTGAATCCATTGTACCACTTTTGGGTCGCGGATGTACATATATTCCACTCCAATAGATTGGCAATACACATTGTTTAAATGCGATACTATTTCTTGCAAAGTTGCTGCTTGACCAAAACCTACCGTTTTGGCAGCATCAAATTTTTCGGTTAAATCTGCATTAGAAAGTCCAAAATTTTCTATAGCTAAGGTTGGACTGTAAGTTCTTCTGTCTCTAACCGGATTGGTTTTGGTAAACAAATGACCACGAGTTCTGTAGCCTTCAATTAATTTTAAAACCTGAAATTCCTTTTCTACTTTTCCAACCAATGCACCATTCTGTTCTGCATCTGCTGCATAAGTTGTTAAAGCATCTTGACTTGAAAACTCGTTTGCAAAATCAAAACCTTGAAAAAAGGCCCTCCAGCTTGGCTCTACGCTATCTGGATTTTGGGTATATTGTTCGTATAAATCTGCGAAAAATTGGGTATGGGCTGCATTTAAAAAGGAAAACCTATCCATCATTAAATTGGTGTATCAGAGTTGTTTTTAAAATTGATGCAAAAGTACAACAAATGCAAAAAATGCACACTTAGTTTTTGGAATTATTTATGAGGAATTCTTGTAAAAAAGATATAGTTTTTAACACCTTAAATCCCATTTTATTTTTGTAATATTGAAAATAAGTAAGTGATACGAGAAAAAACAATGAATATGACAAAAAAAATTACTTTTCTTATTTGGTTACTGCCATTGATAGCATTTTGCCAAACTACAGACCAACCTAGTTTTTGGAAAAAAGTACAATGGGGAGGTGGCGTTGCCCTTAACATAGGCAACCAATTTACCAATGTTGGAATATCTCCAACAGCCATTTATCCAACTTCCGAAACTACAGCTGTTGGCTTAAGTGCCCAATACCACTATTTACGACAAAGAAATTTTCACCAAACCCACTTGTATGGGTTGGGAGTGATAGGCTTGTACCATCCGTTTCCGGAGATGCAATTTTCTGCTGAATTGGAACAAACTCGAGTGAACCGAACTTTTTTTAACCCGATTGAAAAAGACCAATTTTGGAATACAGCATTGTTTTTAGGTGCGGGATATCGCACAGGAAATGTAACGGTTGGTGTGAGATACAATGCATTGTTTAGAGATGGCGACAGATTGTACGGAGAAGCCTGGATGCCTTTTGTAAGAGCCTTTTTTTAATTGGAGTAATGTTTTCGTAAATACACTTTTTGCCAAATACGTTTGATCAATAAAAAAGTAACTTGCTCCGAAATTTCTACCATATCATTTGCAGTAATAGATTTTACTTGAGCCTCCGGAACATCTACTATATACAACAAATTCAAATATTCGGTAAATTGGTATTGCAATAAATCATACACTTTTTGATGTACTACTTGAATGATTTGCTCTGGAGTTGCTTGTAAAGACAAATCTAACGGATGGTTGGCAAACTGAAAATCTTTATTGGTTTGTACGATCAATGCTTCCAACAAATTTTCTTGTTGCACTTGCTTTTCTAACTCGCTTAAATGTTGCAACTCCCAACTCATTGTTCACGGTGCATCAATTGTTCGGCTAAAGCTCGGATAGGAGCTTTGGCACTTTCATCAACAGCAATACTATCTAAAATAGCAAATGCTTGGTCAGAATAACTTTGTACTGCATCTAAAGCTTTTTGGGCAGCTCCACTTTGTATAAAATAATGTTTTACTGCTTCAATTTTTGGTTGTGAATTCTCAGGCTGTAAACTATACAAGTGGAGCAATTGCTGTTTGTCTTCCTCTGAAAGCAACTCTAAAGCGTGAATGTATAAGAAGGTTTTTTTATTTTCGATGATATCTCCACCTACTTGTTTTCCAAAAGTATCCGGATTGCCAAAGCAATCTAAATAATCATCTTGAATTTGAAAGGCCGTTCCAATTTGTAATCCAAAGGCATACCACAATGCAGCCTCTTTTTCATCAGCCTTATGTACCATGGCTCCCATTTGCATGGCACACCCAAGCAAAACTGCAGTTTTGTACTGAATCATCTGCAAGTATTGGGCTATGGTTACGGTTTCCATGTGTTCAAACTCCACATCCCATTGTTGACCTTCGCATACTTGTATAGCTGTTTGGTTAAACAATTGCAACATAGGAGCCAATACTTCCGGAGGGTATTGCTGCAAACATTGGTAGGCTTTGATCAGCATGGCATCACCAGATAAGATACCAGTATTCAAATCCCATTTATGATGAACCGTTTGATTTCCTCTTCGCAATGGAGCTTCATCCATGATATCGTCATGCACCAAAGTAAAGTTGTGAAAAATTTCTACTGCTTTTGCAGCTTCTATGGCCTCATGGTAATTGCCATAACATGCAGCTGTGAGCAAAGTTAAAACCGGACGAATACGTTTACCGGGCAATTGTAAAATATAATCAATTGGTTCGTACAAACCCTTTGGATGCTGGTTTTGTGCTACCAAAGGCCATTGGTCTTGTAATACTTTTAGTAAATCAGAAACAGATTGCATGCCATTATTTTTAAAGTACACAAAGAAAAGCTATTTTGTAAAAACCTCTTTAATTGTTTGCATAAAATTACTAGTTTTAAACAACTGTCATCTTTCAAAAAATAAGGCTTGTTGAATGAATGTTAAATAATTGTAAAGCTTTGGAAACTTTTTTAGTTTCTTAAGTTTCCACCACTACCTTTGCACCCGAATTTAAAAAACATGGAAGAACAAATTGTACAAAAATCCTCCGAAATGTTCCTCAGCATTGGGTTCAAAACCGTTACCATGGACGACATTGCTAATGAACTTGGGATTTCAAAAAAAACCTTGTACCAATACTTTAGTAACAAAAATGATTTGGTGTATTCATGTGCCATGTATTTGTTTGACTTCATAGAGAGCGGGGTTGATCAAATTTGTGCCAAGAGTCAAAATCCAATTGAAGAATTGTATGAGATAAAAAATTATGTATTACAACATTTAAAAAACGAAACTTCTTCCCCATTTTATCAATTACAAAAGTATTTCCCAAAAACCTTTCAAGAACTCACTGCCAAACAATTTGAAAAAATGCAAAGCTGCATGGTAACTAATTTACAAAAAGGAGTACAAATGGGCTTGTTTAGAGAAGATATCGATTTTGAATTTGTAACGAGATTGTATTACAAAGCAGCAATAGTAATAAGAGACCAAGATGTTTTTCCATTAGATAAATTCACATTACCTCAACTTGAAAAAAACCTTTTAGATTACCACCTAAGGGCAATTGTAACCCCCAAAGGATTAGAAATTATCCATCAATTAAATCAACAAAACTAAGATGCAACCTGTATTAAAAATTGTACTTTTTTGGTTCGTTACACTAACTGTTTTTAGTCAAACAGAAACCAAAAAGCTTTCTTTTACTTTGCAAGAAGCCATTGATTATGCCTTGCAAAATAATTTGAATGCCAAAAATGCCAATCGCGAATTGGAACAAGCAAAGCTCAAAAAATGGGAAACCACTACCATGGGACTGCCACAAATTAATGCTGCTATCGACTATCAAAACAACTTGGTCATTCAACGTTCGGTAGTTCCGGCTGAATTTTTTGGAGGGAATCCAGGAGAGTTTATCGATGTGGCTTTTGGTACCAAACACGTGATGATTGGTAGAGCCACATTAAGCCAACTAATTTTTGACGGCTCGTACTTGGTTGGCTTGCAAGCTGCCAAAACTTACCTGAATTTTTACAAAGACATGCAAGTAAAGACCCGTCAGGAAATTAAACAGCAAATTATTCAAGATTACACCAATGTGTTGTTGTTGGAAAGAAGCATTGAATTGCTCGAAAAAAACAAAAAAACTTTAGAAAAAAATTACTTCGAAGCTAACCAAACATTTAAAAATGGGTTGATTGAAGAGGAAAGTGTAGAGCAAATTCAAATCACCCTTTCTACCATCAACAATAGCTTAAACAACAGCCAACGAATGCTGGTATTAAGCAAACAAATTTTAAAAATTCAATTAGGCTTGGCTTTGGAAGATAGCATCCAATTAACGGATAACTTGGATGTGTTAACACAACAAAATTATAGTTTAGAACTTACCCAAAGTACTTTTGATCGTAACAACAACATCGATTATATATTAGGTGAGAAAAACCAAGAGCAAATGCGTTTGTTGATGCTACAAGAAAAAAGCAAAGCATTGCCTTCTTTGGCTGCGAATGTAAACTTTGGATACAATGCTTTTAGCAACGAATTTAGTTTTTTAAATGCCAATCAACGTTGGTTGAATTTTTCCAGCGTAAATGTAGGATTGCAAATTCCGATTTTCAGCAGTTTGGGAAGAAGTAGCAGAACCCAACAAGCCAAAATTAACTTTGAACGTGCCAAAGAGGAACTTACTAATTTAGGAAAATTATTGGATTTAAAATTCCAACAAGCCAAAAGCGATTACCAATTTAGCTTGGAAGACTTAGCTACCAACCAATCTAATTTAAAATTAGCAGAACGTATTGAACAAAAACAACAAGTTAAATTCAAAGAAGGGTTAAGCACCAGCTTTGAGTTTGCTGAAGCACAACGACAGTTGTACAGTGCTCAGCAATTGTACTTGCAATCCATGATCAACGTAATCAATAAAAAAGCTGCATTAGATAATTTATTAGGAAATTAATTCTCAACAAATTCGACTAAAATAACTCATGAAATCGCCATTAAAAAATTTTTGCTGTAAGCAAACGCCAATGAAGATTAAGCGATTCCATATGACCGCTGAAAAACAAATAATTATCTCCATATGAAAAAAATAATCTCTTTATTCAGTGTATTGGTTCTCCTTTCTTGTGGAGATAAAAATGCCTCTTCGGTTGAAGAAGTCATCAAAACCAACGATTTAAAACAAATCCAATTGAAGCGAAACGACATTCAAAAACAAATGGATGCTTTGCTGTTGCAAATTGAAAAATTAGATGTTGCCATTGCAGATTTAGACACCATTAAAAAAAACACCTTGGTTAAAGTTGCAACTGTTAACGATACGATTTTTAAACATTACATAGAAGTACAAGGAAATGTAGAAACCAAAGAAAACATTTTGGTTTATCCGGAATTTCAAGGAGTACTTACACAATTGAATGTTAAAGTTGGTCAAAATGTAACCAAAGGTCAGGTGCTAGCCAAAATTGACGATGCCGGCTTAGGTGCTCAATTGGCTCAGGCAGAAACCCAATTAGCTTTGGCAAAAACCACTTTTGAACGTCAGAAAAATTTATGGGATCAAAAAATAGGTTCTGAAATTCAATATTTGCAAGCAAAAACCAACATGGAAAGCCAGCAAAAAATCATCCAACAAATCAAAGCACAAATCAACAAAACTTTGGTTAGAGCACCTTTTAATGGAACCATTGATGCAGTAAATGTGGAAAGAGGTCAAGTAGTTGCTCCGGGTACCGCTTTATTTAGAGTAGTTAGTTTACGAGATATGTACGTAAGTGCCAATATTCCGGAAGCTTATTTACAAAACTTGAAATTAGGAGCTCCGGTAGAAGTGTATTTGCAAGCAATAGGAAAAACATATTCCGGAAAAGTTCGTCAAATAGGCAAAAACATCAACCCTGCCAACCGTACTTTAGCAGTGGAAATTGCTTTACCAAACCCCGAAAACTTGTTGCGTCCTAATCAAGTTGCTGCACTAAAAATTGAAGATTACGTAAACAACAATGCCATTGTAATTGCCGATATTCATTTTACCGAAAAAGCAGATGGGTCTAAAGTATGTTATGTGTTGCAAGATAAACCAAATAATGCTTCCGAAGCTTTAGTAAAAGAAGTAAGTATTGAAATCGGAAAATTCACCAACAACCAAGTAGAAGTCACCAAAGGATTACAAAACGGAGATCAATTGGTAATTGAAGGAGTGAAACAATTAAAAGACCAATCGAAAGTAACGGTAATAAAATAAGTTTCAGGTTTCAAGTTTAAAGTTTAAAATTGAACAATATCAGCTTTAAACTTTGAACATTAAACTTTAAACCAACTAGAAAGTTTATGAAAAACAAAATCATCAAAACATTCGTCATATCCAATTGGGCAATTGACAATCGGATGACGGTTTACGTAATTACAGCCATCTTGGTAATAGGTGGACTGATGTCGTACTACAACATGCCTAGAGAAAGTTTCCCAGAAATCAAGGAAACCAAAATATATGTGAGTTCGGTAAATCCAGGCAACTCTGCTGAAGATGTAGAGAAACTCATCACCAAACCCTTAGAGGAAGAATTCAACAACATTAGTGGGGTTACCAAAATTACTTCTAATACTGTGGATGACTATTCTTCTATCATGGTAGAGTTTGATGAAGACATTACCGTTGAAGCAGCCAAACAAAAAGTAAAAGACCAAGTTGATAAAGTAAAAGCAGAATCAGATTGGCCTGTAATTGACGGAGTTGGAAAAGTTGAACCCAATGTATTTGACCTCAACATTGCAGAAGAATTTCCGATATTAAATATCAATTTAACCGGAAATTTCACATCTATTCAACTAAAAGAATATGCAGAACATTTAGAAGACAAAATTGAACGATTGCCACAAATTAAAGAAGCTGCCATTCGTGGGGTGGACGATAGAGAAGTGGAAATTGCAGTAGATATGTTCAAAATGAATGCTGCAATGGTAAGTTTTGACGACATCATCAATGCCATTAAATTTGAAAACAAAACCGTATCTGGTGGTAGTGTTACCAATAATATCGTTAAAAAGAACATCAGAGTTATTGGAGAAATTGACAACCCATCTCAGTTAGAAAACATAATTGTTAAAAAGCAAGATGGCAATGTGTACTTACGAGATATTGCCACAGTAACTTTTAAAGAAAAAGAAAGAACCACTTATGCTCGAAGCTATGGAGAGCCGGTAGTAATGCTCGACATTAAAAAGCGAAGTGGAAAAAACATGGTGGAAGCCGTAGAGAGCATCAAAAAAATTGTAGAAGAAGCAAAAGATAAATATTTTCCGGATGGTTTAGAAATAACTTTTGCCAACGACCAATCGGTAAGAACTTTAGCACAAGTTGACGACTTGGTGAACAACATTATATTTGGGGTATTATTAGTGGTTGGAGTTTTAATGTTCTTTTTTGGGTTGAGAAACGCTTTATTTGTTGGGGTCGCCATTCCACTATCTATGTTCATGTCATACATGATTTTAGCATCTATGGGCATTACCCTTAACACCATGGTACTTTTTGCTTTGGTTATGGGGCTCGGGATGTTGGTAGATAACGGGATTGTGGTAGTTGAAAATGTATACTCGCTTCTATCAAAAGGGCTACCTATTAAAGAAGCTGCCAAACAAGGAGTTGGAGAAATTGCCTGGCCTATTATTGCTTCAACAGCAACTACCCTTGCTGCCTTTTTCCCATTAGGATTGTGGCCAGGAACCATGGGAAAATTCATGGTTTACTTCCCTATGACATTATCGGTGGTACTATTTTCTTCGCTATTTGTTGCGTTGATTATCAATGCGATGCTGACTTCCCGTTTTATGAAATTGCAAGAAAGTGAATTACGCAAACCAGCATTAATCAAAATATCTGGTTTAATGGCAATCATTGGTGTGCTGTTGGTAATTGCCGGGTTTGTTTGGAAAGTTGGCTTGTTTAGAGGTTTAGGAAATTTGATGGTTTTCTTTGCTATCATGATGTGGGTGTACAAATACTACTTGATCAAAGCACAATACTTTTTTCAAAACATCATTTTAACTTGGTTAGAACGAAAATACCAACGTTTCTTAACCTTTGCATTAATGAAAAGAAACGCATTATGGTTTGTATTAGGTACGTTTGTAATTTTAATTTTATCCTTTGTTGCAGTGGGAATTGCCAAGCCTAACGTATTGTTTCTCCCAGAAAACGAGCCTAACCAAATCATGGTATACATCGAATTTTCTGAAGGAACTGATATTCAAAAAACGAATGCTTTTACCAAGGAAATCGAGAAAAAGGTGTACAACGTAGTTTCTAAATACGTAGAAGACAACGAAAACTTTATGGTGGAAACTGCTATAGCTCAAGTTGGACAAGGAGCAGGAAATCCGCAAACCGAAGGTGGCTCTCAAAACGACTTGCCACACAGAGGTAAAGTTACCTTTTCTATGCGTGAATTCAAATATCGCAAAGGCATTAAAAGTAGCGATGTGATGGAGGAAATCCGTAAATCGGTTCAAGGTTATGCAGGAGTTTCTATCATTGTTGAAAAAGAACAAAATGGTCCACCAGCAGGATATCCGATTAATATTGAAATTACCGGAGAAAACTACCAACTCATGTTGGCAGAAGCAGAGCGAATGAAAGATTTTATCAACACCAAAAATATTGCAGGTATTGAAGAATTAAAAATTGACGTCAATCGTTCTAAAGCCTCTTTAAACGTAGGAGTAGATGTAGAAAAAGCCGGTCAGTTAGGCATTACTTCCGGGCAAGTAGGACAAACTTTACGAAGAGCTGTGTATGGGGAAAAAATTTCCACTTACAAAGAAGGAAAAGACGATTACGAAATCAACGTTCGCTTACAACAAGAACAACGTAACAACGAAAATTTGATTTTCAACCAACCATTAACTTTCCGTGACCAAGCATCCGGAAGATTGGTACAAGTGCCTATTGCATCGTTAATTGAAAAAGAAAATACCAATTCGTTTAATACCATCAAACGTAAAAATTTGAAGAGAGTGATCACAGTTTACTCTAATGTAATTGGTGGATATAACGGAAATATATTGGTACAAAAAATACAACAAGAACTGAAAGAATACCAAATTCATCCGGAATTGCAATACCAATTTACTGGTGAACAAGAAAAACAAGCTGAAAATATGAGCTTTTTAATCAAAGCGTTGTTGATAGCTTTGGGGGGAATTGTTTTAATCTTGGTTGCTCAATTTAACTCCGTTTCCAAACCAATCATTATCATGGTTTCGGTATTGTTGAGTTTTGGTGGTGTATTTTTTGGGATGGTATTCTTTAAAAACGATTTTGTAATTATCATGACCATGATGGGAATTATTTCGTTAGCCGGAATTGTTGTGAACAATGCCATTGTTTTGATTGATTATACCCAATTATTAATAGACCGAAGATTGGCCAAAAAAGGATTAGACGAAAATGGATTGCTAAGCCAAAACGAATACAAAAAAGCCATTATCAATGGTGGAGCATCTCGTTTACGTCCGGTATTATTAACTGCAATTACTACCGTTTTAGGTTTGATTCCGTTAGCAATCGGGTTAAACATCGATTTTTTTGGCTTGTTTATCAACTACAACCCTAATATTTATTTGGGTGGTGATAACGTTATTTTTTGGGGACCATTGGCAAAAACGGTAATTTATGGGTTAATTTTTGCCACTTTCCTTACTTTAATCATTGTGCCTTGTATGTTCTTTTTGTTGCACAAAGGAAAGATTAGGGTTAAAAACAAAAAGAGAAAAAATTTAGATTCAATAGTGGAATAATTTCACAAGAAGGTGTCCAAAAAGTCTAATTTTGTCAAGCTGAACTCGTTTCAGCTTCTATAAATATTGGTGTATCAATAAATTTAGATTCTGAAGTAAATTCAGAATGACAGAATCACAACTTTTTAGACACCTTCTTTTTATCTTCGAACAGCTTCAATAATGGTCATCTAATGAAGAAATTTTTCTTGCTATTATTTATACTTGCTTTATTTGGTTGTACATCAGACACAAAAACGTTTGAAAATGAAGAACTCTCCATTACATTACCCAAATGGGTACAACCAACCAAGGAGTTAAACCCAAATGCTCCTTACCAATGGTGGGATCCCGAAAAAAAGTTTTACATCATTCTTAATTCAGAAAGCAAACAAGTAGTTCATGATATTTTGCAAGAAACAGAAGGATTTACTGCAGATTTTAAAGGAAATTGTGCTTACTTAAAGAGAGAATTTAAAGAACTTTTTATTACCACCAACATTAATGAAAAAGAGGGAAACTTACACGGAAACAACTTTCAAACTATGCAATTACATGCTCGTTTACAAGAATACAAATTTTATTACTCGGTAACTTATGTAGAAACTTCCGACAGATATTATCAACTAGTAATTTGGACAGATTTAGATCAAAAAGCAACCTACGAAAACCTCATACAACAAATTTCAACTTCTTTAAAAATAAAAAAGCCCTGAAAAACAGGACTTTTTAAACATTTATTTGTTTGGAATATTATCTGTCAGCTTGCACGATTTGCGAAGAAGACCATTTTTTAATTTGAGCAACTCTATTATCGGTAAAATCAACTTCATTTAAATCTTTTCCAACCCAAAACATCCATTTTCCAACTTTTTCTCCATTTACATATTGTCCCATTGCAGTTTTATTTCCATCTGCATCATACGAAACCCACTGACCGTGTGGTTTGGCATCTTTATAAAATCCGGTTTGACTTACCTGACCATTATCGTGATAAAAAGTAGACTTTACCATCTGACCAACCACCTCGTGCTTTGGTTCTGTTTGCTGAGCAAACCCAACCATTCCGAACACGAACAACGAAAATACCAACAACTTTTTCATCTCTTACTTTTTTAATGATTAACAATTACATTACAAAGATAGAAATTATTTTACACTAATATTACTTTTGCTTAACAATTCGGTAACATTAGATGAAAACTTAACATTGGGGATTGTTATACAGCTGATAATCAAACAAATAAAAAAACCTCCAAATGGAGGTTTTTCATTATAAGTGTAAATGTAACTACATCATTTGTAACAACATCGGCTTTAATTGTGGGCTAGATGGCCTTGGTGCATTCGGGTCAACAATGTTTCCATCCGGACCAACCAAAATAAATCTTGGGATTCCTTGGATCCCATAATCTTTTACAATACTGGCATTCCAATCGCCTTCTGCAAATAATTGTACCCCACCCAATTGTTGGTCAACAATCATTTTTTTCCACTTTTCATAATCTTTTTTGGCATCAATAGAAACACTTAAAAACACTATGTTTTTTCCTTCCATTTCGTGCTCTAACTTTTTCAAATGCGGAATTTCTGCTCTACAAGGTGCACACCAAGTGGCCCAAATATCAATATACACATACTTTCCTTTAAAATCAGCCATACTTGATTTTCCACCTTTGTAATTTTCATAACTAAAAGTTGGTGCAGGTTTTCCTTTTAATTTCAACATTTCTTGGTTGCTGTCATACTGCATTTGGATCATTTGGTGCTCTTGCTGAAACATTTGCGAAACCATGGTTTTAAAACTTTCTGCCAAGCCTGGTCTTTCTAACAAAGCCAAATCATTTTTCTTTTTTTGTTCAAAAAACTTGGTAAAAGCATCTTTATCCGGATTCTCGAAATAAGTCATCAATCCTCCATCAGAATTTCCTTTATCTGCCAAAACTTTATTCTCAGCACTCCCCTTTCCAGTATAGGTAAGTTTTTCGTCAAATTCATTGGCATCAGTAGTCATCACCAAATCAAAACCATTTTCTAAATACATCAAGGTATAATCTTGGGCACCATCAAAAAACTGGTGCAAACCGTTGGTAATTTCCAACTCTTGTTCAAAAATACCTTTGGCATTTACCGGAATCATTTTACGATAAGTTCTGCTGGCAATGTAAACAGTATCAGATTTTCGATTTTTAATTTCAATTTTAATTTTTAGCTTTTCTTGAGCCATCATAGGCAAACTAAAAAACACAGCCAAAAAGGCGAGGATTAACTTTTTCATTTGGTAAAGATTATTGTTGTGAAAGTTCAAATGTAATCAATTTGCTTTTGAATTGCACATACCATACCAAAATATTGAATTGTTACAAAATAACCACTAAAACAATTCAAATCCGTTAGGAAATATGGAATAAATCTGGGTAAAAAAAACTAATTTTGCACCGCTAAAACACGCAATATTATGTACAGAAGTCACACTTGTGGAGAATTAAATGAACAACACATAGGCCAAACCGTTACATTAGCAGGTTGGGTACAAAAAGTAAGAGACAAAGGATTTATGATTTGGGTAGATGTACGTGACAGATACGGCATCACCCAATTGATTTTTGATGCAGAACGTACCGAAGCATCTGTAATGGAATTAGCCAAAACTTTAGGAAGAGAGTTTGTAATCCAAGCTACCGGTAAGGTGATTGAGCGTGAAGCCAAAAACAACAACATGACTACTGGAAGTATCGAAATTTTGGTGGAAGATTTGAAGCTGTTGAATGCTTCTTTGGTACCACCTTTTACCATTGAAGATTCTACTGATGGTGGAGAAGATTTACGCATGAAATATCGCTATTTGGATATCCGAAGAAATCCGGTAAAAAACAGCTTGTTGTTTCGTCATCAAGTAACCATGGCAGTGAGAAATTATTTGTCTGCCGAAGGTTTTTGCGAAATTGAAACTCCTTATTTGATCAAATCCACTCCTGAGGGAGCAAGAGATTTTGTGGTTCCTAGCAGAATGAATCCCGGACAGTTTTACGCATTGCCACAATCGCCACAAACGTTTAAACAATTGTTGATGGTGGGTGGTATGGATAAATACTTTCAAATTGTAAAGTGTTTTAGAGATGAAGATTTAAGAGCCGATCGTCAACCCGAATTTACACAAATTGACTGTGAAATGGCTTTTGTGGAGCAGGAAGATATCTTAAACACTTTTGAAGGATTGACTCGCCATTTATTGAAAGAAATCAAAGGTGTGGATGTAGAAAGTTTCCCGAGAATGACTTTTGAAGAAGCCATGAAAACTTACGGAAACGACAAGCCAGACATTCGTTTCGGAATGAAATTTTGCGAAATAACTGATTTTCCGGCAGGCTTTCCGGTTTTTGATGCCGCAGAATTGGTGGTGGGAATTAACGTAGAAGGCTGTGCAAACTATACCAGAAAACAATTAGACGAACTTACTGATTGGGTAAAACGACCACAAATTGGAGCTACCGGTTTGGTTTATGTGAGATATAACGAAGATGGTACTTTGAAATCTTCTATAGATAAATTTTATACAGAAGATGTATTAAAATGCTGGGCTACACAAATGCAAGCAAAACCGGGAGATTTAATCTTAATTTTATCAGGAAAAACCGACAAAACCCGTTCGCAATTAAGTGCATTACGAATGGAATTAGGCAATCGATTAGGACTACGTAAACCAGATGAATTTGCACCGCTATGGGTGGTAGATTTTCCGTTATTAGAATGGGATGAAGAAAGCCAACGTTACCATGCCATGCACCATCCGTTTACCTCTCCAAAACCTGAGGATATTGATTTGTTAGAAACCAACCCCGGTGCAGTGAGAGCCAATGCTTATGACATGGTATTAAATGGCAACGAAATTGGAGGTGGTTCGATACGTATTTTTGACAAAGCATTGCAAAGCCGTATGTTTGATTTATTGGGTTTTACCAAAGAACAAGCAGAATACCAATTTGGATTTTTAATGAATGCTTTTCAGTTTGGTGCTCCTCCTCATGGTGGTTTGGCTTTTGGTTTAGATCGTTTGGTGGCAATTTTAGGAGGCCAAGAAACCATTAGAGATTTTATTGCATTCCCTAAAAACAATTCAGGAAGAGATGTGATGATTGATGCTCCATCGGTGATAGATGTGGAACAATTAAATGAATTACACATACAATTAAAATCATAAATTCATGATTTGGGTAATTAGAATTTTGTTTGTTTTGGTTCTTGGTTTTATAGGCTATGGTTGGTGGTTAAATGGCTTAGACTCTAACGAAGGAGATAAATTTGTTGGTATTGGAGTTTTGTTGATGAGTTTGGTATTTATGCCAGTTTTTTTGTTTCATCGGTATAAAAACAAGAAACTTAGCGACTATACCTTTAAATTTGATGAAAAAACACCCAAAAAACCTGAAAATCAATAATTTTTCAAAAAAAATCTCTGAAAAAATCATTGGTGTTGTTTTATAGTCTACCTTTGGCCATTATTAATTTTTTTTTATTCATTATGAGTACAGGTACTGTAAAATTTTTCAATGAGTCTAAAGGGTATGGTTTCATCACCGATGAATCAACCGGAAGAGACATCTTTGTTCACGCAACCGGAATTAAGTCTGAGACTTTAAAAGAAGGTGACCGTGTTTCTTACGAAGAGCAAGACGGAAGAAAAGGTAAAGTAGCTGCCCAAGTGGTAGTGATCGACTAATATATCAGCAGATTATTTAGATTACCGAATGGCTAAGCAAACGTCTCCAAAATTGGAGACGTTTTTTTTATGTTCAAATTTTCAATTTTGCCATCATTTTTTTCCATCGATATTTTCGGATAAACTTTTCTTGGGCTTTGTTCACCATTTTTGGTTTTCGAGCAAACCACGATTGCAAAAATCCTTGTAAATAAGCAATCAAAAAATGAAAACTTTTTTTCTTCCAAGCTAACTTTAAAGATGCTATGCAAGTAATCCAAAAACCATAACCAATAGCATAAAAGGCTTCGCCTTGTTTTTTAGCTGCACTTGGGGCATAATTGGCTCCGGTTGGTTTTAAATGTTTTACTTGTAACGAGGTATCCGTTACTACTCTCCAACCATAAAATTTACATAGTAGCTCATCCAAAGTGTCCCATCCCATTTGAGGTTGTAAACCTCCTATTTGATTAAAAGCTTCTATGCGATAAGCTTTTAAAGCACCTCTGATATGATCTTGGTCTGTAAGGCTTTCTAAAACCCAATTCTCATCTTTTTCAATGTAACAAAACCCACCTGCCATACCAATTTTGGCATCAGATTGAAAATGATTTAATATCGTTTCAAAGTAATTAGCCGGAAAAATTAAGTCTGCATCAATTTTGGCAATCACATCCAATGTTTCCTCTGCTATGGTTTGCCATCCTTCGTTAAAAGCATGAATTACTTTACTTCCAGGTTGGTGGGTAGCGGCTGACTTTTTACGCACTAAAGAAATAAAAGGATAAGTATCTACAAAAGTTTGTACTATTTTTTCCGTATAATCGGTTGAGTTATCATTTACCACCACAATTTTTGTAGGTAAAACCGTTTGTTCTACCAAAGACTGTAGTGTGAAAGCAATGAATTTTTCTTCATTATAAGTTGGAATAACAATCGCGTATTTCATCCAACAAATTCTTTAATTGGAGTTTACTTTTTTAGCATATACCAAATAATATCTAGGAGTAAACCACCGCAATAAAGGTCGGATGCCAAACTTTTTTACCGGATGGGTAAACTTAAGACTATCTACTATTTCAAAACCTGCTTTTTGTAACAACCAATCTAATTGCCAGGCTTCAAACTCGTGGTAATGTCTGTCCCACGGATCGGTTTTACTTTGGTAAGCTTTTGCAAACCACAATCGTAATGGCACCGAGATAAACACTTTATCTGCTTGCACATTTTTTAAGATGGTATATGGATTGAGCAAGTGTTCTACTATTTCAAATGCAGTAACTGCTTGGTAAGATGCTTTGTTAAGTGCTGAACAATCGTCATCTAAATCTTCTCCGTTGGTATTGATTACTTCAAAACCTTTTTCTTTCATTAAATGAGATAACGGATTAGATACGCCCAAATCAAGAATTACTTCATTGGTTGAAAGATGTTTTTGTAAAAAATCTAACGTGATTAGAAAGCGTTTTTGCGGATAGGTTTTTTCGTACATGCCATAAATAATAGGAATCAAAAGTACAACAATTCCGATAGCTTTACAATTGGTATGCTACCGCATTGATATGCATCCCGGCACCAACAGAAGCAAACAATACATAATCTCCCGGATGTAATTCATGTGGAGGCAAATGTCCGTTTAAAATCATATAAAACAAAGTAGGAACTGTTGCAACACTAGAGTTTCCGAGCGTTTGGATGTTCATGGGCATGATATTTTCCGGTGCTTTTTGTTGGTATAATTTATAAAAACGTTGCACAATAGCTTCATCCATTTTTTCATTGGCTTGATGGATCAAAATTTTACTGATTTTTTCTACTGGCAAGCCTGTTTTATCCCAACAAGCTTTCATGGCAGCTGGCACTTTTGATAAAGCAAATTCATAAATTTTTCTGCCATGCATTTTAATATATCGCTCTTTCTCTCCTTTTTCTTTTTTATTGCTTGGTCCAAAAAACAAATAGCCTGCTTCTTCTACTGCATAAGTAGCAGTTTGATGGGCTAAAAATCCGCCTTCTTCTTCCGTAACTGCCAATACTGTTGCACCAGCTCCATCAGAAAAAATCATACTATCTCTGTCGTGCATATCTACCACTCTTGACAAAGCTTCTGCACCAATTACCAAACATTTTTTGGCCATTCCGGCTTGTATAAATGCTTTGGCTTGAATGAGACCTTCTACCCAGCCAGGACATCCGAATAAAATATCATAAGCCACACAATTCGGATTTTGAATGCCTAATTTTTGCTTAACTCTACATGCCAAGCCAGGCAAAATATCCGATTGGATGGTATCTTTTTTAACATCTCCAAAATTATGAGCTACAATAATGTAATCTAACTCTTCTCCTGAAATTCTGGCATTTTCAATTGCTTCTTTTGCTGCTAAATATGCAATATCGGAGGTTTGCATTTCATCAGGTAAATACCTGCGTTCATATATGCCGGTAATTTCCAAAAACTTCTGAGCAATAACCTCATTGCTGTGTGGAAAAACCTCGCCATCTTCGGTATAAAACTCATGTTGAGAAAAATCTTGGTTAGAGATTTTTTGGGGTGGAATATAACAACCGTTACCAATGATTTTGTAGTGCATAATATTAAAGCTAAAGTGCAAAATTAACAAACACTTTAGCTTTATGTAACGAACAATTAATAAAGTATTTCACTTTTACATAAAAAAACTAATTTTTATGTTAAATAGAGAAATAATCAAAAATACTACTCTTTTATTATGAAATTTGCATTGGAACTTCTAATAATAGTAATTGCGTTCCATCTTGTACTTGAAACTTTACTTCATTGGCACCTACAATTCCTATGGCATCTCTTTGAGTAAGAACTTGGTTGTTAATGGTAGCAGCTCCTTGAACTACCATCACATACAATCCATTATTTCCATCTTTCCATCTATAAGAAACTTCTTGAGTTTGGTTAAACTTACCTAAATGAAACCAAGCATTTTGATGGATCCAAACCCCATCATCCTCAGGATTTGGTGACAATATTTGTTGCCACTTGTTAAACAAATCAGGTTGATGGATAGATAATTGTTGGTAGCGTGGAGTTACGTTCTGTTTGTTTGGGAACAACCAAATTTGAAACAATTTGGTTTGTTTGTCCGCATTCGGATTAAACTCACTGTGTTGAATACCGGTGCCTGCACTCATCACTTGGATTTCTCCATGTTTGATAATAGATTGGTTACCCATGCTGTCTTTATGAGCCAAATCACCTTCTAACGGTATCGTGATAATTTCCATATTATCGTGCGGATGGGTACCAAACCCCATACCGGGAGCAATAGTATCGTCATTCAACACACGCAATACACCAAAGTTTACTTTTTCTGGATAATACCAATTGGCAAAACTAAAACTGTGATACGCGTTTAACCATCCGTGGTTGGCATGGCCACGTTCGTTGGCAGGATATAATATTGTTTTCATCTTGTTGAAATTTTAAAATTACTTGCATTAAATTAAATTACAACACAAAATTACTGTAAGCAATTTATATCATCGCTTAATGTAGATTAAGAACAAATATCTGTTACATTTTTTATTCAAATAATCAAATTTGTGAATAAAAAATCCTGGTTTACAATGTTTTAATTTTTTGTTTAATTTTATGCAAACCAATAAAATTTAATGTATGATAAAAAAATTACTCTCATTTTGTTATGTAACTATAGTAGTAGCAACTCTGCCATTTACTATAAATGCTCAAAATTTTGACCAAAGTATTTTGACTCAAAATTTTTCAGGTGTAATTCCAAATGCTTATGCCTCGACTACCGGAACAACTAGTTTTGTTGGCCCATTAACCAATACTGCAAGAACTTATCAAATGTTAATTGCGGCTAGTGAATTAACTGAATTTGTAAACAAAGAGCTTACTGGCCTACAGTTTCGATTGCAATCTTCTCAAGCTACTGCTTGGCCAACTAGTGAAATAACGTTTGCTTCTTACGATGTATACTTGAGTGGGTGTGTTAATCCTGCGAATAGAAGTTTTACTTTTTCAGAAAATGTGGTTGGTAATCAAACTCAAGTTAGAACTGGAAGTTATACAATACCAATAGAAAGTTTTCCAGGAGGTGGAAACCCTAATGGTTTTGGGGCGAATATTGCCTTTAATACCAATTATTTATACACTGGAGGAAATTTACTGATCGAAATACGACATAGTGGCTCTTCAGGAACCTCTAGATCTAATGATGCCATTGGCACTGCTATTACAGGATATGGCACAGCTTTTAGTGCCTGTTGGACAGGTAGCTATACCGGAACTGCTGGAGTACAAGGTAATTTTTCTGTGATTCAATTAAATACCAATTCACCTTTGAGCGTATTGGAAAACAATAAAAATACCGTTAGGGTATTTCCGAATCCAACTACAGAAAAGTTACATATTCAACATGAGCAAAACCTTGAAAATTGGTATTTATACAACATTTATGGTCAATTAATGATGCAAGGTAAGGTATCTTCTAATTTATTTACTTTAGATGTTACCACTTTAAATACCGGAACTTATTTGTTACAATTGAGTGATGGTGAGAGCATTTCTACCCATAAAATATTGAAAAAATAAAAATCGTTTACATACAAACTAAGCCCATATGCAATAAACATATGGGCATTTTTATTTCCGCAATAATTTAGCTTTCATTTTGCTAAAAAATTCAGGAGTAACTCCCAAGTAGGAAGCTATGTATTTTTGAGAAACTCTTTGTATTAAAGATGGATATTTATTGCAAAACTTTACAAAACGTTCTTCGGCAGATAAACTTAAATTATCTAGCAATCTTTCTTGATGAGCTACTAATGAATTCTCTGCTAAAATCCTGAAAAAACGTTCCAACTTTGGCAATTTTTGGTACAGAACCTCTTGGTTATCTTTGGTTAAAATTACCAATGTAGCGTCTTCTAAAACCTCTATAAACAAGTTACCTGGCTTTTGTGAAAAATAACTATACATATCTGCCATCCACCAACCTTCGCATGCAAAATGTAAAATTTGTTCATGGATGTTATCTTTTACACTAAAATTTCGCAATACTCCTGATAAAACAAAATACGTTTGGTTGGAAATGGTTCCTGCTTGTTGCAAAATGGTTTTGGCCGGATAGCTATTTATCTCAACCACCGATTGCAACAATTGTTGCTCTTCCAAAGAAAGAGGGACATGTTTTTGTATGTTTTGAAAAAGTAATTCCATAGTAAATTGAGGGTGACTATAAAGTCAGAAATTATGCCATAACCCACTTATTTCAAAATCTTAGCTTTACAAAAACAACGAATAAGATTAGAAGCTGAAACAAGTTCAGCTTGACAAGAATAGAAGAATTTTAGGACACACCCACTTTAGCTTACCGCTTCTTTGATTCTTTTCAAAGCTTCTATTAACAAGTCTTCACTGGTTGCATAAGAAAAACGAATACAATTCGGATTTCCAAAGGCATCTCCGGTAACGGTTGCTACATTAGCTTCTGATAGTAAAAACATCGAAAAATCATTAGCATCATTGATGAATTTTCCTTTTAATGTTTTTCCAAAATAATTGGAAACATCCGGAAAAACATAAAATGCACCTTCCGGGACATTTAATTTAAATCCGGGAATATCTTTTACCAATCCAACTACCAAATCTCTTCGGTTTTTAAATGCTTGTACCATGTTGTTTAATACATCAGGAGGTGCATCAACAGCTGCAATGGTAGCTCTTTGTGCAATAGAATTGGCTCCACTAGTCACTTGTCCTTGAATTTTAGTACAAGCCTTTGCAATAAACTCAGGTGCTCCGATATATCCAATTCTCCAACCTGTCATCGCAAAAGCTTTCGCAACGCCATTTACAGTAATGGTTCTGTCAAACATTCCGTCAATTGAACCTATACTGCAAAAAGTACCTGAAAAGTTGATATGTTCGTAAATTTCATCCGCAACCATATATACATTTGGATGCTGTAAAATTACTTTTGATAAAGCTTCCAATTCCTCTCTACTGTATACAGAACCACTCGGATTGCATGGAGAACTATACCAAATCATTTTGGTTTTTGGAGTAATTGCTTGTTGTAATTGTTCCGGTGTAATTTTAAAATCGGTTTCCACCGAAGTTGGAACAACCACCGGTGTACCTCCAGATAACTTGATAATTTCGTAGTAAGAAACCCAATAGGGAGCAGGTAAAATAACTTCGTCGCCTTCATTTAACATCACTTGGGCAATGTTATACAAAGACTGTTTTGCTCCTGTAGAAACTACAATTTGCGATGGGGTATAATGTAATTGGTTATCTCTTTTAAATTTTCTGCAAATCGCTTCTTTCAATTCCAAATATCCATCTACAGGAGTGTAGGTAGAATAATTGTCATCGATTGCTTTTTTAGCAGCTTCTTTGATAAAATCAGGGGTATTAAAATCAGGTTCCCCTAAACTCAAACTGATGATGTCTTTACCTTGTGCTTTCAATTCTCTTGCCAAAGCAGCCATTGCCAAGGTTTGGGAGGTTTGTAATTGGTTGATCCTATCGGAAAGTACGCTATTCATGAAAATCAAGTTAAAGAGTTAATCCAATTTTAATTAAGCCATTTGAGGTCTTTGTCCTAATTCACGTAAATGACGGAAATGCGATTTAATTGCTTCTCTAGTAGTTTGATACTCATAGTAAGGCAAGTTGAATTCTTTAGCAGTTTCCTTTACAATTTTTGCGATTTTTCCGTAATGAATATGGCTAATATGTGGAAAAATATGGTGCTCTATTTGGTGGTTCAAACCTCCGGTAAAAAAGTTTACCAACCAGTTTTTTGGTGCAAAATTAGCAGTAGTGTACAATTGATGAATAGCCCAAATGTGCTCCATTTTACCTTCTTCATTTGGTTCAGGATTAACGGTATCCTCCACAATATGTGCTAATTGAAACACCATACTTAAAATCAAACCTGCTGTATAATGCATTACCAAAAAGCCTAATACAACTTTCCACCAAGCGATACCTATTATCATTGGCAACACCAACCAAATACTAAAGTAAATAATTTTGGTTACAACCAAAATACTCCAATTTTTTATTGGGTTTGGAAACTCTCCGTAAGATAACTTTCTTTTGATGTATCTGGACATTTGTGCAAAATCGGTAGTAATTGCCCAGTTAAAGGTCAGCAATCCGTATAACAATACGGAATAATAATGTTGAAAGCGATGAAATCTTTTCCATGGTGATTGCTTGGTAAAACGCATAATTCTTCCTGCTTCCAAGTCTTCATCGTGCCCGTGAATATTGGTAAAGGTGTGATGCAAAACGTTGTGTTGTACTTGCCAGTTATAAACGTTTCCGGCTAAAATATAAATGGAACTTCCCATGATTTTATTTACCCATGGTTTGGTGGAATAAGAACCGTGGTTACCATCGTGCATTACATTCATCCCAACTCCTGCCATGCCTATTCCGATGACTACGTTAAGTAATAAATAAGCCCAAAATGGCATTGGTAAAGAAATCATGAAAAAATAAGGGGCCAAAAACAAGGTAAACATCAAAATGGTTTTTGTGTGTAATTTCCAGTTTCCGGTTTTGGCTATTTGATTTTCTTTGAAATAATCGTTAACTCTTTTGTTTAGTGTTCTAAAAAACTTTAAGCTGTCTTGTGTTGAAAAGGTAGGAATTTGTGTATTCATTATTTGTATTAAAAAGTATTGCAACAAATGTAAGGATTAATGCATTAGTTAAAGGACAACAATTGCCAATTTTTAAAATTAAAAAAGCATTATTTTTGTTAAAAAAATTCATGGAAGTCCTTACAACTTATTTTCCTCATTTAACTCCGTTACAAATACAACAATTTCAAGCTTTATATCCTTTGTATTTAGATTGGAATAGCAAGATTAATGTGGTTTCCAGAAAAGATATCGAAGAATTGTACACCCGACATGTATTACATTCTCTAGGAATTGCAAAAGTTATCTCCTTTCAACCAAACACTAAAATTGTAGATGTAGGCACAGGTGGCGGATTTCCGGGGATTCCGTTAGCTATTTTATTTCCAGAGTGCCAATTTGATTTAATAGATGTGATTGGAAAAAAAATAAAGGTAGTTAATGAAGTTGCTCATGCTATTGGATTAAAAAACATAAAAGCAACCCAAACCAGAGCTGAAACCTTAAAAGATAAATATGATTTTGTGGTAAGTAGAGCGGTTACCAACATGACCGATTTTGTGCAATGGGTGCAACCGCATGTAACGAAAAATAGTAAAAATGAATTACCTAATGGAATTTTATACTTAAAGGGGGGGGATTTAACCGAAGAATTGGCTCCATTCCCAAAAGCAAAATTGTTCGACTTATCTACTTTTTTTTCAGAAGATTTTTTTGAAACCAAAAAGGTGGTTTATTTAGGATTATAAAATTAATTAGCCCACGATTAAAAACGTGGGCTAATATTTAATAAAAATTAAAATATTTTTTTGATGTGCATAAAATCAAAATAGGCATTTTCTATCGCTTCTCTATGGTCAGGATGCGCAATATCTACCAAAGCTTTCACTCTTTGTTTGAGTGTTTTGCCATACAAATCTGCTATCCCATATTCGGTAATTACATATTGTACGTGCGAACGAGTAGTAACCACACCTGCACCTTGTTTTAAAAAAGGCACAATTCTGGTTTCACCTCTTTTGGTGGTTGATGGCAAAGCAATAATAGCCTTTCCTCCTACACTTAACGAAGCACCACGAATAAAATCCATTTGCCCTCCTACCCCAGAATACATCGATCCACCGATTGAATCCGCACAAACTTGTCCGGTTAAATCCACTTCAATTGCAGAATTGATGGCAATCATTTTTGGGTTTTTTCTAATTCGAGCCGTGTCATTTACCGCAGAACTTTCTTTCATTTCAATAAACGAGTTATCATCTACAAAATCATACAATCTTTTCGAACCCATTAAAAAAGTTGCCAAAACTCTTCCTCTGGTTGTGCCTTTGTAGTTACATGTTATCACGTTTTTTTCAATTAAGTCAATCACTCCATCCGAAAACATTTCGGTATGCAAACCCAAATCTTTATGATTGGTTAATTTACTCAAAGCGGCATTTGGAATTGAGCCTATCCCCATTTGTAAGGTGCTTCTGTCTTCTATTAAAGAAGCTACATACTCCCCTATTTTCTCTTCTTGCGGAGTAAAAGGTGTTACTTCATGACTATGGATAGGAGTATCTACTAAAACCAAAAAATCGATTTCAGACTCGTGCAAAATACCATCTCCAAAAGTTCGTGGCATGTTTGGGTTAACCTGTGCTATCACAATTTTTGCGTTTTCAATTGCAGCAATAGTAGCTTCCACCGAAACTCCTAAAGAGCAATAACCGTGTCGGTCGGGTGGTGAAACATGAATAAAAACCACGTCTAATACCAATACTTTTTTGCGAAATAAGTGAGGTAATTCACTTAAAAAAACAGGGGTATACGATCCGTTTCCTGCTTTTAATGTATGACGTACGTTAGCTCCAATAAAAAAGGAATTCACATGAAAACTTTCTGCTAAATCCGGATTGGCATAAGGTGCTGCACCTTCGGTGTGTAAATGACAAATTTCTACATTTCTCAATTCAGATGCTCTTTGCGTTAAAGCATGTGTTAAAATAGTTGGGGTTGCTGCTGCGGCTTGTACATAAACTCTATCTCCTGATTTTACAACTTTCACAGCTTCTTCTGCAGTAACATATTTGCTCATATCTATCAATTTTGGTTCAAATTTAAGTTGTAATTTAAACAAAAAACATGACTTTTCTCATAGTAAGACTTTTAAATAAAAATAAATAGAGGAATGAAAGTTTAAGTAAAAGGTAATAGATACCAAAAGCACAAAACCACTTTATTTTCCTACTTTTGCAACTTTAAATACCACAAATGATTATCCCAAAAAACAGAGAAGAAATTGAATTGATACGTCAGAGTGCCTTGCTGGTTTCCAAAACGTTAGGCATGGTAGCTGGCATTATCAAACCTGGCATTACCACTTTAGAATTAGACAAAATTGCAGAGGAATTTATCAGAGATAACGGAGGGGTTCCGGGATTTAAAGGACTGTATGGTTGTCCGAGCACTTTACTTACCAGTGTAAATGAGCAAGTAGTACATGGCTTACCAACCAACCGACCAATTGAAGATGGAGACATTGTTAGTGTGGATTGCGGGGTTTTGATGAACGACTTTTACGGAGATCATGCGTATACCTTTGAAATTGGCAATGTAAAACCTGAGACTAAACTCCTATTACAACGCACCAAAGAATCTTTGTATATAGGAATTAAAGAATGTAAAACCGGTAATAGAGTAGGTGATATTAGTAATGCCATTCAAAAATACACCGAATCTTTTGGTTATGGTGTTGTAAGAGAATTGGTCGGTCATGGTTTGGGTAGAAAATTACACGAAGAGCCTGAAGTTCCTAATTATGGTAAAAAAGGAAGTGGAAAATTATTGGTGGAAGGCATGACCATTGCCATTGAGCCTATGATTAACTTAGGAACCAAAAACATCCAACAATTAAAAGATGGATGGACTATTGTTACCCGCGACAAAAAACCAAGTGCCCATTTTGAGCACAATGTGGCCATTGTTGATGGTAAGCCTGAATTGTTATCTACTTTTGCTTATGTATACCAAGCTATAGGCATAGAAAGCAATGAAGAAGAAGGGTTAAGACAACAGGCATTGGTTTTATAAATAAATCAAGATGAAGAAGTTATTTCGATGGGTATTGAATACCATTCCACGTCCGGTTTTAATTCGGTTGAGTTTGGTGGTTCGACCTGTTTTGGCTAGGTGGCTTAAAGGAAATACTTATACCGATCCAATTGATGGAAAAAGTTTTCGCATGTTTTTGCCTTACGGATATGGCACTCAACGAAACAATGTATTGTCTCCAAGCACTTTATCACTAGAAAGACATAGGTTATTATGGTTGTTTTTAAAAAATGAAACCAACTTTTTTACCTCTACCGAAAAAATACATTTATTGCATTTTGCTCCGGAGCAAGCTTTTTACCAATTGTTTAAACAGCAAAAGAATTTGGTATATACCACCACCGATTTGCTTTCTCCATTGGCAGATGTAAAAGCAGATATTTGTAATCTTCCATTTGAAGACAACAGTTACGATGTCATATTTTGCAACCATGTGTTGGAGCATATCCCAAATGACACCAAAGCCATGCAAGAATTATACAGAGTGATGAAACCCGGAGGTTGGGGAATTTTTCAAATTCCGCAAGATTTAAATAGAGAAAAAACTTTTACGGACGATAGCATCACCGACCCAAAAGAAAGAGCTAAAATTTTCGGACAATACGATCATGTTCGTGTGTATGGTAGAGACTATTTTAACCAGTTACGTTCTGTTGGGTTTGAGGTAGAAGAAGTTGACTATACTTTGCAACTAACCTCAGAAGAAGTTACAAGATATTGTTTGGCAAAAGGAGAAATTATTCCATTGGTTAAAAAACCTAAGGCAACTTAATAGCTTTTAAACCTTCGCTTTCAAAGATTTTGATTTTTCCATTTTCTTCATACACAACAAATGCCAATAGCTGTGGTCTTTGGTTATAAAATTCCATCAATTGCTTTGGTTCCATCAACATGGTAGCCGTTGCGTATGCATCCGCTTCTGCAGTGGTTTTAGCTAAAATAGTAGCACTTAAAATACTGGTCTTGGTAGCTAATCCGGTTTTCGGATGGATGATATGTACAAATCTCTGCCCAGTAACTGAATCCGTTTTAATTTTTCTATAATTCCCGGAGGTAGCCAAACCCAAATCGGTTTGAGATAACTTGGCAATCAACTTTCTGCCATGTTCCGGATTTTGCAATGGATCGTCAATACCGGTTGTCCAAGGTTTTTTAGTTTCTAAATTTTGGCCGAAAGTAAATATCTCTCCTCCTATTTCAACCAAAGCATTTTTAATGCCTTTACTCTTTAAATGGGCAACTAAAACATCCACTGCATATCCTTGAGCTACAGCATTAAAGTCAAAATACATAGCTTGATGTTTTTTGGCAATGCGTTTTTCATTTAATCGAATTTTATCAAAACCTACCAATTGCAATAAGCTATCTAAGCTATTTTCTTTCCATTCGATACTTTGTTTAGAAGGCCCAAAACCATAAGCATTTACCAATACTCCAATAGTTGGATCAAATAAACCATCTGTATCATGATAAACTTTTTGAGAAATTTTAAAATTCTCCACAAAAAAATCATCCACTTCTACAGCTTCATCTCGATTAATTTTGCTGATGATAGAATTTGGAATATAGGTAGATAATGACATATCAAATTGATGTAAAATCGAATCAATTTCCGCTTTTTCTACTAAAGACTTATCCGAAAAATATTTGATGTAATAGGTGGTACCTTGGGTTTCTCCTTGCAATTCAAAAGCTTTTTCTTTGCAAGAAAACAAGGTAAATAAAAAAACAGCACTAACTAATTTCCACATAACCTTCGTAAAAAATGGCATAATCATCGGTTTTATAAATTGGTTTTTCTACATCGTTGGCATTGGCAATACCCACCCCTGCAAACAATACTTTGGCTTTTAATTTCTCTGCATGTGCTTTAAAAGTTTCCATCCAAACCACATCATATTGTTGAGGATGGTTTGGATAAGTTGCCACTTGTACCAACACAAAGTGTAAGGTATTGGTAGGCTTATCTACACACACAAACTGTGGATGTTTTTTTAACTGGCTGTTAATTGCAATAAATTCAAAACCCTTGGCCTCTAAATCCTTTCCAACATGGTTCATTGCCAATTGATGTAATTCTAAAGCACTTAATGTTTCCATGATGCAAAATTAGTTTTTGGATGATAAAACATTACATAAAAAAAGCCAATTCTTTCGAATTGGCTTGATTTTTTATCCACCGAAGTCGTCAAAACGAATATTTTCTGGTGGGATTCCGAAGTCTTCACCCATTTTCTGAACAGCTTTGTTCATCATTGGTGGACCACAGAAGTACAATTCGATATCTTCCGGAGCATCGTGTTTCGATAAGTAATTATCAATTACACAGTTGTGGATAAAACCAACAAAACCATCTCCTTCGCCATCTAAACCATCTTTTACTTTCCAATTATCTTCTGGTAATGGTTCAGACAATGCCATGTAGAATTTAAAGTTAGGGAAATCTTTCTCTAAAGCTCTAAAATGGTCAACATAGAATAATTCTCTTTTAGAACGACCTCCATACCAATAAGTAACCTTTCTTCCTGTTTTTACCGTACGGAACAAATGGTATAAGTGCGAACGCATTGGAGCCATACCGGCACCACCACCAACATATAACATTTCTGCATCACTCTCATTGATAAAGAATTCTCCATAAGGACCTGACACAACCACATCATCACCAGCTTTTCTGGAGAAAATATAAGAAGACGCAACACCTGGATTTACATTCATCCATCCGTTTTTAGCTCTGTCCCAAGGTGGGGTAGCTACACGAACGTTCAACATAATTTTTCTTCCTTCTGCAGGGTAAGAAGCCATTGAATATGCTCTTTCCACAGTCTCCGGGTTTTTCATTACCAAACTCCACAATTGGAATTTATCCCATTCAGCTTTGAACTTTTCAGGTTCTCCTGGATGTTCTTCAGGGTGAGCAGTAATGTCGATATCGGCATATTTAACTTCACATTTTGGAATTTCTATTTGGATGTAACCACCAGCCTCGTAGTGCATGTCCTCAGGCAATTCCACAATAAATTCTTTAATAAAAGAGGCTACGTTATAGTTAGAATAAACTTTAGCATTGAATTTTTTAATTCCGAATACTTCTTCCGGAACTTCAATTACCATGTTATTTTTTACTTTGACCTGACAACCTAATCTCCATCCTTCTGCAATTTCTTTTCTGGTAAAATGAGGTTCTTCAGTTGGTAAAATAGATCCACCCCCATCTAACACTTTACATTTACACTGTATACAAGTTCCACCACCACCACAAGCAGATGGCAAAAAGATTTTGCTATTTCCAAGGGTAGAAAGTAAAGTAGAACCAGATCCTACTTCAATTTCGTTTTCCCCATTAATTTTAATTTTTACTGGTCCAGAAGGCATTAATTTAGCTTTGGCTCCTAATAACATAGAAACCAATAAAAAAATCACTACTAAAAAAACAACCACACTGGCAATTACTACGATAGTATTCATACGTTAATTGTAAAGAAGATTAAATTTTAATACCCATAAAGCTCATGAAAGCAATTGCCATCAATCCTGTAATAAGGAAGGTAATACCCAAACCTCTTAATGGAGCAGGTACATGAGAGTAAGCGATTTTTTCGCGAATAGCTGCAATTGCTAAAATGGCTAGAAACCATCCAATACCAGAACCTAATCCGTAAGTTGCTGCTTCTACTACAGTTCCAAAGTCTTTTTGCTGCATAAACAATGCTCCTCCTAAGATGGCACAGTTAACAGCAATTAATGGTAAGAAAATACCCAAAGCACCATACAATGCCGGAGCAAATTTTTCTACAATCATTTCTACTAATTGCACCATAGAAGCAATCACGGCAATAAACATGATAAAGCTTAAGAAACTCAAATCAATTGAAGCATATTCTTCTCCTAACCATGCCAATGCTCCTGCTTTCAATAAATAATTATCTAATAAATAGTTGATAGGAACAGTAATAGACAAAACGAAAACAACTGCTAACCCTAAACCAACTGCAGTTTTTACTGTTTTTGAAACCGCTAAATAAGAACACATCCCCAAGAAGTATGCGAAAATCATATTTTCGATGAAGATGCTTTTGACAAATAAACTTGCTAAATCTTGCATAAAATTTCAGTTTTAAGGATTAGTGCTTTTCGATTAATTTGGTGTTTTTGGTTCTTTGTAACCAAATTAACACAGCTACTACAATCAATGCCATTGGTGACAATAACATCAAACCGTTATTTTCGTAACCTGCTTCGTAAAAAGATGGAGGAATGATTTGAGCTCCCATTAACTTGCCTGAGCCTAATAACTCACGAATAATGGCAACAATAATCAAAATGATTCCGTATCCGAAAGCGTTTCCGATACCATCTAAGAAGGACCTCCACACCCCATTACCTAAAGCAAAAGCTTCTAATCGGCCCATTACGATACAGTTGGTAATAATCAAACCAACAAAAACCGATAATTGTTTGCTAACATCATAGGCAAAAGCTTTCAATACTTGGTCTACTAAAATTACCAATGAAGCAATAATCACTAACTGAACGATGATACGAATACGATTAGGAATTAAATTTCTAATCATAGAGGTCACCACATTACTTGCACCCATTACAGCCATTACGGAAATTGCCATTACAATAGCAGGTTTTAACTGCACGGTAATTGCCAATGCCGAACAAATACCCAATACTTGCACAGTAATAGGGTTGTTGTCGTTAAACGGATCTGTCAAAAGGGCTTTATTTCTTTTGGAGAACAAAGGTTCTTTTTCTGCTGACATAATATTAATTGTTTAGAGCTAGTTGAGATTTTTGATTTTTAAGAAAATTCTTGTAGTGTGCCAAACGTTCTACAAACATGTTGGTAACACCATCTCCGGTAATGGTAGCACCAGAAATTGCATCTACTTTGTTATCTTCTTTATCATCACCACCGGTATATCCTTTGGCCACGGTTACCCCAACCAATTCTCCGTTGGCATCAAAAATCTTTTCATTGATAAATCTTTCCTGAAACCAAGCTTGGGTAATTTCTGCACCTAAACCAGGAGTCTCTCCTTTGTGGTCAAAAACTACACCTTTAATAGTGTTCATGTCTTCATCCAAAGAAATGTATCCCCAAATAGCATCCCATAAACCGGAACCTCTTAAAGGAATGATATAGAATTTTTTCCCTCCATTGTTTGCAACAAACAATGGAAATTTTTGCTCGGTTACTTTCTTTTTCAACTCATTTTTTAAATCCACGTTAAATGCACCGTCTCTATCTTCGGTAGCAGTTCCGTCAGGATTTACTAAAAATGCTTGTTGAATTACTTCGTCGTATTTGGCTTGAGCTTCCTCTCTGGTAATATCAGTGATTCCCACTGTAGCCAAAATATTTTGCATCTTTTCGTTCTTGATGTTTACATCTTGCATAGGCTTTAAAGAAGTAGCAGCAATGGCCAACAAAGCTCCTACTATAATTACCATTACAGCTGCAAACAAAAAGGTATAGGCATTACTTTCTTTGTTCATGATTAGGCAGTTTTAAGTTTAGCTACACGTTTTTTACGTTTGGATATGTTGGCTTGTACCACATAATGATCGATGGTAGGAGCAAAAACATTTAACAATAAAATTGCCAACATTACTCCTTCTGGATAAGCTGGGTTGAATACTCTAATTAAAATACTGAACAACCCTATCAAGAAACCGTAAATCCATTTACCACGCTCGGTTTGAGCAGCAGAAACCGGGTCGGTAGCCATAAATACAATACCAAAAGCCAATCCACCTACCAATAAATGGTTCATACCAAACTGCATCAATGCATTAGCTCCCCATAATTCAAACAAATAAGCAGTAAATGCAGCACCTAAGAATCCGCTGAAGATAATTTTCCAACTACCTACTCCTGTTAATATCAAAATAGCTGCACCAACTAAAATCCATAAGGTAGATGTTTCAGAAATAGATCCGGGAATGCTACCTGCAAACATGCTCCAAGCTTCAAAGCCAGCTTCTTTACCAGCAGCTAATTTCCCTAAAATAGTTTCTCCTGAAATACCATCCACTTTCATGGCATCTGAAACCCATACTTTGTCACCCGACATGTAAGTTGGGTAAGCAAAAAATGCAAATGCTCTTGCAGTTAAAGCAGGGTTTAAAATATTCATTCCGGTACCTCCAAAAGCTTCTTTACCAAGTATAACAGCAAATACAACGGAAATAGCCAACATCCATAATGGCAAGTCCACAGGCATGATCATCGGAATCAACATCCCGGTAACCAAATAACCTTCATTAACTTCGTGTCCTCTTTTAATAGCAAAGTAAAACTCAATAGCCAAACCTACACCATAAGATACGGCAATTATTGGAAGTACTTTCCATAAACCATGAGAAAACACATTCCAAAAACTCATATCAGAGCCATCTATTTGAATAAAGTGTTGGTACCCGGTATTGTAAATTCCGAAGAATAAAGCTGGCAATAATGCCAAGATTACCGTTACCATGGTTCGTTTCAAATCTACCGCATCACGAATATGAGCACCGTGTTTGGTGGTGTGATTTGGCACAAACAAAAAGGTATCAAAAGCGTTGATGGCTGGGGCAAATTGTTCTAATTTTTGTCCTTTGCCAAAGGGCTTTTTTAATTCATCTAATTTTTCGCGTAAAAATTTCATATCACTATAGCAATTTTTTGTTATCCTACTTCTTTAATCATCAAATCCAATGCTTCTCTAATAATTGCCTGAGCTTCTAATTTAGAAGTATTGGTATAATCGATTAAGGCAAAATCTTCTGGGGCAACTTCGTAAATACCCAAATTTTCCATCTTTTCGATATCGTGTGTAATACAAGCCTTTAATAGCTGCATTGGAAAAATATCCATTGGCATTACTTGTTCCATTTCACCGGTTACTACCAATGCTCTTTCTTCTCCGTTTAAATTGGTATCAGGAACATATTTTTTACCTGGCATTAACCATGATAAAGCAGTACGTTGCATACTGTGCTTGCTTGGCCCAGCAAAAGGCAACCAACCAAACATGCGATATTCGTTACCTTCTTTAATTACCGAAACAGTATTTGCGTAAAAACCTAAGTTACCACCAATATGTGATTTGGTACCAGTCAAAACATCTCCAGAAATGATTCTTACTTCTCCAGCATTGATTTTTCCGTCAACCAATTTGGCAACTTCACTGCCAATGGTAATGTTGTAATATTGTGGATTTTTTACTTCTGCACCAGCCAAAGCAATGGTTTTGGTTGGGACAAAAGTTCCGGTTTGGAAAAATGTTCCTATGATTGCTACATCTTGAGGAGCAACTACCCAAACTTTTTCTCCTTGGTTGATAGGATCTATTTTATTGATTTGTACCCCAACGTTTCCAGCTGGGTGTGGTCCGGTTACTTTGTGTAATTCTACATTTTTAGTGTTGCTAAAAATAGAATTTCCTTTTCCGGTTACAGACAAATGTACTTTTCCTTTGGTTAATTTTGCCAATGCATTAACTCCAGCTTGAAAAGCTTCTAATTTATCTTGCATCACAAATTCTACATCTGAAGATAGCGGTGCAGAACTGTATGCTGAAATAAAAATAGCTTTTGGAGTGTCTGCAGAATGAGCAATCACATCATATGGCCTTTGTTTGATAAATGGCCAACATCCAGATGCTAACAACAAAGTTTTTACCTCTTCACCACTCATGGCTTCAACGTTTTTAACTTCGTGCTTTACAGGAGTGTCCTGAGCATCTGCTTGAATTCTAATTTCTAAAATCACACGTTTTTCTCCTCTTACGATTTCGGTAATAGTACCGTTAACCGGAGAAACAAACATGACTTTTTCATCTGATTTGGAATAAAAAATAGGTTCTCCCGCTTTAACAGAAGCTCCTTCTTTTAAAATTAATTTTGGAGTAACCCCATGAAAATCAGAAGGCTTGATCACAAAAGAAGACGATCTTGCTACTTCAGAAATTTGTTTTTGTGCCTCCCCAACCAAATTCAGATGCAGACCTTTGGTAATTTTAATGTCTTTGGACATAAGAATGGGTATAAATTAAAACTAGTTTTCAAAAATTGGTGCAAATTTAATTATTAATAATAGACTTTCTCAAACCTATTAACATTTGTCTTTAACATTTTAAGTTAATTTAAAATGATTCTAAATAATAAAAATCGATTTGTCATAAAAAGCATTGTTTGGTCTAAAATTTGTTAAATTAGCAGATTGATAAATGTAAGATTATGCAAAAAATATACACCATTTGGCTTTTACTATTTGGTATTTCAGTTTGGAGTCAAGTAGAAGAGGAAGTTAATCCTCCTTACCATATCAAATCTGTAGCATTTCAACAAAACGGACAAAACGTAGTACCATTTTTTAAATTAGGTGACCCATTTCAATTGGTGTTTGACGATTTATATGGAGACGAATCGAATTACTACTATACCATTACCCATTGCAATTATAACTGGACCAAATCGGTTTTGATGATCAATGAATACTTAAACGGTTTAGACAACCAATTGATTATTGATTATGAAAACTCATTTAACACCTTACAAACCTATTCGCATTACCGATTGACTTTTCCGAATAGATTTACCAAGGCTTTAAAAGTAAGCGGAAACTATGTTTTGAAAATTTTTAACTCCAAGCAAGAATTAGTGTTTTCCAGAAAGTTTATTGTATATGAGGATTTGGTAAATGTGCCATTGCAAGTACGCGTTCCGAGAGAAGTAGTTTTGATGGATCGCAAACACAATTTAGATTTTAGCATTACTCCCAGAAATATCGTTTTTCAAGATCCCATCAAAAACGTGCAAGTGGCTATTTACCAAAATGGAATTTGGGAAACAGAAATCAGAAACATCAAACCAATGTTTACTACTGGAAATTCGTTAATTTATAGATACGACAAAGAAACCCAATATTGGGCTGGAAACGAATTTTTATTTTTTGACAACAAAGACATACGAAATGCTGCAAACAATGTAAGAAGAATTTCTGCTACCAAAGATGGCTTATACAACACCTTTTTGTTCACAAGCCAACCAAGAGCAAACCAACCTTATACTTTTTTCCCGGATGTGAATGGTAATTTTCAACCCAGAAACATCAATACTCGCGAAAACGACAATACAGAAGCCGATTATAGCTGGGTATATTTTAGTTTAAATGCTCCATTAATAGATAGTAAAAGTAAAGTATTTATCACTGGTATGTTTAACAATTACGCACGAAGTGCGGAGTTTGAAATGGAATACAATGCCAAAACTGGTTTGTTTGAAAAGGCTTTGATGATGAAACAAGGTTTTACCAATTTTCAGTATACCGTAGTAGATAAAAAAGGAAAAATAGATTGGGAAAATGCCATGGATGGCAACTTTTTTCAAACGGAAAACAACTATAGCATTTTTGTTTACTACCGAGCAAACAACGATCGATTTGATCGAGTAATTGGCAAAGGAAGTGCAAGTTCGGTAGATATAATTCGATAAAAAATGACCCAATACCGTGGCACTAAATGTTTAAATTGTGAGCATCCGTTAGATGTTTCTGATAAATATTGTTGTAATTGTGGACAAAAAAATACCACCAAAAGACTGTCGGTTAAAGACTTTTTTCATGAATTTTTATCTAACTTTTATGCTTATGATTCTAAAGTAAAGAATACTATTTTTTCACTTTTCACTAAACCCGGTCATGGAGCCTTAGAGTTTATACAAGGAAAAAGGGCTAGCTATGCCAATCCATTTCGATTTTATTTAAGTGTTTCTTTGGTATACTTTATTATTGTTGGATTTTATGATAAAGTAAATAAACTTTCGGATCCAGAAGAAATTGTTTCAGAAAAAGAAGCCAGATCAAGAGATTCCATAGCACAAGTTGCTGTTTTAGACAGTATTAAAAAAGCTTATGACAACAATCCAAATGCCCAAAAAATTTTTCCTTCCCCTGAAAAATTGGTGGAAATAAAAGTAGATACGGTAAATGTTTCGCAAAAAAAGGATACCGTTAACAAACTATATTACCAACAAGACTTACACAGTTTTGGCTTTTTGGAGCGAACCATCTACAAAACAGAATCTATGTACGAATTAGTGGAAAAAAACGAACAAATCACTCCAAAAAAATTGATAGATTCTTTGCAATATGAACCCAGTTTTTTCAACTATTTTTTGGCAAGAAAAACAGTTCAAATAGAAGAAATTTTTGGCAGCTCTAAAGAAGAGGCCAAGCACAAAGTAGGTCAATATTTTATGGAAAAATTTCCATTCATTTTGTTTGTCTCCTTGCCATTTTTAACTATCGCATTTTATTTAATATACTACCGTCAACACAAAACATATGCAGAACACATGGTTTTGACTTTTCAAATCATGTCGTTTGTGTTCTTATTACTATTGTTGTTATTTTTTTTAGAGTCTTTTTTCTCCATTTCCTTACACGCTTGGCTTGGTCTTTTACTTTTGCATTACGTATATAAATCGCTTAGAAATTTTTACCAACAAGGTCGTTTTAAAACAATAATAAAAATTGGAATCTTAACCATACTTTTATCGTTTGTAACTTCTTTAACAGGATTGATGATGTTGCTATTTGCATTTTTATTATATTAGCACCATGATTTCTCAAGTAACCTGTGGCATAAAAATTTCTGTAAAGACAAGTTTTGAAGGAACTTACTTCAAAAACTACCGCTTGCATTTTGCATTTAGTTACCAAATCACTATTGAAAATCAAGGAAAAGACTCTGTTCAATTACAATCCAGGCATTGGGAAATTTTTGATGCCTTAAACCATCCGGAAATTGTGGATGGTGAAGGTGTAGTTGGCAAAAAACCAACTTTAAAACCTGGTGAAACACACACCTATTCTTCTGGCTGTTTGCTAGCTTCACCTCACGGGAGTATGCGAGGTTTTTTCAACATGATTAATTTTAGCAACTCAAAAAACTTTAGAGTAATTATTCCAAGTTTCAAATTACATGCTCCTTTTGCTTTGAATTAGTGTTTTGAATTCAAAGTAATTTTTTCTTTCACATTTAAAGTAAATAAGTATATACAATTACCAAATAAGTATCCCGTTTTTTATCTATTTTTGTGGTTAATTACAAAATTTGATGGTTTTGTCGTAAAAACCGCAAAAATCTCATTTTACAACTAATGTTTAACTACAAAATACACCAACATGTTAAAAGGTTTTTTTCAAGTACCTAAAGCAATCAACGAACCTGTAAAATCTTACGCTCCTGGAACTCCCGAAAGAGAGGCAGTGCTCAACACGTATCGCGAAATGTGGCAAGAAAAAATTGACGTGCCATTATACATAGGTAAAGAAACCATTCGCACCAACAAAACTGCAAGCATGCATCCTCCTCACGACCATCAACATCAAGTAGGAGTATACCATTTGGCAGAAAAACACCATATTGAACAAGCCATTGATGCAGCTTTAGAAGCTCGCAAACAATGGGCTGCCATGAGTTGGGAAAACAGAGCTTCGATATTTTTAAAAGCAGCGGAATTATTGGCAGGACCTTACAGAGCCAAAATCAATGCTGCTACCATGATTGCCCAATCCAAAACCATTCACCAAGCAGAAATTGATGCTGCTTGCGAAATGATTGATTTTTTAAGATACAATGTGCAATACATGACCCAAATTTATGCTGACCAACCTAACTCCGATTCAACCACATGGAACCGAGTAGAATATAGACCATTGGAAGGATTTGTGTATGCCATTACCCCGTTTAACTTTACTGCTATTTCCGGAAATTTACCTACTTCTGCTGCCATGATGGGGAATGTGGTAATTTGGAAACCTGCTGCTACCCAAGTGTACTCAGCCAGAGTATTGATGGAAGTTTTTTTAGAAGCCGGATTGCCAATGGGTGTCATCAATATGGTAATGGGTAACTCGTCAATGATTTCGGAGGTTTTATTAAACAACCCTCATTTGGCAGGAGTTCATTTTACTGGTTCTACTGAGGTGTTTAATGATATTTGGAAAACCATCGGAAATAACATTTCTACCTACAAAACCTACCCTAGAATTGTGGGAGAAACTGGAGGAAAAGATTTCATCTTAGCACATCCATCTGCCAATGTAAAACAAGTGGTGACAGGAATTGTAAGAGGTGGTTTTGAATTTCAAGGACAAAAATGTAGTGCTGCATCCAGAGTTTATTTACCGAAAAGCATGTGGGTAGAAGCAAAAAGCTTGCTAGAAACCGACATCCAATCCATTAAAATGGGCTCACCGGAAGATATGAATAACTTTTTTACTGCGGTGATTTCAGAAACCTCATTCAACAAATTAGCCGGATATATCGATAGAGCCAAACAAGATGCAGATGCAGAGGTAATTATTGGTGGGAATTACGACAAATCCAAAGGTTATTTTATCGAACCAACTGTGATATTAACGTCTAACCCAAAATATGTTACCATGGAAACCGAACTATTTGGGCCTGTGGTGACCATTTATGTGTATGACGATAGCCAATGGAAAGAAACCTTACAATTGGTAGACGAAACCTCGGCTTATGCTTTAACCGGAGCCATATTTAGTCAAGATCGTTATGCAGTGGAAGAAGCTACCGTTGCTTTGCAAAATGCAGCAGGAAATTTTTATATCAACGACAAACCAACTGGTGCGGTAGTAGGAATGCAACCATTTGGAGGAGCCAGAGCTTCCGGAACAAATGATAAAGCTGGAAGTGCTCAAAACTTATTGCGTTGGGTATCGGTAAGAACCATCAAAGAAACCTTTGTTACTCCAACAGATTACAGATATCCATTCCTTGGATAAAGGAACTAAAATTTTAAAAGAAATCTAAAAGCATACATTTTAGAAACCTAATTTTAACCAAAAGGTTAGTAAACTCAAAAAAGTTCTCTAACCTTTTTTATTGGAACAAAACATCATGTTATACTGGATTTTTCAAAGTTATTACCGTAAAAACCAAAAACCAAAAGCACAATTGTTGGATCGGGTAAAAATGACCCAAAGCGTATCATTTAAAGATTTAGATATTTACCAACATGTAAATAATGCTCGTTATTTAAACAAATATGAAATTGCTCGTTGGCATTTTTGTATCCAAACCGGGTTGACCAAATTTTTATTAGAACAACGCATACAATTTATTGTGGTAGGGGCCGAATTATCTTACATAAAAGAATTGAAGTGGAGAGAGAAATTTCAAATCCACACCCAACTAGTTGGAGCAGATGATAAATATGTTTACTTTGAGCAAACCATACACAGCAACGGAAAAATCAAAAACCACGGCATGTTTAAAGTACTTTTTTTACAAAAGAAAAACAAACTAAGTCCTGCTGAAATATTTCAAATGATGGGAGTAAACAATCCCCCACCCCAATTACCAGCTCATTTTGAAGCATGGCAAAAAACCATCCAAGAAAAGAAACAATACACGAAATCGTTAGCGTAAAAAACAAAATGGTTTCCATGTAATTCTCTTAAATTTGTACTTCATTAAACACCTATCGCATCATGCAAAAAAAAGTTCTTTTGATGATTTTAGATGGCTGGGGACACTCCCCTGACCCTTCTGTTTCTGCTGTTGATCAAGCAAATACTCCATTTATAGACAGCTTGTACCAAAACTACCCAAGTGCTACCCTTAGAACAGATGGTTTGCATGTAGGATTGCCAGATGGTCAAATGGGTAATTCAGAAGTAGGACACATGAACTTAGGTGCCGGTAGAATTGTATATCAAGAATTAACTCGCATTAATTTGGCTTTACAAAACCAAACTTTAGCCAAAGAAAAAAGTTTGCAAGATGCTTTTTCTTATGCCAAAGACAACCATAAAAAAGTACACTTTTTAGGATTGGTTTCCAACGGTGGCGTTCACTCTCATATTAGCCATTTAAAAGGTTTGGTAGAAGCTGCCCACCAATTTGGTTTAACAGATTGTTATTTACATGCTTTTACTGATGGAAGAGACGTTGACCCAAAAGCTTCGTTACAAGATTTACAAGAATTGTTGCCAGTTTTAGAAAAGAACCAAACCAAATTGGCAAGTTTGATAGGCAGATATTATGCCATGGATAGAGACAAGCGATGGGAACGTGTGAAATTAGCATACGATTTATTGGTACATGGCAAAGGAACCCCAACCAAAGATATTTTAAAATCTGTGCAAGAGAGTTATGACAACCAAATTACTGATGAATTTATTGCTCCATTGGTAATAACCAATGAACAGCAACAGCCATTGGCTACCATTGCACCGGATGATGTAGTGATTTTCTTTAATTTTAGAACCGACAGAGGAAGAGAACTTACAGAAGTATTGAGTCAAAAAGATTTTCCGGAATTTGACATGAAAGCTTTGCCTTTGTATTATGTTACCATGACCAATTACGATGAAACGTATCAAAATGTGAAGGTAATTTACAACAAAGACAACCTGACCAATACCATTGGTGAGGTAATTTCCAATGCTGGTAAAAAACAAATTCGCATTGCTGAAACCGAAAAATATCCGCACGTTACGTTCTTTTTTTCAGGTGGAAGAGAAGAAACTTTTGAAGGGGAGACTCGAATTTTAAGAGCTTCTCCAAAAGTAGCCACCTACGATTTAAAGCCTGAAATGAGTGCTTATGAACTTAGGGATGCTCTATTACCTGAATTAGCAAATGAAACTGCTGATTTTATTTGTTTGAATTTTGCCAACGGAGATATGGTTGGCCATACCGGAGTGATGGAAGCTGCCATACAAGCATGTGAAGCGGTAGATGTTTGCGTAAAAGATTTGATTGAAACCGCATTAGCCCATCAATATACTACGATTGTAATTGCAGACCATGGCAATTGTGAAACCATGAAAAATCCGGATGGGAGTCCGAATACGGCACACACCACCAATCCGGTTCCGATTATTGTGGTAGACAACGAAATTAAGGAGGTAAAATCGGGAGTTTTAGGAAATATTGCTCCCACCATTTTGCATTTAATGGGAATTGAAAAACCTGAGGAAATGGATTTGGAGAGCTTGGTGTAGAATCATACATTATCTCATTCGCTAATTAGCTAATTATCTAATTACCCTAGCCCTGATGGCAGTGGCAGCCTTGTGCAGACAAATGTTTGTTTTTGTTGGTTGTACCAAGCGACCAACGGAAGCTTGGTAAAGCCTTACAAAAACTGCATTTGGCAAACAAGCTAGAACGGACAGCAGGAATTAGCTTCAAAAAAAGAAAAATTAGGTTTTGGATTTGAGCCATTTTTTAGCTTTTTCGTATTCTAAAAAGTAGCGAATGCTAACCGAAAAAGTGTGGTTTAAATTATTCTCGAACAGATTACTGAAATTTTGTCCGAAATTATAGTTGGCTTCATTGATAAATTGATTGCCGGTGTTGCGATACAAAAACGACATTTGACTTCCGGGTGCAAACCACCAAACATAGGAAAAGTCTAAATTCCACAACCCAAAATTATTGTCTCTATTTCGGTCAAAAGCGATAGGGGCAAAAGTACCATTTGGCAACAAAACCAAATAATCGTTGTTTTGTACCACCGACCAATAATGACGCACGGATAAGTTAAAGGTCATGTCTTGGTTGATTCCGTATTTTGCGGTTACTGTTTGGGTATACGTATCGCGATCACGCAATCCTAAAATTACTTGTTGGTTTTGAAAGCCTGTCCACCCTACATCGTTAAACTGTTTGTTGAAATTAAAACGATAAATCACATTTAATTTATCGCTAAAACGATACCTTGGTGAGATGGAGTAGTTCCAATTGGATCGATTTTCTTGGTCAAAATAATTGAAACTAAAATTCAAATCCAAAGCAAACTTACGGTTGTAATTACTGGAAAAAGAATACCATGTCCCCCAATTTTTTGGCACAATTAAAAATCGGCCCTCTACCCTTGGATCATAATAATCGTAGGTATCGGTTGGTGCTACATAGCCTCCAAAACCAAAATAGTCATTCTTTAAAGTAGTGGAGTTGATATTTAATCCAAGTGTACTTTCTTGAGGCTTTCCGGTTTCTTTGTTGTATTGAAAATAATGGTATGTATTGGCACTAAAAGAGTTAAAAATTTTGGTAGGATTTAAAATTCGATAGTTCAAATTCAAATTACCTTCGGTATAATTGGTAATAAAATTTATACCCAAATCGTTGATGTCGTAATCTTTGGTCATGCTTGATAGGTAAGCATTGTAACGAAATTTACCATAGGTTTTACCAAAATAGGATTCCCAATGCACCCCGCTTTTACTTTCCAGTCCATATTGGCTACTCATTTTTACACTACCTCCGTAATTATAAGTATTCTTTTTGGTGTTCAAATCGGCCAAAACTCCTAAAACATTGGCATCTCTAAAATGTCCGGATCGTGTCACATTGGTATTGATTACCGTTACGGAGGAATTCTGGTTAAAACGTTGGTCAAAAACAGTAACATTAAAATTAGTTAAAGGCTCCACCACTTCTGATCGAATTTCACCGGTATCTTCATTCTCAATCAAAACCTCCGTTCTTTCGGTAATGGCATTTAAAAATCCTATCCCCAAGCCATCTTTTCCTCTTCCGGAAATTTTAGTGGCATTAATCATGTTTACAGCACTCGGAAAGTATTGCACTTTTTCGTTTTCGGCTACATTAGGAAATTGTGTTGGAGGTCCACCAATTCTTCTGGTGTACAACAAACCTCCCTTGTTAAACAAATCGGTTCCTTCGGTAAAAAACGGACGGTTTTCGTTAAATTGCTGTTCAAATGGACCTAAATTTAAAATCACATTATCAAAAGCAGCTTGTCCGAAATCGGGCACCAATACAGCATCTAAAGTATACGCATCATTGATCCCGTATTTTACATCCATACCGGCTTTAAACAAAGAAGATTGGTTATTTCCTAGTATGCTGTGATAGCCGGAAGTATAAGGAATAAAAAACAATCGCAATGGTGGTTGGATATTAGAAATTCCTTTCAAAACTCCAGCTTGACGAATGATGCCTCCTTTTTTTAAATCGATGTGGTTCCAAGTGTACTTATATCGCAATCTGCGGAATTCTCGTAAAAAGTTCAGTCCCCATACTTGGTCTTTTTCTACCGAAAACCGAAGAGCTGCATAGGGAATTTTCATTTCTATCACCCAACCAAAATCGGTAATTTTTACAGCACTTTTCCAAATGCCATCCCATGAAAAATCCTCTCCACCAGCTTCTAAAGCAACTGCATCCATTTGTGTTCCGGCTGCACTTACAAAAAATCGGAAATCTTGCTGACCATCATTAAATCCGTTGATAAAAACCCCAAAGTGATCGGAAGTAGCAAAGCGATCTCGTTGGGTAATTTCCTTCATTATTTTATTGGGTTCACTATCGTATAAAATAGCTCCAATATAAATGGCTTCGTCATCGTATAAAATTTTTACTTCGGTTCTGTTTTCTTTAGGCTCTTCTACTCCATTATCTGGTTCAAACATCACAAAATTAGTGGCAACAGAAAGGTGGTTCCATGCTTCTTCTTCTAAAACTCCATCAATACTAATAGGTTGTTGAATACGTTTGGCTACCAATTCTTTTTTGTTGTTTTGGGCCAACATTCCTATAGTGAAAAACAAAAAGATGAAAATTCGATACATTCGTAAAAATAAAGCCCCAAAAGTAGATTTTTTGATAGAGGTAGAAGTAAAATTAAATTTAATTTAAGAATTCCATGAACGAAACATCACCACATGAGGGCCAATTCCAACAACTTCAAAAATATCTCCAATGGGTTTGTATCCTAACTTCTCGTAAAATACTCTGGCAGAAATTCGGGCATTGAACCAAATGACTTTGGGAGAAGGCAATTCTTTTTCGATAAAGTGCACTAGTTGAGCACCTATTTTTTTGCCTTGAAATTCAGGCAATACAGCCATCCCTCGTAATTGAAAACAATTTTCATTTGGCCAATTATCATGTGATGAATGTAAAATGGTAGCCACACCAATGATTTTTCCATTTTCAAAAAAACCGAAATGTTGTGTGGTGGGCAAATCATCTCCGTCAAAACGACAAGTTTCTATAGGCTTTCCGGGTCGTAATACCGGATGACGAACCACATAAGTATCTTGAGAAGATATTTTTCGAATCATGGTAATTGGCTAAAATACTGATAATAAATGTACTTTTTAAATTTTCGTTGAAAGAGAAAATTTTTTTTGAAAAAATGTTTGCATCAAAGATAAGATATTCTATATATTTGCACTCACAAATGCGGAAGTAGCTCAGTTGGTAGAGCTCCAGCCTTCCAAGCTGGTTGTCGCGAGTTCGAGCCTCGTCTTCCGCTCTGCTAAAAGCCTCAAGAAAATCTTGAGGTTTTTTTGTTTATAATGAATTTCTAAGAATGATTTTGGAAGGATTGTGCACTTGAACTCTCTTTTTATTTAAAATCATTTGTGCCATAGTTTTTCCCATCAACTGAAAATCGGTGGTAATGGTAGTAATGCCTTTTTCTACAATCTTTTTTAAAGGGGTATCGTTGTACGAAATAATTCCGTAATCTTTTGATAATACCAAGTGATTGGCATGAGATGTTTCTACAATTTGCACCAAATCTCTATCTCTCGGAACAATAAAAACTGAATGCACTTGCAATAAATCTTCTGAAAAATTGGGAATTACTTGATAAGGAATTTTTGTTGTTTCTGCAAACTTTACAAATCCCTCTACCATGCCAAGTGGCTCTTTTTCTTCAGGAAAAATCAACACCAATTGTTCGTATTTTTTTAATTTCACTTGTACTTTGGTTAATGCTGCATAGATATCTACAGCAAAATCTTGATGTACTGATGCATAATCCTGCCATTCCGGTCGGGTTTGGTCTAACAAATACACTTCTTCCTTAGGCAACTTTTGGATAGAAGTTTCTATACCAATTAGATTAGATGGCATAATTACATAATCGGAATAATTCCCGTTGGCTTCCTCTATCAAAGCCCGAAATACTTTTGGATTAAAATGATGGAAAAACACATCTACTACTACATTTTCCCCTAAATGCTGTTGCAACGACCAATATAATTCCTCTTTAAAGGCATTTAATTCATCAAATAACACAAAAACTTTTCTTTGGGTTTCTACTTGGTAACTTTTTACAAAATAACCTTTACCTACCACACTTTGCACAATGCCTCTTTTCTTTAAGGTTTCATAAGCCAACAAAACCGTGTCTCTGGAAACACGATAATGCATGCAACATTTGGCAACAGAAGGCAATTTTTCTCCCAATTTCCAATCTTTAGAAGCAATTGCTTGTTCTATAAATCCAACCAATTGAACGTATTTTGGCACGCCATTGTCTACAAACATGATGTGGATACTTTAAAAACCGGTAGGCAAGATACAAAAAAACCGGTAGGTAGTGGTAGGTACACAAACAGAGGTTTGTCTATTTTTGAATATCCACTAAAACCATACCCTTGAAAAAAGAAAACGTTTTCGGAAATTTATCTACAGGTGAAACTACCAAGCTATATTCCATCCAAAACAAAAACGGGATGACATTGTATGTCACCAACTATGGAGCAACGGTAACAAAACTAATAGTCCCTACAAACGAGGGTATTACAGATGTGGTGTTGGGATTTGACCGAGTTGAAGATTATGAAAAATCGTATGAATTACCAAGTGCTCCATATTTTGGTACCATTATTGGTCGAGTAGCCGGAAGGATTGCAAATGCAAACTTTACATTGAATGGCAAAAAATATGAAGTTACCCAAAACCACGGAAAACATCATTTACATGGGGGTAAAAACGGATTCGGTCAAAAGCTTTGGGAAGTAAAACAATGGGAGGTCAACCTCATTACCTTACACTACCAAAGTAGTGATTTAGAAGAGGGATATCCGGGGAATTTAGACGTTTTGGTGACTTATGAAATTTTAGAAAACAATACTTGGAAAGTTTCTATGGAAGCATGGTGTGATCAGGACACCACGATAAATTTAACCCAACATACTTATTTTAATTTAGATGATAAAGCAACGGATTTAAGTGAGCATTTGATAAAAATCCTTGCCCAGGAAATGCTTGAGACAAATGCAGAAATGATTCCAACCGGAACTTTTGTCTTAACAAAAGAAAGCAATTTTGATTTCTCTACTTTTCAAAAAGTTCCAAAAAGCATAGATACTACTTTTATAAACCAAAACAACTTACAAGAAATTGCCATTTTACAGTCGTTAAGTAACGGTATGCAAATGAAAGTTTACACCAACCAAGCCGGTACACATGTGTACGTTGGGGGCAACTGTTTTGATCAAATTATTGGCAAAAACCATCTAAAATACCACACTTATAGTGGAATCTGTTTTGAAGCACAAGGATTTCCGGATGCCATTCACCATGCTAACTTCCCTAGCATTGTATTAAAAAAAAACACCAAATACCAACACGAAACTTGTTTTCAATTTGAAAATTTATCAAATAGATGAAAAAACTCATTGCTTACCTGTCCATTTTTGTGATTTCTTGCAGTAGCAATGAAGAAGTCAATAACCAACCAGAACCTCAGCCTATTGAAGAGGAAATTCGCGGTGCCGATTTGTCTTTTTTACCCGAAGCAGAAGCAGCCAATGTGGTTTACAAATTCAATCAGCAAAACCAATCACCTTTAATTACTTTAAAAAACAAAGGAGCCAATTATATTAGACTTCGAATTTGGCACCAACCATCCGGAATGCATAGCTCTTTAGCAGAAGTGAAAACCATGGCTCAAAGAATCAAACAAGCAGGAATGAAAGTTTGGCTTACGGTACATTATTCCGATACTTGGGCTGATCCGGGGCAACAACAACTTCCGGCAGCTTGGCAAAATTTAAATTTTTCGCAAGTACTTTCCGAAGCCACAGCCTATACCCAATTACTATTGCAAGAAATTCAACCAGACCTAATTCAAATTGGCAATGAAATTAATGTGGGATTGCTACATCCACACGGACATTTGATTCAACAAAAAAACCAATGTATTCAATTGTTGCAATCCATTGCTCAAACCATTCGAACCAATCGTCCGAACTGCAAAATTATGTTACACTATGCAGGTTTAAACGGAAGCAATTGGTTTTTTGACCAAGTAAAAACAGTTGATTATGATTATATGGGGTTGTCTTTCTACCCAATTTGGCACGGTCAAAGTCTCACCGAATTATCACAAACTATTGCCAATTTAAGCTCTACCTATCAAAAGAAAATTGTTTTGGCTGAAGTAGCTTACCCATTCACCTTAAATTGGAATGATTGGACCAATAACATTGTTGGGCTTTCCAACCAGTTAGTTCCGAATTATCCTGCCACCCCTCAAGGACAAAAAGATTATTTACTTGCCATTAAAAATTTGAAAAACACCCATGCCAATTATCTAGGATTTTGTTATTGGGGCACGGAATGGGTCTCGTTTTACGGAAATCAAGCCACCAATGGTTCCAGTTGGGAAAACCAAGCTTTGTGGGATTTTAACGGAAATGCCTTACCTGCACTTGATGCTTTTAACCCATAAATTATGAGGAATACGTTATTTTTTTTGGTTTTATTTGGTTCGATGTTATTCGGACAAAGTAACTTTTATTTGGGAGCAGATTTGTCTTATGTAAATGAAGTAGAAGATGCCGGAGCAGTATATCGATATAAAAAAAAGAAAATAGACCCTTACCAATTGTTCGCACAAAAAAAATGCAACTTAGTTCGTTTGCGTTTATGGCATCAGCCTTCCCACTCACCTTATTCTAACTTGGCAGATGTTACCAAATCTATCCAAAGAGCAAAAAAACAAAGCATGCAAGTTTTATTGGATTTTCACTATTCTGATACTTGGGCTGACCCGGAAAAACAATACATCCCAAAAGCTTGGAGCGAAATTTCGGATCTAAAAATTTTAGGTGACTCTGTTTACCAATACACCTACAAAACACTAGAACATTTGTTTCGATTAAAACAACTGCCAGAAATAGTACAAATTGGAAACGAAACCAATAGCGAAATTTTACAACCTGAAGGAAAACATGCAGAGAAAATTAATTGGGAAAAAAATACCTTTTTATTAAACCAAGGATTATTGGCTGTAAAAGATTTTAACGAAAAACACCAAACCAACATCCAACGTATGTTGCACATTGCACAACCCGAAAATGCATTGTGGTGGTTTGAAGAAGCAGATCAAAATGGCATTGAAAATTACGAATGGATTGGCTTGTCCTATTATCCGTTGTGGAGTAAATATACCATGGAACAACTTCCGGAGGCATTATCCATATTAAAAGAAAAGCACCAAAAAGAAATCATGATAGTAGAAACAGCCTATCCATTTACCTTAACAAACATCGACAAAGCAAATAATATATTAAACGAAAAAGCTCTTTTGCCTGAATTTCCATGTAGCCCGGAAGGACAAAAAAAATACATGATTTCTTTGGTAAACCAAGCTATAAAAGGTGGTGCCAAGGGAGTGATTTATTGGGAAGCCGCATGGGTAACCTCCAATGCACATACCTTATGGGGACATGGCTCTCATTGGGATAATGCCACATTTTTTGACAGTTCCAATCAAAATGAAGCCTTGCCTGTATTTGATTTTTTTAATCCGAAAAACTACCTTTTTCAAAACAATTAAGCATGAAAAAACTAGGCCTTTTTATACTACTAACCGTTTGCATTTCTTGTAACCAACCCCAAGAAAATTGGAAAAACGAAGTTGCTTTGTTTAACGAAAATTGGGAATTTACTTTAGATAGTACCTCTAATCAATGGACACAAATTACAGTTCCACATACCCCACAATTAGAGCCTTTGGTAATTTTGAAGCAATGGCAAGGCAACTGCTGGTACCAAAAAAAATGGGAAATAACAGAATTAGACCAAAAAAAGCATTTTTTAGAATTTGAAGGAGTAATGCATGAAGCCACCTTTTGGCTGAACGGAAAAAAAATATACCATCACCAAGGGGGGTACACTCCTTTTGTTGTGAATTTGAATACAGCCGTACAAAAAGGGGAAAATCATTTGGTAGTAAAAGTGAACAATGAAGACAATGGGGATATTCCTCCGGGAAAAACTTTAGAAACGCTTGACTTTAATTTCTATGGAGGCATCTACAGAAATGTGCATTATAAAAAAATAGGTTCCGTTCACATTACTGATGCCATTTTAAATTTTCAGGACAAAAACTCAGGATATATCATTCATTTTGAAGAAGTTTCTAAAAATTTGGCACTAGGCTTTGTTCAAGCAGAAATTGCAAATCAAACCGAAACTAACCAAAAAGTACAAATGAAAGTCATCTTTGCATATGATGGCAAAACTGTGGAAACATTTGAAAGTGATTGGAATAACATTGCTAAAAACAGCAAAAGTGTTATTAAAGTACAAACACAAATCACCAAACCTCAACTTTGGGATGTGGTAAAACCAAATTTACATGAAGTAACCATTCAAATTTGGAATGAAAACAAACAGCTAGTTCACGTAGAAAAAGAAAGCATTGGCATTCGAAAATTTGAATTGAAAGAAGATGGCTTTTATTTAAACAACCAACCAATGTTTTTACAAGGCACCAATCGTCACCAAGAATATCCTTATGTTGGGTATGCCATTTCAGACGAAGCCAATTACCGAGATGCCTATAAAATTAAACAAGCAGGTTTTGAATTTGTTCGATTATCTCATTACCCACATTCCACTTCGTTTATGAAAGCATGTGATGCATTTGGTTTAATTACGATGAATTGTATTTCGGGATGGCAATATTATGGAGGGGAAAAATTTGTAGAAAACTCCATCAAAGAAATTCAAATATTGGCCAAAAGAGATCGCAATAGAACATCCGTAGCATTTTGGGAAGTTTCGTTAAACGAGAGCGAAATGCCTGATGCATACATGGAAAAAGCCAACCAAACTTTAAGAGAATCATTATTTTACCAAAAAGCCATCACCGCAGGTTGGATAGATCATCCGAGTTACGATTTATTTATTCCAGCTCGTCAACATGCCAAGCCTCCCATATATTGGAATCATTATGAAAAAGGCAATCGAAAAATTTTAATTGCAGAATATGGCGATTGGGAATACTATGCACAAAATGCAGGATTTAACCAAACCGCTTTTGCAGATTTACAACCTCAAGATAGAAGCAGCAGACAACTTCGTTCCGCAGGAGAAAAACGTTTATTACAACAAGCTTTTAATTATCAAGAAGCTTTTAACTCCAACTTAAAAGGAAAACATACCATTGGCCATGCCAATTGGCTGATGTTTGATTACAATCGTGGCTATGCTCCTGATTTAGAAAGCTCAGGAATTAGCGATATTTTTCGCATTCCAAAATTTGCCCACTACTTTTACCAAAGTCAACGTGATTTAAGTAAGTTTCCAAATACAGAACCTACCCTATTTATTGCCAATTATTGGAACGATGTAAACACAAAAACCATCACCGTTTTCTCCAATCTAGAGGAAATTGCTTTGTACATAAATGAGGAATTAGTCGAAAGAAAAAGACCAACCATCAATTCTTTTTCTGACCAATTATTACATCCTCCGTTTGTATTTGAAATCAAACAAATGAAACCCGGAGTAATCAAAGCAATTGGATTTAAAAACGGAAAGGCAATTAAAGAACATCTGGTAAAAACTCCAGAAAGCCCAAAACAAATTCAACTAGAACTAGATTTATCCAACACACCTGTTTCCAAAAGCCATCCGGATTATTTGTTTGTATATGCAAAAATTGTGGATCAAAACCAAACATTGGTTCCAGATGCTACTAATAAAGTTTCTTTTACGATTCAAGGAGCAGAAATTATTGGCCCAAGTGAAGTGAATGCAGAAGCCGGAATAGCTACCATCTTAGTAAAAACAAACCCAAGAAACGAAACCTTTAGCATAGAAGCATCTTCCAAAGGATTGGCAAAAGGAAAAATATTACAGAAAAAAATCACCAAATAAACACTACCAAAACTCATTAAAAGCTCATGAAGAAAAAACTTGTCAAACAAACCAGCCAATACTTCGAAAAAGCTTACCAAAGTCAACCAGATTTGGTGGTGCTTTCTCCTGGTAGAATCAATTTGATTGGAGAACATATCGACTACAATGACGGATTTGTGATGCCCGCAGCCATCAATCGATACGTATGTTTTGCCATTAAAAAGACGGAACAAAATACTGCAAAAATTATTTCTATTGATTTAAATCAAACCCATGAGTTTGATTTAAGTCAACCTATCAAAAAGCACCAAAAAACATGGATCAATTATTTTGCTGGAGTTTTACACCAAATGCAAGAATTAATTCCGCAAGGTGTACAAATTGTATTTAGCAGTAACTTGCCTATTGGTGCCGGACTTTCCTCATCAGCTGCTGTAACTTGCGGATTTGCATTTGCTTTAAATGAATTGTTTCAATTACACATTCCAACTTTAAAATTAGCCCAAATTGCCCAAAAAACAGAGCATGATTTTGTAGGAGTGAAATGTGGCATCATGGACCAATATGCCAATTTATTCGGAAAGAAAAACCACTTTTTGTGGTTAGATTGCGTGGATTTTAGCCACCAGAAAATAGCTATTGACATGAGTAAACATCAATTATTGTTGATTGATAGCCAAGTAAAACATTCACTTTTAGCCTCTGGGTATAACGATAGAAGAGCAGCAGCAGAAAAAGGAAAAGCATGGTTGATGGCACAATATCCGGAAATCAAATCTTTTAGAGATGTTACCAAAAAACATCTGGAAATTCTACACAAAAATGTTTCTAAAGAAGTATATGACTGCTGTTTATTTGTAGTAGAAGAAATCCAAAGAGTAAACTATTCTGTAAAAGCAATTCACCATTACAAAAATGAACAATTGGGAGATTATTTATACCAAACCCACCAAGGTTTGTCAGAGCTATACCAAGTTAGTTGTGTGGAATTAGATTATTTAGTAAAAGAAGCTAAAAAAAGCAAAGATGTATTAGGTGCCCGAATGATGGGAGGTGGCTTTGGAGGTTGTATGCTTACTTTAATTGAAAAAGATGCTGTAAAAGAATTTACGGAAAGTATCTTAAAAAATTACTTTGAAACTTTTGGGGTTCATGCCAAAGCTTACCAAATTAAAATTGCAGATGGCACCCACGTATACCAAACAAACAACTAATTACATGAAAACCTTTGATAACCAACAACACGCACATCGAAGATACAATCCGCTTTTAGGAGAATGGATTTTGGTTTCGCCTCAACGAACGCAACGACCGTGGCAAGGACAAAAAGAAACTGCTGCCAAATTACCCGACAATCCTTATGATCCAACTTGTTATTTGTGTCCGGGTAATGAAAGATCTAACGGAGAAACCAATCCAAACTATGAAAGTAGTTTTGTGTTTACCAACGATTTTCCAGCTTTACAATCAGAAAAAACAGAGAAAAATAATTCGGACGATTTCTTTTTTCAATCCAAACCAGAATTTGGCATCAATAAAGTTATTTGCTTTTCTCCAAAACATCATTTGACTTTGCCATTGATGACGGTGGAAGAAATTACCGAAGTGGTAAAAACTTGGAAAAACGAGTACCAAAGTTTGGGTGCCAACCCAGATATTAACTATGTGCAAATTTTTGAAAACAAAGGTTCTGTGATGGGATGTAGCAACCCGCATCCGCACGGACAAATTTGGGCACAAAATAGTTTGCCTACTTTGGTGGAACGCACTCAAGAACAATTAAAAAAATATTACACTCTACACCAAGCAACCTTATTGGCTGACTATTTATCTCATGAATTAAAAGCCCAAGAAAGAATTGTTGCTGAAAATGATTCGTTTGTTAATTTGGTACCATTTTGGGCAACTTGGCCATTTGAAACCATGATTTTAAGTAAAAAGCCATTAGGTTCTATTGCTGAATTTTCTGAAAAAGAAATGATTGATTTGGCAGATATGGTCAAACAAACCACGGTAATGTACGACAATTTGTTTGAAACATCCTTCCCGTATTCTGCTGGAATGCACCAAGCACCAACCGATGGATTAAGTCATCCTGAATGGCATTTTCACTTTCACTTTTATCCACCATTGTTGCGAAGTGCTACCGTGAAAAAATTCATGGTTGGATACGAAATGTTAGGGGAAGCTCAAAGAGACATCACCCCAGAAAAAAGTGCTGGGATTTTAAAAAACTTATCAAAAACACATTACTCACTTAACTCCTAACCAATATGAACACAGGATTTGAAACTTTAGATTATGTTTTGTTCGTCCTTTACGCACTTTTAATTTTGAGTGTAGGTTTGTTCGTTTCACGAAAAAAAGACGGCAAAGAAAAAAGCGCAGAAGACTACTTTTTGGCAAGTAAATCGTTGCCTTGGTGGGCTATTGGTACTTCATTAATTGCAGCAAATATTTCTGCTGAACAATTTATAGGTATGTCCGGATCCGGGTTTGCACTTGGTTTGGCAATATCCTCCTACGAATGGATGGCAGCCATAACTTTGCTCATTGTTGGTAAATTCTTTTTACCAGTTTTCATGAAAAAAGGGATTTATACCATTCCGGAATTTGTAGAAAAAAGATACTCTTCTGAATTAAAACGAATTCTTGCCGTATTTTGGGTATCGCTATATGTATTTGTAAACATAGCTTCGGTGTTGTATCTAGGAGCATTAGCAATGCATACCGTAATGGGAGTTTCCATGACTACAGCCATTATCGGATTAAGTGCTTTTGCTGCTGCTTATTCGTTGTATGGAGGATTGGCTTCCATTGCATGGACAGACAGTATACAAGTAGTATTTTTAATTTTAGGAGGATTGGTAACTACCTATTTGGCTTTAAACACCGTATCGGGTGGTGAAGGCTGGTGGCAAGGCATGCAATTGATTTATGAAAAAGCTCCGGAAAAATTCCACATGATTTTACCAAACGACCATCCAGAATATATGAATCTACCTGGTTTAGGAGTATTGTTAGGAGGAATGTGGGTGGCAAATTTATACTATTGGGGATTTAATCAATACATCATCCAACGTGCTTTGGCTGCAAAAAGCTTGCAAGAAGCACAAAAAGGAATTGTATTGGCTGCATTTTTAAAAATCCTCTTGCCTTTTATTATTGTAATTCCTGGTATTGCAGCTTATGTAATTGTGCAAGACAGTACCCTTTTAGGTTCGCTAGGCGAAGCCGGATTGCAAAACTTACCAAGTAGTGCACAAGCCGACAAGGCTTATCCATGGTTGATACAATTCTTACCAACCGGGCTTAAAGGGTTGGCATTTGTAGCTTTGGCAGCGGCTATAGTTTCCTCCTTAGCATCCATGTTAAATTCTACTGCAACTATTTTTACCATGGATATTTACAAAGGCTATTTGAAAAAAGATGCTAATGATGGCCAATTGGTGCAAGTAGGTAGATTGGTTGGAATTATTGCATTAATTATCGGAGCGTTATTGGCTCCTCTTTTAGGAGGAATTCCACAAGCATTTCAGTTTATCCAAGAATATACCGGTATTGTAAGTCCTGGAATTTTAGCAGTATTCTTGATGGGCTTGTTTTGGAAAAAAGCCACCAATCAAGGAGCTATCAAGGCTGTTTTGCTATCTATTCCAATCGCTATGTTTTTCAAAATTGGTCCCAAAGGATGGCTAACAGATAGTGCCATTGCCAACTGGTTTCCTAACCTTCCGTTTTTAGACCAAATGGCTTACACTTTATTATTGAGTATGGCAGTTTTGGTATTTTTTAGTTGGATAGAAAATAAAGGGAAAGATGACAGCAAAGGGTTTACCCATGAAAAAGAAACTTTTGCTACCAATCGATTCTTCAATTTGAATAGCTACATCGTATTATTGATTTTAGCATTCTTGTATGCGTTCTTTTGGTAAATTTTTAAAGGATATCTATTTTCAACTATTAATTGATTATCTTAGCTAATCTTCAAAACATCCATTTATGATTAGCTTTCCACCTTATTCAAAAACACAACTTTTTCGATTTATCGGAACGGTTGTGTTTTATTTCGTAAGTGCATTTTGCCTAGTTGCTCAAAATTCAGAAACCAACATCATCATTGAAAATGTCCAAATTTTTGATGGCAAAAACCCAAAATTGTTACAAAATCAATTTGTCTGGATTCAGAATCATAAAATTAAAACCATAAGCTCTACCCCCATTCCAAAAAGTTCAGATTTTTTGATAATTAACGGTAAAGGAAAAACTTTAATTCCTGGATTGATAGATGTACACGTGCACATGATTTTTGGTGCTTTAACTATGAAAGATATGATGGCTCCAAACATCAAACCAGAAGATTTGATAGCCAAAGTGGTTCCACAAGCGGAAGAAATGCTATTAAGAGGATTTACATCTGTTCGCGATGTTGGTGGACCTGTTTTTCCATTAAAGTCAGCCATTGATAAAGGAGAAATCAAAGGACCTAGAATTTGGCCCTCGGGAGCAATGATTAGCCAAACCTCCGGTCATGGTGATTTGCGAACCCCACAAGAAAGATCGAGAAGATATTTTGGACCGGTTTCAAGAGCAGAACATTTTGGAGCATCTTTTATAGCAGATGGAAAAGATGAAGTGTTAACTGCAACAAGAGAAAATTTAAGATTTGGTGCCAGCCAAATCAAATTAATGGCAGGTGGAGGTACATCTTCCGCATACGACCCTGTGGATGTAACGCAATATACTTTTGATGAAATGAAAGCAGCAGTAGATGCTGCAGAAGATTGGGGTACTTATGTTACAGTACATGCCTATACTCCTAGAGCAATTAAAAGAGCCATTGAAGCTGGAGTAAAATGTATTGAACACGGACAATTATTAGACCAAGCGACACTTAAATTAATTAAAAGAAAAGGGGTTTGGCTAAGTAGTCAATATTTGGTAGAAGACACTCCTGATATGGATGCCTTGCGAAGAGAAAAGAGAAAGCCCGTAATTGATGGACAACAACAATTGTGGCCAATGGCTAAAAAACTAAAATTGAAATTGGCATGGGGAACCGATTTTTTATTTGAACCTTGGTTAAATAAAGAACAAAATGATTACTTGGTTAAATTAAACAAATGGTTATCTCCCTACGAAATTTTAAAAATGGCTACTTATGACAACGGACAGTTACTGGCATTGTCAGGTAACAGAAGTCCATATAAAGGAACCGTAGGTCATATTGTTCCTGATGCTCTTGCAGATGTAATTTTAGTTGACGGCAATCCATTAGAAAAAATTTCTATTATTACACAACCAGAAGATAAATTCTTAGTGATTATCCAAAATGGTAAGGTGGTGAAAAACAAGCTTTAAATTAAAGATCTACAGAAACACTCGATTGGTGTTTTCTACCACAAGTTCTAATTTTTGATAGTTTTTGATATTGACTTTTTGAGTAAAACTATCTAGATGACGTTGGTGGTGGGTATCAGAACCTACGAAATCAATCATGTCTTGTTTTAACAATTCATCCAAACAAGTACTCACCCCTTTTCCGTAATAACCTACTGCTGAAGCTAAATTAGCTTGGAAATAACATCCTGCCTTTTTTAGTTTTTCATAATATTTCGATTGATTGTGGTAAAATTGATACCTTTCCGGATGAGCCAATACGGGAACATAGCCTTGTAGCTGCAATTCATAAAGAATTTCAAATAATTGAATAGGAGGATTGATATACGACATTTCCACCAATACCAAATTTTCTTTTAATGGCAATAATTTTTCGTTCGAAAGCTTTTCCATAAAGGCATAATCCATTAAATATTCAGCTGCTGCATGAATGTCTAAATTAATTCCTTTAGAATCTAAATGAGCTTTGAGTAACTTTTCTGCTTCCTTTATGATTTGTGGGGTATTTTCCCAAACATTAGTTAAAACGTGTGGAGTAACCAACCATTTTTTAATTCCAAAAGATTGTAATTTTAAGAGTAAACTTTCGCTTATTTCTGCATTTTGAGCTCCATCATCTATACTTGGTAACAAATGTGAATGTATATCCACTTGCCAGTGAGCTATCAATTCTTTTAGTAAAGGCTTTTGACGAAATAAACTAATCAACGTGTTGGGTTTTGTAATTTTTCATATACCAAATCCATGCAAAAATAAGTAATAACATTATTACGAACCATATCTCACCAGAAATTGTAACCTCAGTTTCCTCTCCCTCCATTCCACCAGACTCGTCGTTATTTCCTGGTTGTATAAGCCAAAAAAAAAGTAACACCATAACATTGCAGTAGCATCCAAAATTACTGATTAATTTTGATAAATAAATTTAACATTGTTACAATTTTTCTTTCTTTTTTAAGTTATATAACATGGTATAATATTTAGTTTATTTTTTTTTAACAAAAGGACACTTTCTTGCTTTTAAAATCATAAAAAGTGTTAAAAATAACTATATTTGCCGCTTTTAAATTGTAATGATGAGAAAACTATTTTATTTCATTTGCTTTGTTGGATATTTTCTTCAAGCACAAACCTACAATCAGTTTTCTATAGAAGCTGGAGGTGGTTTGGTAGCTCCATTAAGAGGATTTGATGATCAATTTAAGTCTAATTTTTCTGGTCTACGTCATTTTGATGTTGGGATGCGATATATGTTTAATGAGTACATTGGAATAAAAGTAAGTGGCAATTACCAAAAGTTTGTTAATGATCCAGGAGGTGCCATAGGTTCTGAGCAGTATGGCGGAAATATTCAAATGTATTACAACTTAAGACCAATGATATCAAACATAGATAGATTTATTGGTGAAAATTTTGGAGTTTTGTTACATGGTGGTGTAGGTGGAAAATTTGCCAAGCCAATTGGAGGATTGCAAACAGAAAGAATTTTACATTTTTTAGGTGGTTTCACACCTCAATATAAGGTATCCGAACGTATTTCAATTTATTCCGACTTTAGCTTGCATTTAGATTTGATGCAAAATTACCGATACGATGGAGGATTGGCATCTCCAACTTTTGCTTACCAAAAAGGGATGTATTACACCATATCTTTTGGTTTGACTTTTTATTTAGGAAGAGAAAGCTACCACGCAGATTGGTATTAATTCCTTTAATTTTACTCTGAAGTAAATTTTAATTTCACCGTTGGATATTTACTTTCCGTCATTTGAATGGTAAAGGCACTATCTGCTAAAAACACTAATTGTCCGTATTTGTCTTTTGCCAAGAATTTTTGTTTGATTCGCAAAAATTCTTTGAATTCCTCGTTTTTTTCATCTTCCGGATGTACCCAACAAGCTTTAAAAGCAGGGAAGTTTTCGTAGGTACATTTGGCACCATACTCATGTTCCAATCGGTATTGAATTACTTCGTACTGTAGTGCTCCCACCGTTCCAATTACCTTACGATTGTTCATTTCTAAAGTAAACAATTGTGCAACTCCTTCATCCATCAACTGATCGATACCTTTGTCTAATTGTTTTGCTTTTAACGGATCGGCATTGTTGATGTAACGAAAATGCTCCGGTGAAAAACTCGGAATTCCTTTAAAGTTCATTACCTCACCTTCGGTTAAAGTATCTCCGATTTTAAAGTTGCCAGTATCGTGTAAACCTACAATATCTCCTGGGTAAGAAATATCTACCACTTCTTTTTTCTCAGCAAAAAAGGCATTCGGACTCGAAAATTTTAAATTTTTTCCTAATCGAACGTGGTTGTAATTTTTGTTTCTTTCAAAAGTTCCAGATACAATTTTTAAAAATGCCAATCGATCTCTGTGTTTTGGATCCATGTTGGCATGAATTTTAAACACAAACCCCGTCATTTTGGTCTCCTTTGGGTCTACCAATCGGGTATCCGAATGTTTTGGTCTCGGACTTGGAGCTATTTCAATAAAGCAATCCAACAATTCTCTAACCCCAAAATTGTTTAAAGCCGAACCAAAAAACACTGGTTGTAAAGTACTGTTCAAATAAGCTTCTCTGTCAAAAGCAGGATATACTTCGGTAACCAACTCTAATTCTTCTCTTAATTTATTGGCAGCTTTGCTTCCTATCAACTGGTTTAATGCTTCACTTTGTACGTCTTCTACCGAAACCACATCATCAATATTCTTTTTGCTATCTCCGGTAAATAGGTTTACATTTTTCTCCCATATATTATAAATTCCCTGAAACTCATATCCCATTCCGATAGGAAAACTTAACGGAGTAACTTTCAAACCTAGCTTTTGCTCCACTTCATCCATCAAATCAAAAGCATCTTTTCCTTCTCTATCTAATTTATTGATAAAAACAATCATCGGAATGCTTCGCATTCTACAAACCTCTACCAATTTTTCCGTTTGTTCTTCTACCCCTTTTGCCACGTCAATTACCACAATCACACTATCTACCGCAGTAAGAGTCCTAAAGGTATCTTCTGCAAAATCCTTGTGACCGGGGGTGTCTAAAATATTTATTTTTTTGTCTTTGTAATAAAATCCCAACACCGAAGTTGCAACCGAAATCCCTCTCTGACGTTCAATTTCCATAAAGTCGGAAGTAGCACCTTTTTTAATTTTATTGCTTTTAACAGCACCTGCCTCTTGAATGGCACCACCAAAAAGTAAAAGCTTTTCAGTTAAAGTAGTTTTACCGGCATCAGGATGCGAAATAATTCCGAAAGTTCTTCGTTTTTGAATTTCTTCTAAATAACTCATGGTGTATTTTAATAGAGGGTGCAAAGGTACGTGTTTAGATTAAGTGCTACAAAAAATTAAAGCAATCAACTTTAGGTATTATCAACCTAATATTTTGTTAATCGTATTGGCATGAATTGTGTAGTAAGGCCAAATTGTTATTTTTGTTGCACTTTGAATTTCTTAAAAAATACTTTTTAAAAGAAAAATTATGAAGAATACTTTTTGGATGTATTGCCTACTAGGCTTGTCGATGTTATTTGCACAAAAAAATAACTCGGAAGTGCTTTTTACCATAGATGAAAAGCCATTTGATACCGAGACTTTTATGCGAGTTTATCGAAAAAACTTAGACTTGGTAAAAGATGAATCGCAAAAAGACTTAAATAACTATTTACAATTGTACATTGCATATAAACTAAAAATTCAAAAAGCACATAAATTAGGCTTGCAGGAAGATACTAGATATTTGAACGAACTACAATCGTACAGAAGCCAGTTATCTAGAAATTATTTAACCGATACCCAGGTTACCGAAGCTTTGTTAAAAGAAGCTTTTGAGCGTTTGCAATGGGAAATCAAATGTTCACATATTTTGGTGCAATTCACCAATACTCCCAATGGACCTGATACCATTGCGGCTTATAAAAAAATCAAAGACATTCAGCAAAAACTAGCCAAAGGGGAAGACTTTGAAAAATTGGCGATAGAGTTTTCTGAAGATCCTTCTGCAAAAGAAAACAAAGGGAATTTAGGCTATTTTTCAGCCTTTAGAATGGTGTACGATTTTGAAAATGGGGCTTTTAAAACTCCGGTTGGAAAAGTTTCTGATATCGTGAAATCGCGTTTTGGATACCATTTGATTAAAGTAAACGACAAACGTCCACACAGAGGAGAAATCACCGTAGCACATATCATGATTGCTACCAATGATGGGGAGGATGCTGAAACCAAGAAAAAGCAACAAACCCAAATACAGGAAATTTATCAAAAATTACAACAAGGAGAAGATTTTGCGGAATTGGCAAAACAATTTTCAGAGGATAAATCTACTGCTGCCAATGGTGGCTTGTTACAACGCTTTTCGTCAGGTGAGTTAAGTAGTGAGATTTTTGAAGACAAAGCTTTTGGCCTTACTTCTAATCAACCAATTTCAGTTCCGTTTGAAACCCAGTTTGGATGGCACATAGTTAAATTAATTGAAAAGCATCCTGCAAAAAATTGGGAGGAAGCAAAAAAAGATTTAGAATTACGTGTACAACGTGACGAACGTTCTAAATTGATTGCGGAATCACTTCATCAAAAGTTGAGAAAAAAGTACCAACCAAAGCTCAATGATCCTATGTATCGAAAGGTTGCAGCTGTGGTTACCGATAGTATTTACAAAGGCTCTTGGAAGAAACCGGAACCTAACTATCCTTATCTGTCAGAATTAATCACCATACAAACCAGAAAAATTTCCGGAGATCAATTTATGACTTTTTTAGAGCGTCAACAACGAATGGGAGATGCTACCAAACCCTTGAGCAAATGGTTAAAAAACCAATACGATACTTTTTTAAATCAAGAGTTGCAGCAATATTATGAAGACAATTTAGAATCTGAATTTATAGATTTTGCCCATGTGATGGAGGAGTATCGAGAAGGACTATTATTATTTGATTTGTTGGAAAAAGAAATTTGGAATCGTGCCAAGAATGATTCTATCGGTTTGCAAAATCACTTCGACAAAAATAGAGGTAAATACCAATGGAAAACCAGATACGATGTGGTAGTGTTATCTTCCTTAAAAAAGGACAAAGTGGAACAAGCTTTAAAAATGATGCAACAGAAAAAAAGCATTGCAGAAATTAAAGAAGCTATCAATAAAGATAACATCGTTGAAGTAATGATAACGGAAGGTAAGTTTGAGAAAGAAAACGGAATTTTTCCTAAAAATTACAACTTTACACCGGGATACTCTTCAATTTTAGAACAAAACAATTACTACTTTGTGGTGTATTTAAAAGAAACTTTGGCAGGTGGCCCTAAAACATTTGAAGAAGCCAAAGGAAGAGTAATTAACGACTACCAACAATTTTTAGAAGAAAACTGGGTATCGGAATTACAAAAAGAATTTACGGTAAAAGTTAACGACAAAGTTTTTGAAAAACTAAAAGCAAAAAAATAACATGCGATTGTTTGTCTACATAGCTTTCAGCTTCGTTTTATTTACTTTTTGCACACCGCAAAGGGAAGAAAACGCTGTGGCAAGAGTGCAAGACAAATTTTTATATGCATCAGAGTTAGACGATTTGGTGCCACCCGGTACCTCCGAAGAAGATAGTGTTAGAATTGTAAAAAATTATTTAGACCAATGGGCCAAGCAACAATTGTTGGTTGACAAAGCCTTGCAAAATTTAAGCGAGGAAAAACAAAAGGAATTCCAACAATTGATAGAACAGTACAAAAGAGATTTATATATCAAAGGCTATATCGAACAAATTGTTCAGCGAGAATTGGATACTGTAGTGACTACAAATCAAATGATAAGGTATTACAACGAAAATCGAGAAAACTTTAAAACCAATAGTATCTTGGTGAAGTTGCGATACATACATTTGCCAAAAAACCATCCGAAATTTGCGTTGATTCAGCAAAAATTCAACAATTTTCAGCCTAAAAAAGAAGCAGAATTTTGGAATACCCACCAATTGCAGTTCAAAACTTCGGCTTTAAATGACAGTATTTGGGTGGAAATGAACCAGATATACAAAAAATTACCCTTTTTAAATCCTGAAAACCGCGACAACTATATCATTTCTGGCAAAAGCTTTCAAATGCCTGACTCATTAGATGTATATTTGGTGAAAATTAATCAGGCTCTACCAATCAATAGTGTTGCACCTTTTGAATTTGTAAAACCAACCATTAAAGAAGTAATTATTAATAGCAGACAACGTGAACTGGTAAAAAAGTTCGAAAAAGATATCACCAATGATGCGATCAAAACCAAGAAATATGAAATTTATTAAATTCGGAATCTTTGCCTTTATTTTTTCTTTTGGCACCAGCCTTTTGGCACAGGAAATCATCCCGGAACCACAAACACAACCAAAGTTTAAAGCACTAGAAAAAAATGGTAAGCGTAAAGTTGATGGTATTATCGCCACTGTTGGAGACTATATTATTTTAGACTCTGATATTGATTTAGAATATATCGAGTTAAAAAACCAACAAGTAGCCTTGGAGGATATCACTCGATGTCAGTTGCTAGGAAAATTGATGGAAGAAAAATTATATGCCCATCAAGCAAGATTAGACACTACCATAGTAGTAACAGATGCTGAGATTAACAACATGATGCAAGAGCGTTTGGATTATATGGTGCAGCAAATTGGTTCGATGGAAAAAGTAATCAAATATTACAATCGAAAAGATGAAGATGATTTTAAAACTTTCTTTTTTGATATTTTAAAAACCAACAAGTTAACTGCAGAAATGCAAAATAAAGTAGTTGATGCGGTAGAAATTACTCCGGAAGAGGTAAGAACTTTTTTCAAAAAATTGGAAAAAGAAGAATTGCCTCAATTTGGTGCAGAAGTAGAAGTAGCACAAATTATCATTGAACCCAAAGTAACCCCGGAAGACAAACAAAAAGCCATTGACCGACTGAATGAGATAAGAAATGATGTGCTAAACAATGGAGCAAGTTTTACCACTCGTGCAGTATTGTACTCCCAAGACCCAGGTTCAAGATCGCAAGGTGGCTATTACAAAATGAATCGAAAAACACCATTTGTAAAAGAATTTAAAGATGTGGCATTTGGTTTGGCAGAGGGAGAAATTTCTAAACCATTTGAAACCGAATTTGGTTTTCATATTATTTTGGTAGAAAAAATTCGAGGTCAAGAAATTGAATTGCGTCATATTTTGATTGTTCCAACGGTTACCGAAAAAGCAATTAGAGAGGCAAAAGAAAAAGCAGACGATGTTCGTAAAAAACTTCAGAATAAAGAAATGACTTTTGCTGAAGCTGCTCGAGCTTTTTCCGATGAAAAAGAAACCAGAACCAACGGTGGTACTCTACTAAATCCGAAAACACAAGATACCAAGTTTGAGCTTACCAAAATGGATCCACAATTATATGCCATTGTTTCAGATTTGAAAGAAGGAGATTTGTCAAGAGTTATTCCGGATGAAGATAGAAGAGGAAACAAGCGTTTTAAAATCATGACAGTTACCAAGCGAATAGATCCACATACAGCAGATTATGCGATTGATTATGTGAAAATCAGAGATTTGGCTTTAAAAGAAAAACAAATTGAAGCCATTGGTAAATGGACAGAAGAAAAAATTAAAGAAACCTATATCCGAGTAAATCCACAATACCGTAATTGTGAATTTACCAACAACTGGTTAAAATTATAATATGTCGAAAGTAGCCGCAGCCGAACGATTTGTAGCCAAACAGCAACAACTCAAACAAGAAATTGCCAAGGCCATTATTGGTCAGGATCAAGTAGTTCAAGAAATTTTAATTTCTATATTTTCCGGTGGTCATGCCTTATTGGTAGGAGTTCCAGGTTTGGCAAAAACCTTAATGGTACATACCATTGCCAAAGCATTAGGGTTAGATTTTAAACGCATCCAATTTACACCCGATTTGATGCCTTCGGATATTTTAGGAAGTGAAATTTTAGACGAAAGCAGACAATTTAAATTTTTAAAAGGTCCGGTTTTTACCAATATTTTGTTGGCAGACGAAATCAACCGTACACCACCTAAAACCCAAGCAGCTTTGTTAGAAGCCATGCAGGAGCGTTCGGTAACTATTGCCGGACATAATTATCCGTTAAGCAAACCATATTTTGTATTGGCAACCCAAAACCCGATTGAGCAAGAAGGTACGTACCCGTTACCAGAAGCACAATTAGACCGTTTTATGTTTTCCATTCAATTAAATTATCCAACTTTTGAAGAGGAAGTTGCAGTAGTAAAAGCAACCACTTCTGGCCATCAACCGGAAATCAATGCCTTATTTACAGCAGAGGAAATCTTGGAATACCAACAATTGGTTAGAGAAATTGTAGTAGCTGATAATGTGGTAGAATATGCTGTTAAATTGGTAACAGCCACCAGACCAAACCATCCGGATGCAAGTGAGTTTGTGAAAACTTATTTAGATTGGGGTGCAGGACCTCGTGCTTCGCAAAACTTAATATTAGCAGCCAAAGCCCATGCGTTATTCCACGGCAAATATTCTCCTGATATTGAAGATGTGAAAGCTGTTGCCGAAGGCGTGTTGCGTCATCGTTTGGTTAAAAATTATCGTGCAGATGCCGAAGGCCTTACCATGGAACAAATCATTGCCAAATTGGTATAAAGATGTTTGTAACGAAGCTACCAAAGCCAATTCAAGTATTACAAATCTATCACCCGAAACCACTCTATATTCCAATAGATGTTTCGGTAGATAGTCCATATTTTTCTACGGAGATGTCTGCACATGCCTTTGAAGAAGTGGTAGATCAATATTTGCAAAGTGCTGATGCACAAGTAGCTTATGGAGGATACTTGGAAGTTAGAAATTTATACCAACGTAGTGCTGTTTTTCAACAACCCAACACCGAAGCCCGTAATATTCACTTAGGTTTGGATTTATGGACCAAAGCAGCCACTCCGGTATTGGCAGCATGGGATGGTGTGATTCACAGTTTTCAAGACAATCAGGCATTAGGTGATTATGGCCCAACCATTATTTTAGAGCATACTTATTCGGGAACTACTTTTTACACACTATACGGACATCTGCATCGTGGCAATTTAACTTCTTTACAAATTGGTCAAAAAGTACAAGCTGGTGAGGTCATAGCCTCTTTAGGAGGTGCAGAAGAAAATGGCGATTATGCTCCACACTTACATTTTCAAATTATTTTAGACTTGCAAGGCAAATCAGGAGATTATCCCGGTGTTTGTGCTGCTTCTGAACTAGATTTTTATAAAGCCAACTGCCCAGATCCAGTTCCTTTTTTTGCTTTTTAAACAAAACGGACAAAGGTGAATGGTAAATGGTAAAAGATGAATGATAATGATAAAAAAGCTTATTGCTGTTCACTTATCACTCATCACCAAACCAGTTTTCAAATTAAAAAATTGCTCCATTCTAAATCCGTATCTTTGCAAAAATTCTGATTCATGACATTTTCTGATTGGCAACTTCCAAAAGCATTACAAAAAGCAATTGATACCATAGGTTACATTCATCCAACTCCCATCCAACAAAGAGCAATGCCAGTGGTTAGTTCCGGTAGAGATGTGATTGGAATTGCCCAAACCGGTACCGGAAAAACTTGGGCTTATTTGCTTCCCATCTTAAAACATTGGAAATTTCAAAATACCCATACCCCAAGAGTAATTATTTTAGTACCAACCCGTGAATTGGTAGTGCAAGTGTTGGAGGAAGTACAAAAACTTTCCGAATTTATGTCGGTTCGTTCTTTAGGAGTATATGGTGGTACCAACATCAATACCCAAAGAGCGGCATTGATGGAAGGAGTAGATATTTTGGTGGGAACTCCGGGAAGAACTTTAGATTTAGCATTGGATGGAAATTTACAGTTAGGAGCCTTGCAAAAATTAGTTTTAGACGAGTTTGACGAAATATTGCAATTAGGATTCCGACCACAAGTAGTGCAGTTGTTAACCATGATGAAAAGCAAACGTCAGAACATTCTTTTTTCAGCAACTATGACTGATGAGGTAGATGAAATGATAGAAGAATACTTTGATTTACCTGAAGAAGTTTCTTTGGCACCTTCCGGAACTCCTTTAGAAAAAATCCGACAAGGTGTTTGTAAAGTCCCCAATTTTTTAACCAAAATCAACGTGCTAAAACATTGGTTGTCGCAACCTGAATTAGAAAAAGTATTGGTGTTTGTAAACAACAAAAAAATAGCCGATTTGGTGTATGATGCCTTGCTTGAAGATGGATTTGAAAATACGGTAGAAGTGATGCATTCCAACAAATCGCAAAACTATCGTTTGCAAGCTATTCAGGCATTTCAAAGCAACCAAATTCGCATCATGGTAACTACTGATGTGATGGCTCGTGGTTTGGATATTACCGATGTTACCCACGTAATTAACTTAGAAGTTCCGTTAATTCCGGAACAATACATCCATCGCATCGGACGAACTGGTCGTGCCCAAAAAGAGGGAGATGCTTGGACGATGGTTTCCAAAAAAGAAGAAGATGCTTGGCTAGAAATTGAAGTGTTGATGGAAACAGAGGTGCCAGAATTAATGTTGCCAAATGTGGAAATCTCAGAAAAATTACTAGAGTTTGAAAAAGAAAAACTTGCTCCAAAGTTTCTGTTAAAACGTCCGAAAATCGAGGGTGGAGGTGCTTTTCATGAAAAGAAAGACAAAAACAAAAAAGTTAATTTAGGAGGTCCCGGACGAAGAAATCCTAAAACAGCATCCAAAGGAAATAGAGGTGCTTTAAAAGCCAATAAAAAGAAAAAGTAATTGGTGTTACAAAATAATCTTTATACTTCTTAAAATTAACACATAGTTGAACACCTTCCTCTAAAACAAAAAAGGGAATTGCGTATATTTACCTTTTTAAATATAAGCCTTCATGTTATTTAAAAACCCTGGCCTTTTGTGGTTTTTGTTTTTATTGGTAATTCCAATTTTGGTGCATTTGTTGCAATTACAAAAATGGAAAGTAGAATATTTCACCAATGTTAAATTGTTGCAACAGTTGCAATTGCAATCGCAAAAAAGTTCTCAATTAAAAAAGTGGTTGTTATTGCTTACTCGGTTGTTGTTATTAACAGCGATTATCTTGGCATTTGCTAAGCCATTTTTCCCCTCAAAACTAAACAAGGAACAAGCTGGAACCTTGGTATTTGTTTTAGACAATTCTTATTCTTTAGAAGCCAAAGGCAAAGAAGGCGTTTTGCTCAAACGAATAGGCCAAAGTTTGTTAGAAGAAATACCAGAAAACACCAATTTTCATTTGTTTACGATAAATGAAAACTTTGTAAACCAAGACATACAAAGTATGGCTAGTGTTTTGCAAAAACTAACCTATACACCTAGTCCGTTTGACTTAGAGTTGATTCTTAACAGAATTAGAAACCAATTTCCGCAAGAAGCTCTGGAAATAGTGGTTTTAACCGATGGAAAAGGGAAAAACCCGAATTGGGTAAATTTAAAAAAAGACGAATTGGTTCGCTGGCATTACCTGCCTTTGGTGTCGGAACAATTACACAATGTTTCTATCGATAGCGTTTACTTAACCAATGCTTCGGAGCAGTTTCATCAAATTGCGGTCAAGGTTTCTACCTTTGGCAATTACAATCAACCCATATCTTTTGGAGTGTATAACCAAGGACAGTTATTGGCAAAATCGATGCAAAAAATTAATAAGGAAGACATTTTAACTTTCAACTTGCCAAAACAAAATATTCATGGTTATGTAGCCATAGAGGACAATAGTTTGCCTCATGATAACCAATACTTTTTTACCATTGCAAACCCTTCCAAACCTGTGGTAAGCGTGGTTGGAAACCCGGAAAAAGCAGGATACTTGAAAAGAATTTTTACTTCCAATGAATTTGTTTTTCAAGTATTTTCTTCCCTTGAAGAAAACATTTGGGAGAATACAGAGATATTAATTTTAAACGAAACGGAAAACATTTCTGAAAGTTGGAGTGTCAGGTTGCAATCGTTTGTAGATCAAGGTGGCACACTAGTATTGATTCCTAAAGAAAATCATTCTATCAAAACCTTAAACCAGTTAACCGGAAATTTCGGAATTCGTTGGAATAATTTCCAAGAAAGGGAACAGTGGATTACCAAAATTGCTTTTTCTCATCCTTTATACAAAGGAGTTTTTACAGAGGAGATCCAGAATTTTGCATATCCTAAAACGGTAGGTAATTTTGGTTTGCAAACCAATGCTGCTTCGGTATTAAGCTATGCAGATGGGACCCCGTTTTTGCTTGCTGCCAATGTTTCGCAAGGTTTGGTATTTGTTTTTGCAGCACCATTATCGGAAAAATGGAGTACGTTTAAGCAGACTCCACTAGTAGTACCAAGTTTATACAACATGGCTTTACAAAATAAAACCATAGGCATGCAAACCGCATGGTTGTTGCAATCGCAAAGTATTTCGTTAGAAGCCAATGTCAATAAAGAAGAAGTATTAACCTTAAAAGGACCGGCTGGGAATGTGGTTCCGATGCAGCAAATCGGTAACCAAAAAATTCGTTTGCGTTTGGAGGAAGAGCCAACGGTTCCAGGTAATTACGATTTGGTGGATAAAAAAGAACAAGTAGTACAGCAATTAAGTTTGAATGTGCCAAGAACAGAAAGTGACATTACCCAAACAAGTTGGGTAGAAAATCCAGAGGGCGAAGTTATTACCTCAGTAGAAAAGTTCTTATTCGACTTAAAATCCAAACAAACAGAAACCAATCTTTGGAAAGCCTTTGTATCTTTGGCACTCTTATTTTTGGTTTTAGAAACCTTGATTCAAAAATTCTTACGATAACACAACTACCAACCTATGCAATTACTCATCCAACAAGTAACGCTGTTTGCACCCAAAAGTGAGTTTCACTTGCAAACCAAAGATGTGCTTATTCAAGATGGCATCATCCAACAAATTGCCGATTCTATTTCTGTTAAAGCAGAGCAGGTAATTCCGGCTTCCGGTTATGTGCTTTCCATAGGTTGGATGGATGGATTGGTTAGTTTTGGAGAGCCAGGTTATGAAGAAAGAGAAACTTTGGTTAATGGATTACAAGTTGCAGCAAAGTCTGGTTTTACTCATATTATTTTACAACCTAATACCCAACCTGTTACGGATAACGAAGTACAAGTATCGTGGTTGCAACAAGCTTCACAACATACTGCTACCAAAATATTGGTACAAGGAGCTTTAACCCAAAAAATGGAAGGAAACCATATGGCAGAAATGTATGCCATGCACCAAGCAGGAGCCATTTGTTTTGGAGATTATGGCAGGTCGGTTGACAATAGTTTGTTGTTGAAAATAGCTTTGGAATATACCAAAGATTTTAATGGTTTGGTGGTTGCGTTTTCTCAAGATGCACATTTGGCATTTAAAGGGTATGTGCATGAAGGTGAAGTAAGCACTAAATTGGGTATGAAAGGAATTCCAGCTATGGCAGAAGAGGTTGCCGTAGCAAGAAATTTAGCAATTTTAGAATACACCGGAGGGAAGTTACATTTGCCACTTATCAGTACTTTAGCATCGGTAAAATTGATTCAGGAGGCAAAAGCCAAAGGGTTACAAGTAACATGTTCTGTTTCGGTACATCATTTGTGTTTAACGGATGAAAACTTAGTCTCTTTTGATGCCAATTACAAAGTAAGACCTCCATTGCGAGACGAAGCTACTCGGCAAGGCTTGGTGCAAGCCGTGTTGGATGGCGTGATTGACATTGTCGTTACAGACCATTGTCCGATAGACATCGAAAATAAGAAATTAGAATTTGACTTGGCAAAATTTGGAACCATAGGATTAGAATCTGCTTTTGGAGCTCTTTGCAAAGTATTGCCTTGGGAAGTAGTGGTGGAAAAATTAACTCGAGGTTATGCTATTTTTGGAGTAGAGAAACCAAATATTGAAGTTGGACAAAAAGCCAATTTGACTTTATTTGATCCGAACAAATCTTGGGAGTTTCAAGAAAAAGATATTTTAAGTAAATCAAAAAATGCAGCTATGTTAGGCAAACCTATGAAAGGAAAAGCAGTAGCAGTGATACATCAAAATCAAGTAGTATATGGAAATTAACAGTATGGAGCAAGCCAAAAAGGTGGCAGTAGTTTCCTACCTCACCATTATCGGATGTTTGATTGCGATTTTTATGAACCAAGACAAACATCCGTTTGCTAGCTTTCACATTCGTCAATCTTTAGGAATTTCGCTTACGTTTTATGCATTGGGTTATATCGTAGGAAGTTTTGATACTTGGTTGATTACCACACCGTTTTATGTGTTTTTCTTTTTGTTATGGATATTTGGTTTTACCGGAGCACTGCAAGGAGAATATCGTATCGTTCCAATTTTAGGAGCTTTGTTTCAAAAAGTATTTAAATCGTTATAAGCCGAAAAAAATGTTAGAGTATTTGTTGCAAAAACCAACTGTTGAGAAAGAAAAGTATCCATTATTAGTATTGTTGCATGGCTACGGGAGTAATGAACAAGATTTGTTTTCTTTTGCTTCGGAATTGCCTAAAGATGCTTATGTGTTATCGTTGCAAGCACCACACGACTTACAATACGGAAGTTATGCATGGTATGCTATTTATTTTGATGCCGGTCCCAATAAGTTTTCTGATATACCACAAGCAATAGAAAGTAGAGAAACCATTAAAAGTTTTGTGGAAGAATTCTGCAAAAATCACCCAATTGATACCAAACAAATTACGTTGATTGGCTTTAGCCAAGGTGCCATTTTAAGTTATGCTTTGGCATTGTCGTATCCGCAAACTTTCCCAAGAATTGTTGCTTTAAGCGGATATTGTAACCCGGAAATGTGTGTGGAAAATTACGCACATAATGATTTTACCAACCTAAAAGTTTTTACGTCACACGGTACAGAAGATCATGTAATTCCGGTTGAATGGGCCAGAAATACCAGAGATTTTTTACAAAACTTATCCATTACATGTACCTATCATGAATACCCGGTAGGGCATGGGGTGGCACCTCAAAATTTTTGGGATTTTAGAAAGTGGTTGGGGTAGGTTTTATTTTTTATTAGTAAATACTGACAAAAGAGATTATAAAATTACGCTTTATTAAGGAAGATATTTCTTATATAATTTTACACAAAAAAGGTCTCCAAATAATTTCCCTATGTCAAGCTGAATTCGTTTCAGTTTTTAATTTAAACTAGAAATTGAGTTATTAATAGATTCTGAAACAAGTTCAGAATGACAGTGAGCTAATTTTTGAAGACCTACTTTGGTTATATAAAAGTCAATAACTTACACCTTCATGATTTCCGCTTCTTTTACGGTAAGAATTTCGTCAATTTTTTTGATGTAGCTATCGGTTAATTTTTGCACTTGTTCTTCAGCTGTTTTGCAAATATCTTCCGAAGTACCATTTTTTTCTTCTTTCTTGATATCGGTATTGGCATCTTTACGGGCATTTCTAACTCCAATTTTGGCATCTTCTGCCTCTGCTTTAGCTTGTTTTACCAAATCTCTTCTTCTTTCTTCTGTTAAAGGTGGTACAGAAATGATGATGTTTTCTCCATTATTCATTGGGTTAAAGCCCAAATTGGCCACTTGAATTGCTTTTTCAATAGGCTGTAACATCGATTTTTCCCATGGGGTTACCGTAATGGTTCTTGCATCAGGGGTATTGATGTTGGCAACTTGCGAAAGTGGAGTCATAGAACCATAATATTCTACAAACACCCCTCCCAACATTTGTGGGGTAGCTTTTCCAGCTCGTATGTTTAAAAATTCTTTTTCTAAATGTGCAATGGAATGCTCCATGGATTCCTTAGCAGTGTCGATAATAAAATTAATTTCTTCCGTCATTTTCGTACAATATTTAATTAAATAGTTACGGTAGTTCCTATGGTTTCTCCTTGACAAACTTTTAATAAGTTGTCTTCTTGGTTCATATCAAAAACAATGATTGGTAATTCGTTTTCCTGACTTAAAGTAAATGCTGTGGTATCCATCACATTTAATCCTTTGGCCAAAACTTCTTCAAACGAAATATAGTCGAATTTTACAGCATCTTTGTGCTTTTCTGGGTCGGCATTGTACACCCCATCTACTCTGGTTCCTTTTAATATAACATCTGCACTAACTTCTACTCCTCTCAAAACAGCAGCAGTATCGGTAGTGAAATACGGATTTCCGGTACCAGCACCAAAAATTACAATTCTACCTTTTTCTAAATGTCTAACCGCTCTCCTTTTAATATAAGGTTCGGCAATAGCTTCAATTTTTAATGCAGTTTGCAATCTGGTTGGCATTCCGGCTTCTTCTAAAGCACCCTGTAATGCCATTCCGTTAATCACAGTTGCCAACATCCCCATGTAATCTCCTTGCACACGATCCATTCCGTTACTTGCTCCTGCTACCCCTCTAAAAATATTCCCTCCACCAATCACAATGGCAATTTGCACTCCTAAGTCGTACACTTTTTTAATTTCTTGTGCGTATTCAGCCAATCTTTTTGGGTCGATTCCGTAAGAACGTTCTCCCATCAAGGCTTCTCCACTTAGTTTTAGCAATATTCGTTGGTATTTCATGAAAAGGGATTTTATTTTTTGCACTGCAAATATAACAAGATTGTTTTGCCTGAAAAACACTTCCAACAAACTTTACACCATAGTTGTGTAATAAAGGTTACTTTGCGATTAGCGATAATGCATTACTTTTGCAGAGTAAATTTTTTATAATCATGAAGTCTATTTTACAAGATGCATTGCAACAAGCAATGACTTACCCTCAATATCGCGAAAAAATTGATGTTTTGTTAACCCAACAGCTTTCTACGGGGCATGTGCAAAACGAAACTCTATTGCATTTTAGCCAGTTAAATGTTACCAGAATGCATCGTTTAGACAAAACCATTTCGGTTCCGGATGAAATTAAATTGGCAATGCAACAAATCAATCGACCAATGATTTGGTTGGTACTTACCGAAGGTTGGTGCGGAGATGCTGCTCAAATTGTACCGGTATTACATCACTTGAGTGAAACCACCAATCAAGTAGAGTTTTTATTGGTGTTAAGAGATGATAATGATGCTTTAATGCAACAGTTTTTAACCAATGGTGGCAAATCGATTCCGAAATTAATTGCATTAGATGCAGATACTTTAGAAGTTTTGTTTGATTGGGGACCTCGACCAGAAGGAGCACAGCAATTAATGAGCGATTACAAAGCCCAACATGGTAAAATTGACGATTTTATCAAAACCGAATTGCAAAAATGGTACACCAAAGACAAAGGCATGCAAATCATGCAAGAAGTTTTGGCTTTGTCTCAAGCTTTGGTAACTGCCTAAGATTAATTGATTTTAAATCGGATATAGGTAATTGCTTTGTCCTGTGCCAAGTACTGACTTTCGTAAAAAGTTTGGATGGCAGTTACCTCTTCCGGTGCTCCTAAATTGTGGTATACGTTGTGGTTGGCATACAAAACTTCATGTCCTAAACCATGCAACAAACCTAAAGTATAACCATGCATAAATTCGCTATCGGTTTTTAGGTGCATCAATCCACCGGGTTGTAAGATTTTTTTGTATTTATCTAAAAACTCTGCATTGGTCATGCGGTGTTTGGTTCGTTTGTATTTGATTTGAGGATCGGGAAAAGTAATCCAAATTTCTGCCACTTCGTTTGCTGCAAAGCAATGCGTGATCAATTCGATTTGGGTTCTTAAAAATGCCACATTGCGAATGTTATTTTCTATGGCTGTTTTGGCACCTCTCCAAAAACGAGCTCCTTTGATGTCGATACCAATAAAGTTTTTTTCTGGAAAACGTTGGGCCAATCCAACACTGTATTCCCCTTTGCCACAACCTAATTCCAATACAATTGGGTTTTGGTTGCCAAAAAAATCTTGCCATTTTCCTTTCCATGGCAATAAATTTTGAACAACTTCCTCTCTGCTTGGTTCAATCACATTGGTAAAAGAGGCATTTTCTGCAAATCGCTTGAGTTTGTTTTTACTTCCCAAAATTCAAATTTTTTGCAAAAGTACCACATTTTTTACAAAAATAGGGCTTGAAAACTCCTTGGCTTTTTCGAGCAAACCATCGGATTTTATTACATTTGTGCCATGCTGAAAATGCTCACACACATAGGTCGCTATTTTTTAATGCTCAAAGAAGTATTTAACAAACCTACCAAATGGTCGGTAATGAAACAATTGATCTTAAAAGAGGTAGACGACTTGGTGATTGGTTCGTTGGGAATCGTTGCTTTTATTTCCTTTTTTGTTGGAGGTGTGGTTTCTATCCAAACTGCTTTAAACTTAACCAACCCATTAATTCCGAAATATTTGATAGGTTTTGCCACTCGTCAATCTGTGATTTTAGAATTTGCTCCTACATTAATTTCTATCATCATGGCTGGAAAAGTAGGCTCCTATATCACTTCAAGTATTGGTACCATGCGGGTAACAGAACAAATAGATGCTTTAGAAGTGATGGGAGTAAATTCCATCAATTATTTGGTATTTCCGAAGTTGATTGCTTTGCAGATGTATCCGTTTTTGATTAGTTTGAGTATGTTTTTGGGTGTGTTAGGAGGATGGATGGCATCGGTATATGGAGGGTTTGTTTCTTCGGCCGAATTTGTACAAGGTTTGCAAAACGATTTTATTCCGTTTCATATCACTTATGCTTTGATCAAAACCATCGTATTTGGATTTTTATTGGCTACCATTCCCTCCTACCACGGATATTTTATGAAAGGTGGAGCATTGGAAGTAGGTAAAGCAAGTACCATTTCGTTTGTTTGGACTTCGGTTGTGATTATTTTGATGAATTATTTGTTAACCCAAATGTTGTTAGGCTAATGATTGAGGTAAAAAATTTGGTAAAATCGTTTCAGGGAGTCACTGTATTAAAAGGGATTTCTACCTTATTTGAAGCTGGGAAAACCAATTTAATCATTGGGCAAAGTGGTTCCGGAAAAACCGTGATGTTGAAAAGCTTGTTGGGAATTCATGTGCCAGACTCAGGTGCTATTTCATTTGATGGAAGAATTTATGCAGAATTATCGAATGACGAACGAAGAGAAGTACGAACCGAAATTGGTATGGTATTTCAAGGAAGTGCCTTGTTTGATAGCATGAATGTGGAGGAAAATGTATCGTTTCCGTTAAAAATGTTTACCAACAAAACTCCAAAAGAAATTAAAGAACGGGTTGATTTTGTAATAGAACGGGTAAATTTAAAAGATGCCCACCACAAAATGCCTTCTGAATTATCTGGTGGAATGCAAAAAAGGGTTGCCATTGCTCGTGCCATTGTGAACAACCCCAAATATTTATTTTGCGACGAACCAAACTCTGGTTTAGACCCAAAAACTTCTATTGTGATTGATAATTTGATACAAGAAATTACCAAAGAGTACAATATAACCACAGTGATCAATTCGCATGATATGAACTCTGTAATGGAAATTGGAGAAAAAATTGTTTTCTTAAAAGATGGCTTAAAAGCTTGGGAAGGCTCCAACAAAGATATTTTTATTACCGACAATGAAGCGGTTACCAATTTTGTGTATTCCTCTAACTTATTTAAAAAAGTTCGTCAAACGTATTTAGAAGAGTATTACAAGAATCAGAAATAATTATCTTCCTTGCAACTGCAACCACCCTTGCTTTTGGCTTTGGTCTAAAAAAGTAATCAGGTAAAAGTAAGTCCCATCCGGAAGGTTTTTTCCTTGTATTGATACCCCTGTAAATTCGTTGGTATAGTTTTCTTTTTCGTAAACCAATCTTCCCCATCGGTTGTAAATCTCTACTTTTTGTACATCAAAACCAGCTAAATTCCAAAAATCATTCAGTCCATCTTGGTTAGGAGATAGATAATTTGGAATAACGCATAAAGTTTTGGCAAGATATATTTCATTTGAAGCTGTGCAACCTTCCTCATCTGTAATAATTAAACCATAAGTTCCAGCTGCAAATCCTGTGATTATAACAAAGGGTTCGGTACTAAAAAACTGATTGGGGCCATACCAAGCATACGTAATATTGTTTGCACTTCCGGTAATATTTGCACGAAGTACCAATTGGTCTTGCTCGCACGATTCTAAAATTTCTACTTCAAATGAGCTTTGTTTTTCTATTACTTCTGAAAAAACACTTGTGCTACAGGCAGATATGGTAACTACAGTTTCGTAATTGCCATAATTGGTAGCTTGTATGGTTTGCCCATTTCCAACCAAATTGCCATTCCAGAACCATTGAATTTGTACATTATTGATGTCAAAATTTTCAGGATTTACACTTAAGAAAGTAGATTGGTTTAAACAAAAAGTGGTGTTGCCATTTACTTCAAAAATTGGCAAAGCTTGTACTTGAATAACAACAGAGGTTTCAAAAACCAAACAAGTTTGGTTATAAGTTATGGATAATTGATAAACTCCTTGTTGGGAAGTTTGTATTTGCGGAATAAATAAATTGGCATCGTTACTTACCCATCCATTTGGCCCAATCCATTGGTAGGTAAAATCTGGATTGTATGGAATAGCAACTACCACATCGTTGTTTTGGCAAATTTGAACAGGGTTTGGATTTTGAAAATTTGGTAGAGGAAGTATTTCTATAGTTTGTGAGGTGATACACCCGTTCCAATTAATTTGCAATTCATACACCCCGCTTTGGGTGATTTCGAAATTTAATTCATTGGAGTTTGAAACCAAGTTTTGGTTGATAAACCATGAAAAAACAACTTCATTGTTGCTAAAATTAATCCCATTAACAGAAATTTCTTGATTGGTACCCGGACAAAAATAGGTGGGAGCTTGTAAAACAAAGCTAGGTTGAGGTTGGATGTTTACATTGATAAAACTGGTGTCAGATACACATTGGTTTTGAATAAGGGTCAAACTATACGTCCCCGACATGTTGTTGTTGGCATTATTTATTATGGGGTTTTGTTCATTGCTTTCAAAGTTATTAGGACCATTCCAAATGTAGGTGGCATTGGTATACATTGGAGCAGATAATAGAATTTGTCCGCCTTCGCATATAGGTTGATTTACCTGAAGAATTGGAGCAGCAGGTTGGTTTACAATTTCAATTATTACATTGGTACTAGCAGATAAATTACAATTTCCGGAAACCGTATAGGTAAATGAATAGGTTCCTAAGGCAAGTGCAGATAAAAGAATATTGGTATCTGTAACAACATTGCTGTTTGCATCTGTCCAAACACCATTATTTTGAAAATTACCTTCCAGTAAATCCCACAAAGAAATAGTATTAGTTGGGCTGCAATAAGCTACAGTTGTCCCATTTCCGGGCAAAGGCTGAAAACTGTTTGCAGTTAATTCAAAACTTAATAATTGTGCACCACATGAGGCATTCGGGTAAGTAACTTCTAAAATGTAGGTGCCGCTTTGAAAAGGCTGAAAGTTTGGTATGTTTAATTGAAAACTAGTGCTTAAAATATTGTTTGGAGCATCTTGCTTATACCATTGGTATTGCAAAAACGGGAAATTCCCGTTTAGTGTGATGCTCGCATTGCTATTGGTGCAAACTTCGGTATCTCCACTTAAAGCTAAGGCAATGGGTTGCAATTGGATGTCGAATACCCTAACTTGAGCACAGCTATCGGTAATTTCAAATCGATATAAGCCTGTAGTTAAGCCGTTAAACCAAGGATTGGTACCATTATCAACTACAAAAGGTTCGCCATCTTTTAATAATATTCGGTATTGATAGGGTGCAACTCCACCTATAACCTCTACAAAAGCGTCTAAATTTTGGTTACAAACAATTGGAGAAACTTGAATATCAAAATTTCCATCAAAAGTAAAAGTCTCTAAAGTTTGAAAACAATCTTTCAAACCGCCATTGGTAGTTAAAATTTGAAATCTTTTTAAAACTCTAAACTCTCCCAAAAAATTAAAGTTTAAATTGGTAAAATTGTTTACTAATGGAATGCTGTTGGAGTTGTTTGGCGATGAACCCTCTGGGTATGCAATTCCAGTTTGTGGATGTGTCCATTGTTGGGTGTTTGGATTCCATTTTTGCAACCAAAAATTCTGTGCAAAATTTCCATTGCTTTGGTGTGCTAAGGTAAGATGAAATGCTCCACAAAGTGGCGTAATATCGATGTCGTTTTGGGTAACTTGATATCCAATAATTTGAAATGTTGCAGTTTGAGGGAATCCACAAGCATTGATGAACTGAATAGTATAATCACCAGCAGGATATTCTGATAAATAAAGTGTATTGCCATTTAAGTTATTGACAGAAAATGGCAGCGGAAAGTTAAAATTACTTGGAGCACTAGTAATAACCACTTGCGAAAAAGTAGCTGGATTTGTTAAACGAATACTGCCATAACCAATTTGACAACCCGGTCGGTTTAACAAAGAAAAATCGGGGTTGCCCACAGATATGTTAGGTGTAGAAATGTTTAAAGTTATGCTATTGTTACAATTATCCACCAAATAAAAAGTATAGCTTCCGGGGGGTAAATTAGTTATTTCTATTGCTCCATTATTTAGTTGTGGAGTATAGTTAAATGGCAAACTATTTGGATAGTTATTTGGTGCTTGAAGCATGATAATTTCTTGCAATCGTATTCCAACTAGCGAAAAACTAGAACACGATGTGGCAATGAATTCAATTTGTCCATCAAAGGTATCTGTTAAATCTGAAACAAAAATATTATTGGTAGCTGTTGCCCCACAACTATCGGTAATTTGAACAGTATAATTACCAGGTAAAATACTCAATGTTGGATTGGAGTAATTAACTTCATCAGTAGTAAATGGCCCTGGATGATTAGGTTGGTATAAAATTGGATTGAATCCAGCTGGTGCTTGAATAAATTGTATGATATATGGAGCAACTCCATTATTAATTTGTACTAGTAAACTTTGTTTATTACAATCAATAGGCAATGCAGTTAGCTGTATATTAGGAGCAAATAGTAAATTTTGATTTATATTATATACAATACCACATGCGTCTGTTGCCTGAATTTGATAACTGTAATTTACATTATAAAATGCTGGTAAAGAAAAATTGAAACTGTTTTGGCTTGTAGTTTGTTGGATGTTTTGCGTAGAACCATTTGGTAATTGAATGGTGATGTTTAATTGGACTGGAAATGCAATTACAGTGGGTGAACTTAAAGTGTGTCCAACTATTTTGGTATTACAATCAGGCTGACTTAATTCAGCCATTCCTGAAATAATTAAATTGGGAGTAATGGTAGTTAAACTGAAATTTTGTGTAAAACCATTGCCACAATTATCGTTTACTTTAACCAAATAAAGTCCAGGTCCTAAATTGTTAAAGGTTGGAGAACTTTGTGGAGGTACCACTATTGGAGATACAATTTCGTAACTAACCGGATTGCCAGATAAAACATTTACAGTGATGCTTCCGTTAGGAATACAAGTGGGACGGGTAGCTGAAATATTAAATTGAATATTTTGAATTTGGTTTTCAATACTAAAATTTTGCGTTATAAAACCAGAGTTTGCTCCTAATGTTTGAATGACTTTGACTTGGTAATTACCCGAATTTAAACTTTGAAAACTATTGTTGCCTCCACTCAATACTACTATTGGAGTAGATAAATTTGGCAAAGCATAAATTTCAAAAGTTAAAGTGGCATTTGGAGTAGTATTACTTGCTTGAAATGTAACCGAACCATTATTAGGGCAAGTTTCGGGAGTAGTGCTTATTTGAACGCTAAAATTATCTAATTGCCCAAATACTATACTAGTAAACCAAAATAAAACCAATAAAAATTTCACTATTGCAGTAACTTTTTGAGCTCTTGCTCACTTTCTTTTGGCAATATAAGCAAATTTTGGTTGTGTTCTACAATAATAAAATTATGTAAATCTTTGGCAACTACTGTATGTATATGTTGCGTATGGATGATATTTCCGGTAAAATTATCACATTTCAAGGTAATGTTTTGGTAAGCATTTTGGTTGGTATCTTTTTCTAACTTTTCGTGTAAAGAGCCCCAGGTTCCTAAATCGCTCCAATCAAAAGTTGCTGGTAAAACATACACATTGTTTGAAGCCTCCATGATGGCATAGTCAATCGATATATTGGTTGCTTTGCCATAATTTTCTGCAATAAACGTTGCTTCCTCTGGTGTATTCCAACTGTTTTTTCCTTGTTGAAATAAAGCAAACATTTCTGGTTGAAAATTTGCAAAGGCTTTGGTAATGGAAGCTATGCTCCAAACAAAAATTCCTGCATTCCATAAAAAGTTGCCTTGTTGTAAAAAACTTTTTGCAGTTTGGTAATCTGGTTTTTCTCTAAATTGGATAACTTTTTTAAAGGTATTTTTCTCGTTTTTATCAAATTCAATATATCCATACCCTGTGTTTGGAAAGGTTGGTTGGATGCCCAGAGTTACCAAAGCATCTTCTTTTTCACACAAATCAAAACTCGCTTGGATGTGTTCTGCAAACAAAGTTTCATTTTCAATCCAATGATCGCTTGGAGCAACTATGGTGATGGCATTCGGGTTTTTACTTTGTATTTTTAAAGAGGCATACAAAATGCAAGGAGCAGTATTTCGCATTTCGGGTTCTAACAAAATTTGATCTGCTTTTATTGCAGGCAATTGCTTTAAAACCAAATTTTGGTAGGCTTGGTTGGTTAAAACCAAAATGTTTTCAGTCGGAATGATTTGCTGTAATCTTGCAAATGTTTTTTGCAACAAACTTTGTCCACATCCCAACATGTCGTGGAATTGTTTGGGAGTTTCAGGAGTACTTACTGGCCAAAACCGGGAACCGATGCCTCCTGCCATTAATATTGCGTAGTAATTGGAATTCATTGTTTTAGGATTTAATCCATTCTACCTCTGCATTGGCATTAAATAAATAGGCTTTTCCGGTAGATATTTCTTTGCAAACATAACGTTTTACTTTCAAACCAACCTTCTGAAAAGTCCTTCCGTTGTAAATTTTAAAAATACTTCCATTCGGAATTTGGTGGATAAAAGTGGTGTTCTCATAACTTTCATCCAATTGTTTTAAAGCTTTTGCCAAATGTACATCGGTATCTGAGCTTGCTGTAGGATTTTTAAAATGACGAGCCAGCAATGGTAAAATTTGTTCCGGAAAAATTTCAGGTCTGATAAACGGCAACATCAACCTTTGAAAAGTAAATTTCCATTCTTTTCCATGCGAAGCGATATCTCTGCCAAATTTTTCAATGGCTACCAAATGTGCAATTTCATGAATCAAAGTAATTAAAAACCGATATTGGTTTAACGACCCATTTACCGTAATTTGGTGTTGCCCATTGGGTAGTTTTCGATAATCACCATGCTTGCTATTTCGGGCTGGAACGATTTTTAAATATACCAAATGCTGTTGCAATAAGGCATCCACCATTGGAACCGCATGTGTTGGAAGATATTTTTCTAAAACCGATTGCATGCTTTTTATGGTGTACTTAAACTAACCGGTAGCACTTTTCCGTTAAAAAATTGGTTGCCTGTTAATGCAAATTGGGCAATAAACGAAGCCATTTGTGGAGCGGTAACTGGTGCTTGGTATCCCGGAAATGCTTCTTGCAACATTTCGGTTTGCACAGCACCCAATGCCAAAACGTTAAATGCAATGCCTCTATCGCGATATTCTTCTGCCAGAAGTTCTGAAAGGGTAATTACTGCACCTTTGCTAGAGCTGTATGCTGCCAAACCTGGGAATTTGGCAGTGCCTAATACACCTCCCATGCTACTGATGGTTACTACATGACTTCCTTGAGGCATGTGTGGTAAACACCATTGGGTAAGTTGAGCAACCCCAAATACATTGGTTTGGTATACTTGCAGAAAATCTTCTGTTGTAATTTGTTCAAAAGGTTTGTTCACCAAACTTCCAGCATTGTGAATTAAAATATCAATGGTGTTGAAATGGTTTTTTAAAAAATCACAAAAATTGGCATCAGGGCTTCCTAAGTCAAATGCATGAAATTTGATGTTTGGATGAGCCAACGCTTTGTTATTTTTTCTAGACAAGCACAATACTTGGTGTCCTTGATTGGCCAACAACAAAGCTAGTTCCAATCCAATTCCACGAGAAGTTCCGGTAATAACAATTTGTTTTTTTTGCATAAAAAAAGACAGTCTGTTTTTTCAGACTGTCAAATGTATTAAAACCGAATGGGACTTAAAGTTAATTATCTTAAAAATTAGTCATCCCTCTCGAAATAACAATTCGTTGAATTTCAGAAGTACCTTCGTATATCTGGGTAATTTTAGCATCACGCATCATTCTTTCTACATGGTATTCGGCTACATATCCATTGCCACCATGCACTTGAACTGCTTCGGTTGTTACTTCCATAGCAACTTCTGAAGCATATAATTTTGCCATAGCTCCTGAAATAGAAATGTCTTTTCCTTCATCTTTTTCTACCGCTGCTTTAAATACCAACATTCTGGCAGCCATTATTTTGGTGTACATATCGGCTAATTTAAAAGCAATTGCTTGATGTTTGATAATTTCTTTGCCAAAAGCTTTACGCTCATGAGCATACTTTAAAGCAGTTTCATAAGCTCCGGTTGCAATTCCCAAAGCTTGAGATGCAATACCGATTCTTCCACCATTCAAAACATTCATCGCAAAGTTGAATCCAAATCCGTCTTCTCCAATTCTGTTTTCTTTTGGAACTTTTACATCGGTAAACATCAAAGAGTGGGTGTCGCTTCCTCTAATCCCCATTTTCTTTTCTTTTGGGCCAATTTCAAAACCTTCCCATCCTTTTTCTACTATAAAAGCATTGATTCCTTTGTGCCCTTTTTCCACATCGGTTTGTGCCATTACCAAATAAATGGATGCAGAACTACCATTGGTAATCCAGTTTTTGGTACCATTTAACAAGTAGTAATCTCCCATGTCAATAGCTGTAGTTTTTTGAGAAGTAGCATCACTACCAGCTTCTGGCTCTGACAAACAAAATGCTCCGATTTTTTCACCGGTAGCTAACGGAACCAAGTATTTTTGTTTTTGTTCTTCACTACAGTATTTTTCCATACCTGCACAAACCAAGGAATTGTTAACCGACATAATCACAGCTGCTGAGGCATCTACTTTTGCAATTTCCGTCATTGCCAAACAATACGAAACGCTGTCTAATCCTGCACCTCCATATTTCGGGTCTACCATCATCCCCATAAAACCTAATTCAGCCATCATTTTTACTTGTTCGGTTGGGAAAGTAGAGTGTTCGTCACGTTCAATCACACCAGGAAGCAATTCGTTTTGTGCAAAGTCTCTGGCAGCTTGTTGAATCATCAAATGTTCTTCAGTTAATTTAAAATCCATAACAATACCTTAGGTTGTTTATTAAATTTATAATTTTGGTGTTCAAATGTAGGGCATAATTAGTAAATTTTCAAGTATTCCAACCCGTTGTGCATTTAGAAAAAAATGAAAAAGTTGCTCAGTGAATCATAAATAATTCGTATATTTAATTGATTACCAAGTCATTAAATATATGAGCAACTTCATTCAAAACTATGAAATTATTTTGAAACATCTACAATCATTGAATGTTTCTATTGATGCGTTTCAACAAATCCGCAAACCAAAGCTAGGAAATCTAGAACTAATTGCGATGAATATTACAGCTGAATATATGGGAATATGCTCTGAATTACAATTATTTAGAGACAT